>CALDZJ010000089.1 GCA_937944055.1 uncultured Verrucomicrobiales bacterium | reverse complement strand
AGCCGCGAGAGGGTGGTGAGGGCGTAGCCGGTGCCGTAGGGTTGGTGGTAGTCGTAGAGGGGGTAGTCCCACCATGAGCCGTCTTTTTCTTGTTTTTCGATGATGTGACGGGCGAGGTGTGGGATGAACTCTTGTTGTTTTTTTGATGGGAGCATTTGGAGGCACTCGCTGGCGTAGTAGAAGCCGTAGTAGTAGAAGTAGCCGGAGATCGAGAAGTGGGTCTCATGCGGGACGGGGCGTTTGCGGCCGATGTCGAGCCAGCCCTCGCGGAGGCAGAGGCGGTGGAGCCAGTGGGCGAGGAGATCGTCGGTGACGCGTTTGTCTCCGAACTTGCGCATGGCAGCCATGCAGACTTGGGAACGACCGAGGGAGCCTGCGGGGCGGTTGATCGGAATACGGGGGCGGTATTTATGGCTAAAGGAGTATACGAATGACCAATCTGGAGTTCTTTGTTTCTCGATTGATGCGAGGGCGCGCTTGATTTCTTTTTTTGGGATTTCAATGCCGCATTCTTCCTCAGCTTCCTTCATCGCAAGGAGGACGGTGGCACTGGTGAAGCCGGTGGGGATCCCTGAGAAATGGACGGTGTGGTTTCCATCGAGATCGAGGTATCCCCAGCCTCCGTTGATGTCTTCAATTTTGATGAGCATCTGGATTTGCCGGTCCGCGAGCTGCTTGAGCCGTGAGATTTTAGCCTCGTCACCCTGGCGGTAATCGATGAGGTCTGCGATGGCACGCAGGCCGTATGAATGCCCCCAGACGTTATAAGTGGTGGTGGGGTCGAGGTGGCGAAGCTTAGGGAGCTTTTCTAAGAGCCAAGTTTCTCCTTTTTCGATGGCGGCGATGACTTCAGGCCGGCGGTCTCCGCTATCGAGGATCCCGCTTAGGGCCAGTGTTGATGCCCCAGCTCGGAAGGCGAGGTGAGAATCCGGAACGGGTGCGTAGATGTTCAGCCCCTTCGTGCGGGTCGCGCTGCCCCATGAGCCGTCTTTGTTCTGCTTGCCGACGAGGTAGTCGACTCCGCGCGTGATGGCGCTTTCCAGCTCGCCCTCTTCTAGTGGATTGACCTCCGGTAAGGATGGCAGAGGCGCGAGCTTTTGGGCCGAGGCAATGGGGGTCGCGCCGGGCATGAGCATGAGCGCGAAGAAGAGGGAGAGAGGACGCATGATTTTAGTTCTTTTCGGGATCAGGAACGAGAATGACTTGATCCACTTCTAGGCCCTCCAAAATCTCGGTTTTGTTAGCGGCGACGTGGCCGAGTTTCACCTCACGGGTTTCGCTCTGACCATCCGCCATTTTCACTTTGACGGTCGAGATTTCATCCTTCGTGGTGATGGCCTTGTGGGGCACGCTAATGACGTCTTCTTTGCGGAAGGTGATGAGCTTCACTTTCCCTTTCATTCCGGTGACGATGGGTGAGTCTGCGGGGAGTTCTACCGACATGGCGAGGCGGTACTTGCCTCCCGCATCAGGTGCGCTGGCGACTGAAAGAAGGGTGCTGGGGAAGCTGACATTCTTGAGGCCCTCGACTTTCACCGAGCCTTGCACCGAGTCCTGCGCGTTGCTGGGGAGTTTGAGGCGCTCGGCTTGCGCGACGCTGCCTTGCAGAGTGAGAGTTCTGTTGCTTGGGACGAGCGTCATGAGAGCGGTTTCCGCGGGAGCGCTTCCTTTTTTCTTGAGGAACTTTGGGCTATTGCCGGGAGTCCAAGCGAGGTTATCAATTTCGCCATAATAGATGATGCCATCGGCGGGGGCGGCGACGGAGAGGAATTGCGCATCGGCCTCTAATTCTGCTAATTTGCGGTCGGCCTCGGCATGGGTGCGCTTGGTCTTCTCCAGAGCGAGGGTTTTTTCCTCAAGGGCGCGGGGGAGGGAGACTTGGCCAGTTTCGTAAGATTGCTGAGCTTTTTCGAAGGCTCGCTGAAGGTCGACTGCTTGACGTGGAATGACTTTTTCTAAAGTCCACTCCGTTTCTTTTTCCGTCTTTTTAACGGCGAAGCGAGCGGACTCGACTGAAGCCCGTTGGCGCTTCAAAATAATCTCTTCAGTCTCCTCGGTGATGCCATCTTCCTCGTACATTTTGAGGAGCTGCTTTAGTTCTTCCTCGTTGTAGCTAAGGGCGCGTTGGGCTCTGGTGAGGCGTTCCTTCGCGCTTTCGATGCTGAGTTCTTGGCCGCTGGCATTAAATTGATCGAGCTCTTCTTTGGCGCGGTCATGACTTAATTTTAAGCCTTCTAGACTTTTGGGCGTGCTGAGTTTGAGGTCTGCGAGCTCACGTTCTGCTTTTGCGAGGGCGAGCTTGCGTGACTTGGCAGCTTCTCGATTCTCGATGAGTTGTCTTTGGAATTTTTCATCGTCAAAGGTGATGAGCGGGTCTCCAGCCTTTACGATGCTTCCATGGTCAACAAGGTCTGTGATGACGAATGAGGACCACTGCTTAGGGCTGATTTTTAAGACCGTGGCCTCGTTCGGGATAAAGGTCGCATCAAGCGTGAGCTCAGATTCAAGCGGGCCTTTCTTGATGGTCAGTTCGGCGGCAAGCGAGCTGCCTGCAAGAAGGACTGGAAGTAGGAATGATTTCATAGATCTTTAAATTGCGTGGGTGAGTGTGTGAGCTCAGTGAGAGCGTTGATAGTGCCCTTTACGAGCGAGGTAAAGAGTGCGGTTTTTCTTAGATTTTTCGGAAAAAGGAACGAGGTCGATGGCGAGGTCGAATCCTGACTTCTTTAGGGCCTTCTCAAGCTTTTGCACTGGTCGGCTAGAGATCAAGGCGAGAAGTCCACCATTTTTAAGTCGCTCATAATATCCTGCTAAAACGGATTCCGAGCTGATGGACCATTTTTTAGGGGCGAGTGCATCGAGCTGGTCGAGATCCGCAACGATCCCTTGGCAGCCTGCATACTCTTGCGGGATGAGGTCGAAGGGGCTGGCGGATTCCAGATGCACGCGCTCGTCATCGAGCGGATCCTCGGCGAGCTGCCCAGCGAGGTGCTCGGAGAACCAGCGAGGAAGTTGGGCTGCTTCTGGAAAGATCACAAAGGAGGCTTTTTCTTGTGGAAGAGCCTTACGGGCCATGGTGAGAGCATGGCCGAAGCCGAGTCCTAAGAAAAGAATGCGAGGTTGCTTGGCCGGGCGGAAGGGGCGGCTCATAAGGGAGACGATGGTCCGCGCAGGGTGACCGAGCTTGCTGCTGTCCATTTGGCGTCCCTCGCACTCGAGAAAGAAGCGTCCATCATGCTCGATGAGATCTAAGGTGAGGCCTGTGCAGGATTCAGTCTGAGCGACGGTGTTACGGGGTTTCATAAAGTGGGAGATCAGTCCCAGTGGACCGCGAGTGTTTTCTGTCTTGGCGGGGGGCTTGGCGAGCCGAAAAATTTCAAACAATCGTTTGAAGTTTCTTAGATCCGATTTAAACAAGCGTTTTAACGAAATGGCTGTTGTCACAGAGAAGCGAAGTGGGACTGAGCTCGCCTTAATTGAGGCTGCTTCTGCTTTGTTCGCGGAGCGAGGCTTTGAGGGGGTCTCGCTCCGGGAGATTACGGGGCGAGCGGGGGCGAATGTCGCCTCGGTGAAGTATTACTTTGGGTCGCGCGAGGGGCTGATTGATGCGGTGGTGGGGCGGATGGCTTGGCCGGTCAATGAGGAGCGGCTGCGGCGGCTCGATGCCCTAGATCATAAAACTGAGCTTACAGTGCGGGCTTTGTTAGGGGCCTTTTTCGAGCCATTGATTACGGAAGTGCAAAGCACCCCACTGGGCGAGAAGCTTTTTGCTAAGTTGATGGGACGCTTGGTCGGCGAGCATCCTTATGAGTTCCCGGAGGAGGTGATGGGGCAGTTCCGTGAGGTCGCGGGCCGCTATGTGACGGCCTTTATGGAGGCTTGCCCGGGGCTGAGTTCCGAGGAGGTTTTTTGGCGCATTCATTTCTCCTTCGGCGTGCTGAGCAATACGCTGATGCACGGGGATCTTTTGCGAAAAATCTCTGAGGGTGCGGTGGGTGATGAAGCTCTTTCTAAAACGCTAAATCGTGTCATTGATTTCTGCGAAGCTGGTTTTCAAAAATGAAGTTACTCCTCTTATGTTTATCGATCTTGCTGGCCGCTTGTGTGGCCCGAGTGCCGGCTTCCCGGATGGGAGAGGTCTCAGGAAAGGTTCCGGCGCGCTGGGCTGCTTCCGCGGAGGCCAAAGCGGGCATCGATACGAACTGGGTGCGCCGGATTGGGGGATCGCGCGGGGAGGCTTTGGTGAATCAGGCGCTGGCGGCTAATCCTGACATGCGAGTGGCTGCGGAGCGGGTGAACCGTGCGGTGGCCTCAGCAAAAACAGCGGGTGCTGCTAGAAATCCGCAAGTGCAAGCGGGGGCGAATGGCTCGCGGCAGCGGCAGGTCTTTGTCGGCTTCCCTTTCGGGAGTGGTGGTGTGCCTTCGACGATTTTTGAGAACTTCGGGGCAAATTTGAGCGTGTCTTGGGAGCCTGACTTGTGGGGGCGCAATCGGGCGGGCGAATCCGCCCTGATCGCGGAGGCTCAGGCAGAGCAGAATGCCTTCCGAGCCTCGCGGGCCTCCCTTGCGGCGCAGGTGATGCGAGCTTGGCTGGCCCTCGCTGAGGCGAACGAACAAATCGCCTTAGCGATGGAGACTGATCGGCTTTTAAAATCGACCTTCGAGATTGTGCGGGATCGCTACACGAATGCTCTTGCGGATGAGGGGGGATCAGCCTCGCAAGTCCGCCTTGCCCAGAGTGAGATCGCGACGAATGAGGCGCTTCTTGCTCAGCGAAAAGGGGAGCGTGAGCAAGCGATTCGCCAGTTAGAACTTCTGATGGGGAGCTACCCACGCGGGGCGATTCAGAGTGCGGAGCGCCTCCCAAAGGTCCCCGCTGTTCCACCCGCTGGCTTGCCTTCTGAATTGCTTTTACGGCGGCCTGATATTTTAGAAGCGGAGCGCCGTTTTGCCTCTTCTGGGAGCTTGGTCAAGCAGGGACGGCTGGCCCTTTATCCCAGCCTCAGCATCACGGCGAGCGGGGGGACTACGACCGATAGCTTGCGGCAACTTTTAAATTCTAATTTTAGAGTGTGGTCTTTAGCGGGTGGTTTGACGCAGCCGATTTTGACGGGTGGGGCGCTGCGCTCAGAATTTGCGAGATTGAAGTCTGATGATCGCTCGAATCTGGCTCAGTTGCAGAGCACGGTCTTGCGGGCCTTTGGGGAGGTGGAGCAGAGCTTAGTGGCCGAGCACTTTTTAGCAGAGCGTGAAGCGGCGATGTCGAAGGCGGTGAAGACTGCGATCGATGCGGCAGATGCGGCTGCTTCAGAATACTCGGGTGGAACGGGGGATGCCCTCACGCTCATCACGGCGCAGTCGAACCGGATTGCTTTACTTTCACAAAAACTCTCTCTTCGCCGCTTGCGTCTGGATAACCGGATCACCCTTCACTTGGCCCTCGGTGGGGACTACCGCCCCGCAAAATAAGCTTCTATGAAAACGATACTTTTGACCGTCATTGCCATCGTCCTCGTCCTCGCAGCGACGCGTGGCGTGAATCAATTTCTGGAAAAAAATAAGCCAGAGGCTGAGAAGAAAGTGCGGGTGGACAAAGTCCCTGTCGTGGAGGTGGCGAGAGTCGTAAAAGGGGATTTAGAATTCCCGCTCAGGAGCGAGGGGGTGGTGATGACTCGGCGGGAAACTTTACTCTCAGCGCAGGTGGGGGGGCGGATTGAGGAGGTGCATCCGCAGTTCGAGGTCGGTGCCACTTTCCCAGAAGGAGCCGTGATCGCTAAAATTGATCGGCTGGATTACGAGACGGCAGTGGCTCAGGCTAAGTCAGGGCTCGCTGATGCTCGGCTTAGCCTAGAGCAAGAAGAAGCGCGCGGAGCGCAAGCGGCTC
This sequence comes from uncultured Verrucomicrobiales bacterium, assembly GCA_937944055.1. Taxonomy (GTDB): domain Bacteria; phylum Verrucomicrobiota; class Verrucomicrobiia; order Verrucomicrobiales; family Akkermansiaceae; genus SW10. Next base: position 48,473 of record CALDZJ010000089.1, on the reverse strand, counting down.
GGGATTGGAAAAAAATTGGAGGAGGGAAAGAAGCTTCTGAGATGGTCTTGCGGCGGCCATTTTTAAAGAGCGCGGAGGCGCGAGTGCTGGCGGCGGAGGCGGCCTTGGAGAAGGCCATTGAGGATCTTAACCGCACTGTGATCCGGGCTCCCTTTGAGTGTCGAGTGCGGCAGGTGACTCTGAATCTAGGGGCCACGGTTGCTCCGGGGAGCCAACTTGGAGTCATTTACGATGCGCGCAGCCTGATGATCCGCTTGCCTTTCTCGATGGATGATTACGCGCAGATCCCGCTCGGTTCTAAGGGGGCTGGCGGATCGGGCGTCGACTCAAAAGGGGTGGAGATTGCCCTCTTTACCGAGATTGGAGGAGAACGATACGAGTGGGAAGGTGAGATGATGTGGGACTTGGGCGAGATTGATCCAGCGACCGTTTCAGCCTACCTTCTCGTGAAGATTTTAGCAAATGAGGCTCTTGATGAGCGCTTTCGCCTGCCCTCGCCAGGGCAATTTTTAAAAGCGCGGATCGATGGAGCGAGTCTGGCTGATGTGATTGCGGTGCCACGGATCGCAGTGCGAGGGCGTGATGGGGTGAGCGTGCTAAATGAGGATGGTGAGCTGGAGTTACGCAGCCTCCAAATCCTGAAAAGTAAGAAGGATTACGTCTATGTTAGAGCTGGAGTGGAGGATGGGGAAAAGGTCATCCTGACCAAGTTGGCGCTGCCGGTGGAGGGGATGAGGCTCAAGGAGGCCGAGGAAGACGGAGAAGACGGAGAGATGAAAAACTAGATCTGAGCGGATGGAAAAACTCATTAAATGGTTTAGTGGCAATCATGTCGCGGCGAACTTCCTGATGGCGGCTGTATTGATCGCGGGATTTGCGGCTTGGTTCCAAGTGCGCAAGGAGGTTTTTCCTGAGATTGCCTTTGATGGAGTGGTGGTGAGTGTTCCTTACCCGAACGCTACCCCGGAGGAGGTCACGAGTGGTGTGATCATTCCGATTGAGGAGGCCATCGCGGATGTTGATGGAATTAAGCGGGTGAGGTCAACGGCCTCGCGCAATATCGGGAGTCTGACGGTGGAGGTTGAGACCGGATTTAAGGTGCGCGATGTCATGGGAGACATTCAGACGAGGGTGGATGCGATCGATCATCTGGCTGAGGAGACCGAGGAGCCGATTTTTGAGGAAATCGTGGTGAATCGGCAGATCATCAGCTTAGCGGTCTCGGCCGATACGGATGAGGCCAGCTTGCGCCAATACGCAGATCAGGTGCGCGATGGTCTGCTCAACTACGTGCCGCCTTCTCCTGAGAATAAGGCGGCCGCTTTCTTAAGGGAGCCGGGCCGGGCGATTCAGAAATTCTTAAAAGGTCAGCAAACGATCAAGAAGGTCGAGCTGGCCTCGGTGCGGCCTTATGAAATCTCGATCGAGGTCCCGGAGGATGCCTTGCGAAAGTATGACCTTAGTCTGCAAGAAGTGGCTGCAGCGGTGCGCAGTGCCTCGCTCGATTTACCGAGTGGATCGGTGAAGACGGAATCGGGCGAGATCATTGTGCGAGCGGTCGGGCGGAAGTATCGTGGCGCGGAATTTGAAGAGATTTTGATCAAGTCCCTCCCGGATGGCTCTGACTTAAAGTTGAGTCAAATCGCGGAAGTGATCGATGGCTTCGAGGACTCCGAATTAGAGTCCACTTTCAATGGCCGACAAGCAGTGGTCGTGCACATTTTCCGCATCGCGGAGCAGGATACCTTAGAAATTGCGCGGCTGGCCAAGGAATACGTGGCGAGCTTGGAGAAGCCCGAGGGCCTGCGCGTGGATGTCTGGAATGATCAAAGCCTCATTCTGGAGGGGCGCTTAGATCTTTTGAAAAGAAATATCGGAATGGGCTTACTGCTGGTGCTGCTTGTTTTGGCTCTTTTTCTGCGTCCGAGTTTGGCTTTTCTCGTGGCCTTAGGAATTCCAGTTTCCTTTGCGGGGGGGCTTTGGCTCATGCCTGATTTGGGCATCTCGATGAACATGATTTCAGCCTTTGCCTTCATCTTAGTTCTCGGGATTGTGGTGGATGACGCCATCGTGGTGGGCGAGAATGTCTACACGCGGATTCAAGAGGGAGAGCACCCACGGGAGGCGAGCTGGAAGGGGACGCACGAGGTCGGAGTGGTCGTGATTTTTGGGATTCTCACCACTGCGATGGCTTTCACTCCGATGCTGGGACTCAGCGGCGTGAGTGGTAAAATTTGGCCAAATATCCCCCTTGTGGTGATCCCTGTTTTACTCTTTTCACTCCTTCAATCGAAGCTGGTCCTGCCCGCGCACTTGGCGCTTTTAAAACCTACGTCCCCTGAGCCGAGTCAGAATATCATCTTCCGATTGCAGGGGGCGATCGCGGGCGGTCTGGAGAGATTTATCAAGGCGGTTTACACGCCTTTTTTGGCGCTTTGTCTCCGCTTTCGCTACCTTGTTTGGGTCGTCTTTTTAGCCCTCGTGGGAGTTTCTGGGACCTTGATTAAGACGGGCTGGCTGCCTTTCCAATTCTTCCCAAAGGTGGAGGGAGAGATTCTTTCCGCGAAGTTAGAGATGCCGCTGGGGGTGCCCTTTTCTGAGACTCAGAAGGTGGTGCAGCGGCTGGAGAAAGCGGCGCTCGAGATGGGGGAGGAGATTGAGGATATTCATGGGGAATCCGTGGTGGTCAATGCGCTCGCAAGCTCCGGAATGCAGCCTTTCGAGTCAGGCTTAGCGCCCACTGGGTCTAATGCGGGGACTCATCTCGGGGAGGTGACGCTGGAGCTGGCGGCAGCGAAGGATCGTGACATTTCAAGTGAGGAACTGAAGGCGATTTGGCAGAAGAAAGTGGGCGAGGTGCCGGGCATCGTCTCGCTCGTTTTTCGGGCCGAGACAGCGGCGGGTGGTAACGCGATCGATATTAACTTCACGGGGCGAGATGGGGCGGTTTTGGAAGAGGCGACTGCCTGGGCCACTGAGCGATTACGAGAAGATTATAAAGGAGTGGTGGATGTCTCGAACTCGGATCGTAAAGGACGTGAGGAGTTGATCGTGCGGGATCTCACTCCGCGGGGGAAGGCGCTGGGCTTCACCTTGGAAAATGTCATGGGACAGGTGCGCAATGCCTTCTTCGGAAATGAGGTGCAGAGGCTGCAGCGCGGGCGGGATGAGGTGAAGGTGATGGTGCGTCTTCCCGAGGCGGAACGTGAATCTTTGTTAAATTTTGAGCGGATGAAGCTCCGCACTCCAGCGGGTGATGAAGTGCCTCTTCTGGAGGTGGTGGAGCCAGAATACGGTCGCGGCCCGGCCACTGTGACGCGGGTTGACCGTTTCCGAACGATCAGCTTGCAGGCGGATGTTGATCTCCCCGGAGGTTATAACGCGAATGAGATTGTGGGGAAATACACCAAGGAGGTTCTGGAGAAGATCGGGGAGAAGTTCCCCGGTGTGCGATACAGCTTCGAGGGCGAACAGAGTGACCAGCGCGATAGCATTCGCGAGATGGGGGTGGGCTTCATCGGGGCTCTTTTGCTGATGTATGTTCTGATGGCGATCCCGCTAAAGAGCTACGTTCAGCCCGTGATTGTGATGAGCGTCATCCCCTTCGGGATGGTCGGAGCGGTTGCTGGGCATCTCTTGATGGGCTTGAATATGAGCATCATGTCGATGTGCGGAATCGTGGCTCTGGCCGGGGTGGTGGTGAATGATTCTCTGGTCCTCGTGGACTACGTGAATCGCCACCGGAAGAAGGGGCTCAGCGTCATCGAGGCGGCGCGGAATGCGGGGGCACGGCGTTTCCGCCCCATTTTGCTCACTTCCTTGACGACCTTTGTGGGCTTGATGCCGATGTTGTTAGAGGATGATATGCAGGCTAAGTTTTTGATCCCGATGGCGGTTTCACTGGGCTTCGGCATCCTCTTTGCCACCGCGATCACCTTGGTTCTGGTGCCGTCGATTTATGTGATTTTAGAAGATCTGCGGAGTTTTCCCTCAGCTGTGAAGGGCGGGGTGGCGCGGTGGCATGAGCGGCGAAAAGGCTAAGAAGCTGTGAGTTGACGGAAATTCTTCCGATTCTTGTGAGATGTGACGTTGACACAATCCCTCGTGCAGAGGACCGTTCTCACGACATGATTAATAGAAAACGCCGGGTTATTTCCGGATTACTAAGTGGTGCACTGGGCTTATCCGCAGTGGCCCAAGAGCCAGCGGCTCCCGCAAAGAGCGACGAGCCAGCGGCTCCGGCAAAGAGCGACGAGCCAGCGGCGCCAGCCAAGCCCGCGGAGGACCCCTTCAAAGCTCCTGCCAATGTCGCGGCAGCTCCTGAGGGTGCTGAGAAGAGTGAGTCAGGATTGGCCTCGATGGTGCTGAAAAAAGGAACAGGCAGCGTGAAGCCAAGTGCAAGCGACACCGTGAAAGTTCACTACACCGGTTGGAAAGCTTCAGATGGAGAGATGTTTGATAGCTCTTTACGCCGTGGTCAGCCTGCCGAGTTCGCCTTAAATCAGGTGATCAAAGGCTGGACCGAGGGGGTTCAGTTGATGGTCGTAGGAGAGAAGCGTCGCTTCTGGATCCCTTCTGATCTCGCCTATGGTGATGAGGGCCGTGTGGCCGGAGCTCTGACTTTCGATGTCGAGCTTCTCGAGATTGTCAAAGCACCTGAGCCGCCCAAGGACCTCGTCGCTCCAGCGGATGCTCTGACAACTGATTCTGGCTTAAAAAGCCAAATTCTCCAAGAGGGCGAAGGCGATGCCATGCCAAGCGCCGAGGATGTGGTGACCGTTCACTTTAGCGGCTGGAAGGCTGATGGCGAATTCCTCACCAGCACTCGGAATCAACCTGCTCCCGCTCAGTTTAAGGTGGGTGAACTCAACTTGAAGGGTTGGATTGAAGGACTCCAGCTCATGAAAAAGGGGGAGAAACGCCGCTTTTGGATTCCTGGTGAGCTCGCCTTCGGCAAAGAAGGAGAAGCCCCAGAGGGTGCTCCGGCAGGGGACTTGGTCTTCGACTTCGAGTTGATTGACTTCCGCGCCATTCCGAAGCCTCCGCCGCCGCCTCGCGCTGCTGATGCTCCCGAGAATGTGGCAGCCGCTCCCGAGGACGCTGCGAAAACCGAGTCCGGTATCCCTTTTATCGTCCTGAAAGCCGGAGAAGGCGAGGAGTCTCCCAAAGACGGAGATTTGGTGAAAATCAATTTTAACGGTTGGGATACCAATGGCGCCGCCGTGGGTTCTAATAAGCAAATGGGGCAGCCCATGTCGCTCAATCTCGCTCAATCGCCCATTACGGGCTGGGTCGATCTCTTAAAAGGGATGAAAAAGGGTGAGAGCCGCCGCGCTTGGATTCCCGAGGCGATGACCTTCCCAGAAAAGCGTCCCGGAGCCCCAGAGGGAGCCCTGACCTTTGATCTGGAATTAGTCGAGTTCGCAACGCCACCACCTGCTCCTGAAACTCCTGCTGATGTCTCGGCAGTCCCTGAAGATGCCACGAAGCTGGAGTCTGGATTAGCGTATAAAGTTCTGAAAAAAGGAGACGGCACTAAGAAGCCGGGGCCTACGGATCGCGTGAAGGTTCATTATGCTGGTTGGCAGGCTTCTGATGGCAGACTGTTTGATAATTCAATCCAACGTGATGAGCTCTTCGAGGTCAACATGCAGGGCGGAGTGATCAAGGGCTGGCTTGAGGGCTTAAAAGTGATGGTCGAGGGAGAAAAAACCCGCTTCTGGATTCCCGCAGACATGGCCTATGGCGATACTCCACCACGTCCCGGTGGGCCATCTGGGATGCTCGTTTTCGATATCGAGGTCTTTGAAATCATCACCCCTGAGCCTCCTAAGAAGATCGAGGCCGTCACTCCACCCATTCAGGTCGACCCTCCGAAAGCGAATGAAGACCCAGCCGCTGAGCCGAAAGCGGCTGAATAGGGCCTCGTTTTACGAAAATTACGGAAAGAAAATGGTCACTCGCTGGAAGGCGAGTGGCCTTTTTTACGGGAATTTATCTCAGGAATCTTGAAATACCCTGAAGCCGGCGCGGAGGTTTTACTCTTGTTTCTTCCTTGGCCCTCCCTTAGCACCAAGGCCGCGCGATTCCCGTCAATTTTGCCGCGTCCTTTATGACTTCTCTCCAACAGTTGGTGACTCCTGATTGTGTGATTCTCGAGCTTGCCGAGACCGATCATGAAGAGGTGGTTCTCGAGATGATTGGCCATCTTTCTAAGATTGGTAAGGTGCCCTCGGGGGATTGTTATCTCTTCGGGAATGCCGTGCTGGAGCGTGAATCTCACGTGGGGACTGGACTGGGATCTGGGGTGGCGATCCCTCATGCGCGTGTGAAGGGGCTGAAGGAGACGCTCGCGGTCTTTGGCCGCTCGAGGGATGGGGTCGATTTTGACTCACCGGATAATGCTCCATCTCATCTCATTTTCCTGATGCTCGTGCCTGAAGAAAAGGCCGCACAGCATCTCCAGATCCTCTCTGATTTATCGAAGATCTTTCGCCAATCCGATCTGCGCACCGCCTTGGAAGAAGCCGTTTCGGTGGAGCAAATTTGCGCCCTTCTCGGCTCTGCTTCCCCTTGTCCGACCTGATTTTGATTTATGACCATTTCTGAAATTCTTCGTGAAAAAGTCCTCCGCGCGTTGGAGTCCCTAGAGGTCGCTTTGCCGGATCCCTTACGGATCCAGGTGACTAAGGCGGCTGATCTCCGCTTTGGTGATTTTCAATCGAACGCTGCGATGATGTTGGCGAAGCCAGCAGGGAAAAATCCGCGCGATTTTGCGGCGGAGCTGATGGGCGAGATGGAGAAGGCTGATGTGGGAGAACTTTGTGAAATGACGATTGCGGGTCCGGGTTTTTTGAACTTCACCCTCCGTCCAGAAGCTTGGGCTGATTTGGCAAGAGCGCAGTGGAGCTCTCCAAGTCTTTCAGTGGTGCCAGTGGATGCCCCGCAAACCATTGTGGTGGATTTTTCTGCTCCAAATGTCGCCAAGCCAATGCACGTTGGGCACATCCGTTCCACGATCATTGGCGAGTGTCTTTCGCGAGTCGCGAGCAAGCTCGGCCACCGCGTGATTAAGGATAATCATCTCGGTGACTGGGGAACACAGTTCGGCATGGTGACGTGGGCTTGGAAAGCTGGGGTCGATGAAACTCAGCTGGGAAAAGACCCCCTGCAAGAACTCCTCCGCCTTTACCGGACAGCCTCAGATGCTTCAAAGGACAATGAGGAGATTCGTGAGGAGTGCCGAGCTGAATTGGTGAAACTACAGCAGGGTGATCCCGAGAATTTAGCAATTTGGACCCGCTGCGTGGAGCTCTCCCGTAAGGGGCTGGATAAGATTTACGATCGCTTAGATGTGAGCTTCGACCATTGGCTGGGCGAGAGCGATTATAATGAGGCCTTGGCCCCGCTGGTCGATCGCCTCATCACGGAGGGGCACGCCCGCGAGAGCGATGGCGCGATAGGAATCTTCTCAAGCGAGTCCGCGAAGCCAAAGAGTGATCCCTTCAAGGTCAATCGTGATGGGGAGTGGGAGGATTTCCCGATGTTAGTGAAGAAGAATGATGGGGGGTTTAACTATGCCACTACCGACATCGCGACGGTGCAATTCCGGGCTGAAGAATGGAAAGCCGAGCAGATTTGGTATGTCGTTGACTTCCGCCAAGGTGGGCATTTTCAGCAACTTTTCGATATTTCGAGCCGCCTCGGGTACGAGCAAATTAAGCTCGTGCACGTCTCCTTCGGCACGATTTTAGGGAAAGATGGCAAGCCGCTGAAAACGAGGGCGGGGGATCTCCCTCAGCTGGAAGATGTCTTAGATGATGCTGTGAAAGCGGCGCAAGAGGTGGTGGATGCTAAGAGCCGCCTCGAAAGTGCAGAGGAGAAACAGGCACTGGCCGAGCTCATCGGCGTGAATTCCGTAAAATTTACGGAACTCTCGCATCACCGTATGTCTGATTACGTTTTTGACTTGGAAAAGATGGTGGCTTTAGAAGGTGATACCGCACCCTACCTTCTTTACAGTTATGTCAGAGCCCGTTCGATCTTTAGAAAGCTCGATGAAGAGGTGACTCTGGAGGCGGGGAACTTAAAACTCACCGAGAAGGAAGAAGTCCACCTTGTCCGCATGCTCAGCCGTTATAGCGATCAGATTCACCAGGTTCTCGATGATTATCGGCCGAACCTTCTCGCGACCTACCTTCTCGAAGTGGCGCGGGCCTTTCATTCATTCTTTGAGGCTTGCCCAGTCTTGAAGGCGGAGGGACTGCAGCGGGAAAGCCGCTTGATCCTCTGTGATCTGACCTCCAAGCTGCTTAAGGATGGTCTAGAACTTCTCGCCATTCCGGTGCCTGAGCGCATGTAAATTATGAGAGAGATTATCGTCATTAAGATTGGCACCGGAGTGCTCACTCGTGAAAATGGGAGGCTCGATGGTGCCTCGCTGGTGAGGCTGGTGACGGCGATCTCAGAGTTAAAAGCCCGCGGCCACTCGTGTGTCATGGTCTCTTCCGGGGCCGTCGGTGCTGGCGTAAGTGCCCTTTCGCTGGAGGGCTATCCGGATGATCTGGAGACTCGGCAAGCTGCCGCCGCGATTGGTCAGGCCCGCCTGATGCAGCACTACCAGAGTCTCTTTGAGCAATTTGAACTGGATGTGGCTCAGCTTCTTTTGACGGGTGCGGATTTACGCGATCACCGTGAGCGGGTCTCCGCAACGATGAATCGGCTTTTGCAGGAAGGGGACATTATTCCCATCGTGAACGAAAATGACTCGATCGCGATCGAGGAGCTGCGGGTGGGTGATAATGACTTGCTCTCAGCTCGGGTCGCAGATCTTCTGCAGGCCAAGACCCTCGTCCTCTTCACAACGGTTGATGGCCTCTTGGATCAAGATGGGGCTTTGATTGAGAAGGTTCAGGATTTGGATGCGGTCGGTGACTGTGTGAAATCCGAAAGCGGTAAGTTCTCGATCGGAGGAATGGCTTCAAAATTAGATGCGGTAAAATACGCCAGTGATCGAGGGATTGAGGTTCTCATCGCCAATGGGCGCAAGCCAGAGCAGTTAGCCGAGCTGGTCGATGGACGAGGGCGGGCCACTCGCTTCTCCGCTTGATTTCCTTGGGCTCTCTCTGACTCTCTCTGGGGCCGTCAAAAAAAACTCCGATGGCATGGACCATCGGAGTTTTAAGCTGAACTGGCTGAGGTGAATTTTAGCGTTTACGGCGTGACACGAGACAAGCCAGCGCAAGCAAGCTCAAGGATGCGGTCGATGGCTCGGGAACGCAGTAGCAAGCTTCGATATTATCAATCGAGACAATGAAGTGCGAGGATGCTTCGATGCCGCCTTCATGCTGGAACTCAACGGGCCCCGTGATTCCGCGGAAGACTCCATCTTCAGATTTGATCTCCTCCCTTGTTTCGGAGTCAATCACCGTGAAGCCCTCTAACTTTCCTCCGGAGAGACTGGTCACCCTGAAGTCATAACAGGTGTGGCAGAGGTTCCAGATGTCGTCTCCCACTGCGATGGTGTCAGGAACGCTAATTCCGCTCAGTGACACCGTCGTAACGGCAGGAGAAAAGAGGAAGCTTAAGTCACTGCCTGCAAGCGACTGCGATGGCGCTGGGCCCGTGTAGGAAATGCCAAAGGACCCGGTGAATGAGGACGGCGCGTCAGGGTTGGCAGGATCGAATTGCACGAACTCGGTATCTACCGTGATGTTGCCCATGTGGTCGTCATTCCAACGTTTTGGAGTGCCTTTGTAGCAAATTTTGCTGTCTGGGTCATGGTCAACGACTGTTTGACCGGTGACTGAGAGGATTCCGAATAGACTGAATCCTACGATGCTTTTTATAGTTTTTATCATAAGGGTAATGTTTTTTTTCGTTAGTCTTAACTCAATGATTTGAAGTTGGTTAAAACTACTTCGGGGCGTGGAATTTCATTTTTTTCATTTTTCGTCAATATATTATCCATTTTTTTAAATTAACATTTAAGATATGTTTAAATATGTAAAAAATAGCGTTTAAGTTTATTTTTATGAAAACTAAACAAAGTTTCCTGAGCCTAGGACAGCTTGTCGGTGTCCGAGGCAGTGCTGCGTAAGAAGAGCAGGAAAGAGGCTTTCAATCTGAAAAGCTTTTGCTCTTAATAAGCCCATGAAACGACGTCGTGGACGTAGAGGATTTTGGTGGTGGTCGTGGCTTCTCGCCCTGGTGACCGCAGTGGGAGTTGTTGGAGGCTTCTTGTATGGGAAAAAGAAATGGGAAGATGGTCCAAAGGACTATCTCTCGACCGCTAAGCTCTCGGTGCACATTCGCCCGCCTTTCGTGGCCAAATCTGCGCGGGTGGAGGACTCTGGGAGCCGCCTTGCTAATTTGAACGAGGAGGCCGTCTTGCGTGATTTGAAATCGGACGATGCTCTGCGCCCTATCATTGAGACCTTAGATCTTTCGGCAGCTTGGGGGCTGGGAACGGATGATGCTCTTACGGAGTTACGCTCTTCGATCGATTTAGAGCATGATCGACTGGTGAAGGAACTCGATGTGCGGGTCACGCGCCATGATCCTCTGGAAGCAGCACAAATCGCTAATCTGATCGCGGAGGGAGTCTATGGAAGGGTTAAAGTGGTGGACGAACGGCAGAAGCTCGAGGGAGCTAAAACTTTGAGCTTGGAATTAGCCCCTTTCATCGAGATTGAAGCTGAGGCGCGGGCTGAATTGAAAGCGGCCTTTGCGGCAAAAAATCTCAAGATTGATCCTAAGCCTGGAATGGATGTCTCAACCTACCTCTTGGACCCGACGATCCGTGATGCTCACCTTGAGTGGGACAGTGCTCGCGAGACCTTGAAAGGGGTGAAAGAATCGCAAAGGGCTTTTGAAAGTCACTGGAGCAGGAGTGTGAGGCCGACCATTATCGTGACGAAGGCGGTTCCTCCTCCTAGTTTTTACGGCCCGGAAGTGGAGCCCATTCAGATGCAGTGGGCGCTTTATGGCCTCACGGCTGGTCTCATTTTAGGCTCTCTCCTTTCTCTGATTTGTTGGAAACTCTTCCCTTAATTGAGGCCAGATTGCTGAGAAGCGGGGCTTGCCGGAAGTTCCTCAGACTGCCAAGCTCTTGAGCGATGCGTTGGACCATCCTGACATTTTATTTGGCGAGTTTGGGTCTCTTCGCAGGCGAGCCATCCGAGGCGATACTGGGGCTTTTCACGAGGGTCTTGAGCTCGGCCGAGACTGTCGACATCAGGGAAGAATTGGCACTTTCGGCATTTTGTGGGCCTGAGAAAAAGAAGCTGATAGAGAAGCGCTGGGGCGAGCGGATCGCTTGGTTGCGGAGCAGTGAGATTGAGCTTTCGCCATGGCTGGAAAAGGTCGATGGGAATCTCGCCGCCGTCTTGCTGAGTGCTCGGAGTGAGACTGAGCCGGATGCGGTCTCGGTGCTAGCGCTGGGGGTGGTAAAGGTGGCTGGGCAATGGCAGGCAGCTCCCATCGAAGGGAGTTTTGATAATGCCGGCCTCGGGTTCGCGGCGGAGATGAGAGAGCGGGTGCGGGCCTTAGAACAGTGGATGGTCTCGCAAAAAATCGCAGGAGTGGCTCAGCTGCAAGCGAGTGAGCGGGCTCGCTTTCGTGAATCACTACAGGCTTTGGTAAGCCCTGAGAAACTCAAGCTGGAAGAGCCCGAGGAGGTGCTTAAAGAATTCTTAAAATGCGCGCAAGCGGGGGAAGCGGAGGCGCTTCAAGTTTGGCAAGGCTTGCTGGAGCGGGATCAGCTTCCCGAGCGGGATTGGGAGCGCGTGATTAAGGCGACGCGTCTCGGAATGAAGGGTGATGATCCCCGCTCCGCTTGGCGGGTTTTAAAATCCAATCAAGTGATGAGAGTCATCATCGAAGGTCGAAGCGACGGTAAAGAAGCTTCTTATCTGGTGGCATTCTTATCGAGCTTCCGCGTTCAGCCTCGTGATGATTGTCTTAATGCGATCCGTTTTGAGATGTTGAAGACCGAGGAAGGCTGGCGAGTTACGCTGCCTCCATTTCTGACTCATGATCATGAAGAAGCAGAAACGCATCGTGATTTTTTTAACCAGTCCTTTGATTGGAATGATTACAATAGTGCGATGCGCTTGGGCGATATCTTCGAGATTGAGAATGCCGCGCTGCGGGCAAATCATCCTAAGGACGTCTTAGCCGGGGTCCTGGGAGATCTTAAGGAAAATCAGATCGATCCTTTCTTGCGGCGTTTCTACCGTGAGAAGGAGGAATTTGAGAAGGAGGAGGCTGAAGATGAAGAAGAGGCTGAAGATGAAGAAGAAGCTGCCGAGCGTGAGGCTCTGGATGCTGAAAAAGTTGAGGAGCGGAGGCTCTCTCGCTATCACAAAGCGCTAGACTGGTGGGCGCGCGGGCGGCTTGAAAAAGAGAGCTCGGAAGTGTCTCTGTGGCAGGTGTTTCAGGAGGGAGAGCTCGCACTCGGTGTGTTCAGGGCTGGCCTTGACAAGAGTGGGTGGAAGCCGGAGTTGTTTAAGATTTGGCTGGTGAAGCAGGAGGATGGCTGGGCGATTCTACCAGGGATTGAGGCGCCTCTTGCCCACTCAGTCGCGCCTTCTATGGCTCAATCGCTCGAGAAACTCACTGAGCGCTTCGCGCTTGAAGAGGGGCTTTTTGAAAAGAAATGGGTGGGTGAAATTTTAGCAAAATTCGGACAGGATGATCCTGCAGGTTCGGTGATCACAGAAGAGGCCGGGCAGAAGTTAATCAAGGAGTGGCAGCAAGTCGCGCGGGAGGGAAGTTTTGCTGACTTACTGACGAAATCGGCTTTTCATAAACGGCCAGATGATCCGGATAAATTCCTCCGGAATCTCAGCTATTTGAGGGCGACTGCGGTTTCTGCGCTGGGGGCGCCGCGCGTTCTCGGCTCGATGTCGGCGGGGAGGTTTCGAGCATTTTCAATCTTGATGCAGACCAAGCAAGGGCCGGAGCCCCTCTTCCCAATTGTGATCATCGCTCCCACCAAGGAAGGTCATGCGATCCTGACTGATCTGGAATTCCCCTTAGAGACCAATAAGGGGCTGAGAATCATGAATGACGCCCGGATCAAAACCCTTACGGCGGAGCTCCCAGAAAAGGATCTGGCCTCGATCATCGCGCTCCGAGCGTGGCATCAAAAAATAGCGCGTCCGGCCTGGAATCAGTGGAACCTCGATCAAGCTTCAAAAGAAAAATAATGGAAATCGCAGAGATTGTCTCCCGCCTCGAAAAGTCTGTGCAATCCGTCATGCTGGGGCAGGAGGAGGCGCTACGCCGGGTCTTGGCGACGATGATGGCGGGAGGGCATGTGTTACTAGAAGATGTTCCCGGCACGGGGAAGACCACCTTGGCTAAGGCCATCGCAGCCTCGATGGGTGGGGCTGCCTTTCAGCGGATTCAATTCACCCCAGATCTCTTGCCCTCAGATATTCTTGGAGTGAGTGTGCTGGATTCTAAAAATTCGACCTTCGAGTTCCATCGCGGTCCGATCTTCAGTGACATTCTTTTAGCGGATGAGGTCAACCGCGCTTCTCCGCGCACCCAGAGCGCGCTGTTAGAGGCGATGGCTGAGAAGCAGGTGACGGTGGAGGGGGCGCGTTATGATCTGGGGGATCTATTTTTCGTCATCGCCACTCAAAATCCGGTGGAGCTACGCGGGACTTATCCGCTTCCGGAAGCGCAGATGGACCGCTTCGCTTACCAATGCTCGCTGGGTTATGTCTCGATCGAGCAAGAGATGGCCATCCTCAACGCGCAGGAAAAAGCGCATCCCCTGAATCAGGTTCAGCCGGTGGTAAATCGCGATGATCTTTTGCGGGTGCGAGAGGCGGTTTCTCAAGTCGCGATTACTCCGGCGCTGCAAGAATACCTCGTCCGTCTTGTCGCGGCGACGCGTGGGCGTAGCGGGGTAAAACTGGCGGCGAGTCCACGGGCTTCGCTGAACTTACTGCGTATTTCTCAAGCCCTCAGTCTTTTTGAAGGCCGCGATTTTGTCCTCCCAGAGACGATTCAGGCTCTCGCGCCTGGCGTGATCGGCCATCGCCTTGTTCTGGAGGCAGATGCGCACTACGCTGGGCGCACGGGCCAGGCGGTGGTGCAGGAAATCGTGCAGGAATTAGCGGTGCCAGTTTAGTCTGCCTTGGTGGAGCCTCTCCGTAGGGTCTTAGAGGAAGAAGCGGTCATCGCTCGGATTTTCCCCACGGGTGTGGCTGGCTTCGCCATTCGAGGCGAGGTGGACAAGGCAGTGGAAGACGTCTTCTGGGTCACCATCGATCGCGCTGGCCACTTCCTGCGCACTTTTACGCTGCGCTGTGAGATTTCCCCGGACTTGATTGAGGAGTTCTAGAAAGTCATTTGCGGCGACCTTACCAGCTTCAACTCCCGGCTGGTGGTAGGCATTGATATTCACGAGCGAGGCGTAGAAGGTGACGGCCCGTTCGAAGAGGGCGATGAGGTGGCCGATGCTGCGTGCATTGACTTGCTCGATGGAAATGAGGGCCGAGTGGCGACCATTTTCATAGAGCGCGCGGCGGGTCCCGCGTAAGAATCCTTGCAGGTAGTCTGCCGAGGTGTTCGCTCCTTCTACCGCGATTGATTCTCCCTCACGTCCTTTGCGCACCTCGATGAAGGTGGCGAAGAAATTGTGCAAGCCATCGCGCAATTGCTGGACGTAAGCGTGTTGATCAGTGGAGCCCTTATTTCCGTAAACGGCGAGTCCTTGGTTGACGGTTTGGCCATCGAGGTCCTGCGCTTTTCCGAGGGATTCCATGATGAGTTGTTGAAGATACTTTGAGAATAGGACGAGGGAGTCCTTGTAGGGCAGCACCACCATATCGCGTGCGCCTTTGCCATCCCCTTCATGATACCAGGCGAGCGCGAGGCTCATCGCGGCGTTTTTGCGCACATCAGGGAGGCGCGTTTGCTCATCCATTTCCTTTGCTCCGGCGAGCATTGTCTCGAAGTCGATGTTTTGGAGAGCCATGGGAACGAGGCCCACGGTGGAGAGCACTGAGGTGCGCCCGCCGACCCAGTCCTCCATGGGGAAGGTGGTGATGAAGCCCTCTTCACGGGCGAAGTGATCGAGCTTTGATCCCTCGCCCGTCACCGCGATGGCGTGCTTCGCGAAGTCGAGCCCGGCTTCTTCGTAAGCATTCTTAGCTTCGAGCATTCCGTTGCGGGTTTCCGCAGTTCCTCCTGATTTAGAGATGACCACGGCGAGGGTTTGGGAAAGTTCTTTGCCGATTTCGGCGAGGTCGCGGTCCATTCCTGCGGGGTCGGTATTGTCAAAGAAATAGGGTTTCATTTCGCCAACTTGGCCGAGGGCATCGTTGATGAGCTGGGGGCCGAGGGCGGATCCGCCAATGCCAATGATGAGGATGTTTTGGAAGATTCCGCCTGAGGGGGGGGCGATTTCTCCGGTGGGGATCATCGAGGCGAATTCCTTGATCGCTGCGATGGGTTCGGCGATTTGCTTGCGGATTTCCTCACTCGGGGCGAGGTCTGGGTGACGCAGCCAATAGTGCCCGACCATGCGCCCTTCGTCCGGGTTGGCAATGTCTCCCGCCTCGAGTTGTGCGAGATCGGTGAAGGCTTTCTCGATTTTTTCTTGCATCTTGGCGGTGAAGTCAGCCGAGATGTCCATGCGTGAGAGATCTAGGCTGAAGCCGAGTTCTGGGTAGCGTAGAAGCTGCGCGGAGTAGTTTTCAAAAGACATTTTTTCTAGTAGCTGAGGATGGAGTGAGTTTGCGGGTGGTCGAGCAAGTCTCGGCCTTTGAGCTCGGCGAGCTCGATTAGAAAAGAGATGCCGACAATGTCAGCATCGAGGGCTTTTAGGAGCTTGATTGAAGCGGCTGCGGTGCCTCCGGTGGCAAGGAGGTCATCGACCAGGAGGATTTTTTCGCCCGGTTTGATGGCATCGGCATGGATTTCGACCACGTCTTCGCCATATTCCAGACTGTATGCCATTTGGTGAGTGGTCCATGGGAGTTTTCCTTTCTTGCGGACGGGGACGAAGCCGGCATTGAGGATCTGGGCCACTCCGGCGGCGAAGATGAAGCCGCGGGCATCGATCCCGACGACCTTATCAATCTTAGTCTGGCCAGCGGTGGCGGCGAGGAGTTCTAAGGAGGTTTTGAAAAGGGTGGCATCTCCGAGGATGGGGGTGATGTCTTTAAAAAGGATCCCCGGTTTTGGGAAATCCGGGACATCACGAATCGCGGCATCTAGGTCGGTGGCATTGGGCATGAGGGAAGTTTAGCCATGAAAAATGGGGAGGGAAACTTCTTTAGAAGGGCATTTTCTCGGTGAGGGGGGCTTTGGCCGAGCTCTGCTTCTTCAAGATTTCCGCTGATGGAGAACTTTAAATGCTCCGCCGGCTCCCTCGTGGTCATTTGTTTTTAGGAACTCGGCCTGTGAGCTGAGACTGAGGCATTTTAGGCCTAGCGCCTGACCCCACTCGATGAGATCGGGGAAGGAGACATCGAAGGTGAGGTCTTGTTTTCCGGGGTTTTGGTATGCTTCAGGCGGGAGGAGGCGCATGTGATGGGCATATCCGCGGAGCGAGCCGAGGGGTCTGCGGTGGTAAACTTCTTGGGCATTTCCGCCGTAGTCGATGCTGAGGACGTCGCCTTTTCTAAGCTCGGAGAGATCGCTTTGGCACCAGCGTTGGATGGACTCGGCAACTTCAAAGCGGGCTGGGGGATTTTTGAAGAGGGTGGAGGCAGGGAGTTCTTCTGCTGCCTGCCAGACTTCCGTGAGCTGAGCATCGAGGAAGAGCTCCTCTAAGCGGTCATTAAAAATCCTCACAGGGAAGGCGTCGAAAAACTCGTTGGAAATGATGAGTGCGCTTCCGTTGGTCTTGATCAAAGCCTCTTTTAAAGTGAGGTGCCATTCTCCCTTGTTCAGATTTTTGGCCTTTTGGCGGCGTGCGAGGGATGGCGAGATTTCTACGAAGTGGTAGTCCAGCGAGCGTCTTTTTAAGAAGGGTAGGTGGCGGCGGATGTGGTGGGCGAGCGTGCCATCCCCTGGTCCGAGCTCGATGACGGGGAGGTGTTTTCCGTGATCTTTTCCGTGGTATTTCCAAGCGGCGAGAATCCACTGAGCGATTTCTCGGGCGAGGAGTTGGCTGAGCTTTGGGGTGGTGGTGAAGTCGCCACGCGGGCCGAGGATGCGGCGCTCACTCGTGTAATAACCGCGGGGGCCGTAGAGGGCCTCCGCCATGAATTGATCAAAGCGAGTGAGGCGAGGTGAGTGCGCTGACTCAGGATTCTTGGATGAGGTCTTCACAACCCTTGATGTCGAGCTTGCCCGAGGCGAGGACGGGAATGGAGTCAACGGGAATGATTTTTTTAGGACACCAGAGAGAGGGGATGCCGTCGTCCATGAGCTTGTAGCGGATGTCGAGGGCTTCTTGTTCGAGAGCTGGGCCTGAGATGGTGGAGAGCAGGGCAATGGCTTCTCCTTTTTTGTCGTCGGGGATGCCGACGATTGCGACTTTCCGCTCCGTTTCGTTATCGAGCCCTAGTGCCTTATTCACGGCGGCTTCTACGCTTTCATGCGGGACCATTTCTCCGGCGATTTTTGAGAAACGAGAAATGCGGCCCTCGATGTGGAGGAAGCCATCCTCGTCTACGCGGCCGACATCTCCGGATTTAAACCAGCCATTTTCATCAATGACGCCTTCACTGAGCTCGGGTTTATTGAGGTATCCTTTGAAGATATTGGCGCCCTTCATCCAGATGATGCCGGATTGATCGATGCTGCTTTCTTGGTCGGTCGCAGGATTCGTGATGCGGATTGCGAGGCCAGGGAGAGGGGGACCCACCGAGGCGAAGCGCTGGGAGGGGATGAGAGGGAAGCCATCTTCCGGGTCGTCAAGGGGGAGGTTTACGGTGGCGGCCGGTGAGGTTTCCGTCAGGCCGTATCCCTCCATGGGGAGAATCCCGAATTTATCTTGGAAGGAGTGGGCGAGGTTGTTTGGGAGTTTTTCTGCTCCGGTTACGACAATGCTGAGGGAAGCGAGCTTCTCGGGCTCGATGCGTCTCATGTAACCGCGCAGGAAGGTGGGGGTTGAGAGGAGGAGATTGACCTCGTGTTTTTCGATCAATTCGGCGAGGCGTTTTGTTTCCAGCGGGGTGGGGTAGGTGACAAGATCCAGCCCCTCAATGATGGGATACCAAAGGGTCACGGTGCTGCCGAAGGAGTGGAAAAGAGGGAGGCAGCCGAGGAGCTTTGAGTCTTCTGGTAGGTTGAGTTGACGGCCGAACTGGCAGACGTTCGCAAGGAGGTTGCGGTGGCTGAGCGGGACTCCTTTGGGCTCGCCAGAGGAGCCAGAAGTGAAGAGGAGGACGGCCTCGTCATCGCCCTTTGATTTCCCGATTCCGAGGAGCTTTATCAGTAGGGAAGTGGGGAGAAACTTGGCGAGGAGGACCCATTTGATGATCTTCTTTTTAATCTGGGGAAGAATGCGTTCGATAAAGAGGAGGTCCCGGTTGGGAGGCCAGGGGAAATCGGGGATTTTGCGGACGAAGGGATCGGCCGTGATGAAGCGGTCTAGGTCGGCTTGGCGAATCGCGGAGCGGACGGCCTGGTGAGAGGCGGTGAAGTTGAGGTTTACGGGGATTTTATTGGCGAAGAGTGCGGCCAGGTTGGCAATCATGCCACCTTTACCGGGTGGAAGAATGATGCCGATGCGTTTTTTCTTAGTGGCGTTTTTAATCTCCTTGGAAAGGGCGATGGCTGCTCCGAGGAGTTTTTCAAAGGGGAGTTCTGAGTCATCCGTGCCATCGTAAATGCGGTGGTTGGCAGCGTGTTTCTTTAAGCCTTCGAGCAGGGCTACGGCCAGCGAGCCCTCGAGGAACTCTCGTGAGGAAAAAGCCTCTTCCGCGCAGTTCATGAGAGCTTCCCGGTAACGCGCCACGCTGGCTTGGCCTTTTGGGATGGGGTGCCCAAAGGTGAGGATTGCTTGGGGAAGTTTTAGGGAGTTTTCGATTGAGAGCTTGGTCTCCGCGGGGATGCTGACCTCGAGCGGGACGATGGCCAAGCCGAGCTCGCAAAGGGCACTGAGAACATCAGTGGGGATGCGACAGGGCGCACCGGGACGGCAGGTCGCTAAGCCGGGGACAAAAACGAGAACTCCGTTTCCGGCGATTTTAGGGCCCAAGTTCTCGCCCACTTTTGGGAGTGATTCGTCGAGTTTTGAAAAGGCTGCTCCGTCTAGCCCGCTGAGTTGGAGGTAGGATTGAAGTTCTGGTTGGAGTGAGGACATTTCCTCAGCAAGCCAGGTGATTTTACGCCCAGCTAGGGAGGCGGTGAGCTCGCGGGCCTGCTCAGCGTCAAGACGGCCGGGGATGATCAGGCAACCGTCTTTTGGAAGGCGATCAAGGGAACGGACTTCGATGGGTGTGCTCATTTTCAAATTGAGCGGCGGATGCCGCTGCCCGAGCAAAACACGAAAAGAGCGCCGTCAAAATGAAAAATGAGGCTGAGGAGGGCTTTCTGTCTTTTAGTGAGGTAGGTGAGTTGTTAGGAGGAGAGGAGTAATCACCATGAAAGAAAAATCAAAGGCCGCCAAAGGGCGCTACTGGAAGGCTCAACTTAGGTGCGTGGGGGTTCTCCTCTCGGTCTGGTTTCTCGTGTCCTTTGGGTGCGGAATCCTCCTGCGAGATTGGTTGGATGCCAATTTCCCAAGTGTGGGCTCAGCTCCTTTTGGGTTTTGGATGGCACAGCAGGGGGCGATCATCGTGTTCGTCTTTCTTCTGATTGCCTATGCGATCTGGATGGGGCGTCTTGAAGACAAATTCGAAGGTGAGGAGGATGCAGTATGAGCCAAGATGCTTTTAATTTTCTTTTCATCGGGCTTTCCTTTGCGATCTACATCGGGATCGCGATTCGCCAGCGGGCAGGATCGACCAAGGAGTATTATACGGCTGGTGGGGGAGTTTCGCCTTTTGCGAATGGGATGGCTACGGCGGCGGATTGGATGAGTGCGGCGACCTTTATCTCGATGGCAGGTCTTTTAGCGACGAGTGGCTATGATGGCTCACGTTTGTTGATGGGGTGGACTGGCGGCTTTGTGCTGCTGACTGTCTTAATGGTTCCTTTTTTACGAAAATTTGGGAAGGCGACGGTGCCTGATTTCATTGGAGATCGCTATTACTCGAAGGCGGCTCGTTTGGTGGCGGTGGTGTGTGCCATTTTCATTTGTTTGACCTATATTATGGGACAAATGCGTGGAGTGGGCGTGGTGTTTTCCGCTCTTTTTGACATCAGCATTTCTACTGGAGTCTGGGTCGGAGGAGGAATCGTCTTTTTCTATGCGGGGCTCGGTGGGATGAAGGGCATCACCTACACGCAAGTGGCGCAGTATTGTGTGATGGCCTTTGCTTACACGATTCCAGCGGTGTTCATCGCGATTGCATTGACGGGAAATGTCATTCCGCAACTCGGTTTCATTGGAGACTACATTGCGAATGGGGAATCCCTCCCATTCTTGGAAAAGCTGGATCAAATTAATACTGAATTGGGCTTTGCCAACTACACGAGTGGCTCGCTGGAGACGATCGATATGTTTTGCATCACGGCTGCGCTGATGTGCGGCACCGCGGGCTTACCCCATGTGATTGTCCGCTTTTTCACGGTGAAGAATGTCAAAGCGGTGCGCGTTTCCGCTTGTTGGACCTTGGCCTTCATTGCGGTGATCTATCTGACGGCCCCTACGATTGGAGCCTTCGCGCGGGTGAACTTTATTGAGAAGCTGCAAGACAGCCCACGGGAAGAGGCTCCGGCTTGGTTCGGCGATTTTGAGAAAGCGGGCTACATGAGTTGGACTGATCAGAATGGGGATGGAAAGATTCAGCACTTCGGGCCGGAGCGGGAAAAGCGGGGCGATAAAAATGAACTCACTTTCAAGCCCGACATCATGGTGATGGCCAATCCTCACATGGGAGCTTTGCCAAAGTGGGTGATCGCGCTTCTGATGGCTGGGTGCATCGCGGCGGCGCTCTCCACTGCGGCTGGCCTGCTTCTCGTGCTCTCGACTGCCATTTCTCATGACCTGATGAAGAAGATCGTGAAGCCTGATTTAAGCGATCAGGAGGAGATTAAATATGCCCGTTTGGCTTCTCTCGGTGCCTTACTGGTGGCGATCTACTTCGGGATTAATCCACCTGCGACCTTCATCGCGAAGACGGTGGCCTTCGCCTTCGGGCTTGCGGCCTCTTCTTTTTTCCCGACCTTACTGATGGGGATTTTCTCACGCCGCATGAATAAGGAAGGGGCAATTGCGGGGATGGTTGCTGGCATCGGATTTACGCTGAGCTACATCATTTACTTCCAGTTTATGGGAGGGACGAAAGACCAGTATTTCTTAGGGATTTCACCAGAAGGAATTGGCTTTCTTGGAATGTTGCTGAACTTCTTAGTCTCCGCAATCGTCGCTGCGTTTACCCCTGCGCCACCGCCAGAGGTGACTGAACTGGTCGATAATGTGCGCTATCCCGGCGGGCCGGAAACAGCGGCACAGGATCACTAGAAAATGTGCTCTGTTATTCCTGCGATTTGCGACTGTGGAGGCTTTTATTTGTGAGAGCGACCGGGACCGATCTTTCGATGAATTTGAATAAAATGGGGGGAGACTGGAGTCTCAATACCATGAAGAAATTTTTTACGAAGGTGCTTGGGCTTGGCTTGGTGGGAGCAATGGGAGCAATGGGAGTGAGCTGCAGCACCAGTTATGATGCTTATGGGAAGCGTCAGCAGAGCGTGAGCCCCGGCGGGGCAGCGATCGGGGCTGTGGCCCTCGGTGCTTTGGCCTATTCTGTGGGGAAGAATGATGGCAAGCGGCGGGCAAGGAGGGAGCAGTATCGCTCTGATGCTTATCATGGCTATGATCGTTATGATGGGCGCTATGATGGGCGGGGAGGCTTTGCGACTTACGGAAACCATTACGAGGAGCGGCGTCGGGAGGGTGAGCGGCCGCGGCGATGTGGCTATGGGCACTATTAAGCCTGCAAGGAGAGAGACGCTGACAAATTTGGCCACCTTTCTGGAGTTCATCCCCTGTGTGGACTATTTTATCAAATAGTGATGGCTTGCTGAGGTGAGTGATTGATTTTGTGGGAGTTGTGGGGCATGTAAAATTCCAGTTTTGATCGATGTGCTTTTGCTGAGAATCAGGCGATTTTTAGGTGGTCAAGTTCCGGGGAGAGCGCTAAAAATTGGCCTTATGAAATGTTTTAAGAGCGCTGGGTCGCTTGCTGTGTTTTCGCTCTGCGCCTTGGCGATGCCATTCTCTTTTTTAGGGGCGGCTGAGGTGCGGACTTGGATGTCGACGAAGGGTGGAACCATCGAGGCAAGTTTCCAAAAGATGGAAAAGGAAACAGTCCATTTGGTGAAGGAGGACTCCAAAGTGATCCAGGTGGCCTTTTCCGAGCTTTCCTTGGGAGATCGTCAGTATTTAGTCGAGGAGGCTGAGCTGGATGAGAAGATGCTATTTGAGCAAAAACTCACAGTCCCTGAGGAGGACTTTAAATTTAATAAGGACACGCTGAAGCCTCATAAGAAAAAGATGGCTTTTGGGCCTGAGACCCATCTCCAATTTAAGGTGCTGGAGTCAGAGCACTTTTATATTGCTTATACGGGTAAATTCCGCCCGCAGGCCCTCGTTGAGATGGCTGAGCGGATTTGGTATGGGATGGCTTTTAATCACCAGACTTTCCGCGAGAACTGGGGAGATCGTAAAAAGGTCATCATCGTGACAGATAATGATGAGGTCTATGAGTCATTGGGGCAATATTACACGAATTGGCTGCGTGAGAATACGGTGGGAGAAGAGGCTGCAGAAGGGGCTGCTAATCGCAATGAACTTCTATGGATGAAAGTGGTGGGGAATCATTTACGCCTCCCAGAGGAGCAGCGTGAGGAATACAATGCCTTCGCCACGGCTTCCGTTTTACGGATTAAGGATGGAAATGATCAGGGCTACAAAAAGGTCTTTGGCCCTTTCCCTACGAATCAAATTTCCGCTGCGGTGGTGGGCTTTCAGATGGGAGGAATGAATGGCAGCGCTCCGACCGGTTTTTTCGGACTCACGAGAGCGCACGCTTATTTTAAGGAGATCCAATTGGCGAAGAAGTCGGAGACCACGATCTTAGACTCCACCGCTTACCGAGATGATAATCAAATCACGACGGCGCGTGGATTTAAAGATGGGCGTGCTTGGGCGAAGACGCTTCGCAAACTGGTCCGCAAGGGTGATGTGAAGCCGGACTTAGAGAAATTCCTCCTATATGCTTCAACCAATCTGACTCCCACTCAACTCGTCTTGATGTATTCTTTTGGATACTACGTGCAGAGTGATCTGGAAAAGCTGGATGCGTATTCAGAGCTGCTGCGTAAAGTGAAAGCGGACCGAGAAGTTCCCGAGGCTTCTGAAATTGCGGAAATTTTCGGCTTCGATTCGGTGCAGGCTTTTAACGAGAGCTGGACCGAGTTTGTGAAGAGTAGCGCTTTTAAATAAGAGCTGTTTTTCCCCAAAAAAAAGGACCTTTCGTGAGTGGCTCCGAGCTCTCTTAAAGGGGGCGGGGTGTATGCCTCAAAGGCGGAAAAATTGCTGGGCGACTTCGCTGGTTTCGCGAGCCAGCTCGCTGACTTCGAGCCCTCGTAGTTGAGCGATGGCCTCGGCAGTGTGACGTGTGAAGCTGGGTTCACAGCGTTTTCCTCGCTGCGGTTCTGGAGCAAGATACGGCGCGTCAGTTTCTAACATGAATGATCCGGGGGGAGTCGATTTTACGGTGTCGACGACGTCTTGCGCATTTTTAAAGGTGGCGATCCCGGTGAAGGAGATGAGCCCTCCGGCGGCGATGACCCGTGCGGCAAGCTGGGGTGGGCCGGGAAAGCAGTGGAAGACGGCACGGACCTGTTCAGCGTATTCTGAGTAGATTGCGAGGGCATCTTCAAAGCTTGCGCTGCCGGAGCGGTCACGGGTGTGGATGACGAGATTCAGCCCGGCGCTCTGAGCAAGATCGAAGTGGCGGCGGAGGAAATCGCGCTGCCGAGCGTGGTAGCTTTCCTCGGTCCAGCCTTCCGGCGCGGGGTGGAAGTAGTCGAGTCCAGTTTCGCCCATCGCGGCGACTTTAGGGTCGGAGAGATGAGGGCTGAGGAGGGCCTCGAAGTCATCGCGAGTTTCGTGGACATCGCAGGGGTGAATGCCGATGCAGGCGGAGACTTCCGGGTGATCGTGAGCGATCTGAAGGTTGGTCGAAATGTCGTCTTCTCCAGTGGCGAGGGTAATGAGGCGTGTGACGCCGTTCTTGTGGGCCCGAGCGATCAGTTCAGGGATCTCATCCCGAGAGAATTTGTGAGAGCCAAGGTGGCAATGGGAGTCGATGATCATGCTCGTAAAAGAGGCCTATCCTTGAAAGAGATGAGGCTTGTGCATCTTCAGGTCTTCACCACACATCGTGCAGGATTGGCTGCTGGAGTGGCAATTCGCCTGGCATTTGGGGCAGGGGAAAATCTTGTTTCGAATCTTCCCATCAGCTCGCCCATCGCGTGTATCCACATCGGCAATTTTCGCCCGGAGTTGCTTGTCGCTGAGTCCGCTTTGCTCACGGAGGAGTTCCCACATCGATTGGCAAAGGAGGGTGAGGTGATCGATCCGTCTTTCCATTAGAACGAGATCAGTCGCGACGGCGCTGGCCTTCGAGTTGGCATGACGGGCTTCGGTAGAAGCGGCGTTAATGCGGCCTTGATGGTGAATGTCCCAGAGGTCCATGTGACTATGATTGGAGGTAGGTTTTCTCTTTGTAGAAGAGAGAGAAGGGAATGAAGAGGATGGCAACTGCGGCCATCAGTCCGGTAAAGAACCAGAAGTATGTGGCGCCCTCGAGCTTGGTCCCACCTCCGATCACATTGGCAATTTTTAGAGGATTGGAGTCGTCGTTTTGCTCGAGGAGTCCCTTCTTTTTCTTCTCCTCAAAGAGCCAAGTTCCGCTCTCGTCAGCTTCATTCTTTTTCACCGTGATGTGGGTGTTAAAGTCGTCTTTTGTCTTTAATTCACCATCAGGTCCGGCGGAGGAGAGGCGGGCTGCTCCTGCGTGAAGGAGTTGATAGGTGACGGGGTGGCCACTTGGTCCATTCGCGGAAATTTCCAACTCACTGGGGAGTTTTTTATGTTGGAGAAAGAACTCTGTGACGAGTTGCGCGGGAGGAGTGAATTCGCGATATTCTTGTGGGGCTTTAGTCTCGGGGATGCGGATATAGTCGTTGATGAGTCCCGTCATGGCATTTCCGACAAAAACGGAGAGGAGGAAAAGGGACATGATGAAGGACTTCATCTTAGGCATGGCCTGAGTGTAGGCGAACTCGAGACAGACGATGGAGATGAGGATTTCTGCGGTGGTGAAGATGAGATAGGCGAGAAGCTGCCAAGCTACGCTGGGTGTTTCACCGCGGTCGATCGCCTCTTGGGCCCATGAAATGATCGCGAAGGAAAGCACCATGAGAAAGAACCCAGCTCCGATTTTACGAAGTGGGGTCAGTTTTACGAGTGCGCCAACTTTCGGATAAATGACAAAGGTGAAGAGAGGGATGAGGACAAGGATGAGAAAGGGATTGAAGGCTTGGATTTGTGAGGGGAGCAACTCGATGCCAAGGATCTGGAGATCCATTTTCTCAGCTTGGAAGACGAGGGTGGTGGCGGTTTGATCGAAGAGGCACCAGAACATCGAGACAAAGACATAGAAGAGAAGCATGAGCTTTCCGGCCACGATGAGGCCCTCTTTACTAAAGAGTTCTTTGAGGAAGGAGGCGCCCTGAGCGGGGACGTGGATGAACTTACGGCGGCCCATCCAGAAGCAGAGGGTGGCTAGGGCCATGAGGACGCCCGGGATTCCGAAGGCCCAATGTGGACCATACCATTTTAGAATCCAGGGGATCGAGAGATTTGAGATGACCGCTCCTGCATTAATCGAAAAGTAGAAGATGTTAAAAATCTTAGGAAGGAGGTATTGGTTACTTTTTCCAAATTGATCCCCTACGTGAGCTGAGACGCAGGGTTTAATGCCACCTGCGCCAAGGGCGATCATGCCTAATCCAGCGAGGAGCCAGAGTTGCACGACTCCTCCGACTCCCATGAATGCGAGGCAGAGGTGGCCAAGGCAGTATACGATAGAGAGAGTCATGATCGTACGGTATTTCCCGAAGAAGGTATCGGCAATGAGTGCGCCGAGGAGGGGGGTGAGATAGACCGCGCCATTGAAGTATGAGACGTAAGAAGTCGCTTGGCTTTCACTGAGATTGGCCCCGCCGAGGACTCCAAGGTAATTTGCCAAGAAAATGGCGAGTGCCGCTTTCATGCCGTAGAAGGAGAAGCGCTCGGCGGCTTCATTGGCGATGATGTAGGGGATGCCGCCGGGCATGCCAGTGGTTTCGGTCGGGGTGGTTCGGAAGTTGGAGGCCAAAACGGAGTGTGGTGAGTGGTTTTTTTTCTAAAAAAGGAATCCTGTGAGGAGTGCTACCATTCGATGGCGGCGGAGGCCCAGGTGAGGCCGGCTCCGAAGGCGACCATGACGATTTTATCGCCCCGCTGGATTTTGCCCTCGCGATGTGCTTCATCCAGCGCGATGGCGATGGCGGCGGCGGAGGTGTTGCCGTATTTGTGGAGGTTGACGAAGACGCGGTCATTGGGGACGGCGAGACGGTCGGCAATGGCATCGATGATACGGAGATTTGCTTGATGGGGGATGACGAGGGAGATGTCCTCGGGTTGGAGTCCGGCACGCTCGATGACGGAGTTGGCGGAGTTTTTCATGCGGGTGACGGCGTGTTTAAAGACTTCCCGGCCGGACATGGAGAAGGTGGCGAGGCTTTCGCCGACGTTTTGGGGGGTGGTGGGGCAGGCGGAGCCGCCTCCGGGGATGCTGAGGATGCTGGTTTGTTTCCCATCGGTGCCAATGTCGGTAGCGATGATTTTTCCTTCACCTTCCGCGGAGGGGCGTAGGACAGCAGCGCCCGCCCCATCTCCAAAGAGGACACAGGTGCTGCGATCTGACCAATCGACGAAGGCGGAGAGTTTTTCTGCTCCGATGATGAGGGCGTTCGCGAAGGCGCCGGATTCGATCAGGCGCTTCGCGATCTTCATGGCATAAAGGAAGCCTGAGCAGGCGGCGGAGATATCAAAGGCGACGGCGCGGGAGGCTCCGATTTGCTCCTGCACGTAGCATGCGGTGGCCGGGGTAAAGGTGTCTGGCGTGATGGTGGCGACGATGATGAGCTCGATGTCTGCGGCGGGGATGCCGGATTGCTCAAGGGCCTGGAGTGAGGCCTTGGCGGCGAGGTGAGAGGTGTTTTCACCCTCTGCAGCGATGCGGCGTTCTTTAATACCGGTGCGGGTCACAATCCATTCGTCAGAGGTTTCTACAAATTCTGAGAGGTCATGATTGGTGAGAATTTTCTCAGGAAGATAACTTCCGGTGCCTGCGATGGTAACGCCGTGACTCATGCGAGAAAGTGAAAGGGAGGGAGGTCTCTGCGGCAAGCCTTGAAAAGTTCCTCGTTTACTTTTCTTAAGTTTGTTGCGGGGTGAGGAAAGGCGGCTATGCTGGCCCATGACTGTTGAATGCACCGCACAAAGCTGCAAGGCGCCTGACTGGATGTCGTCCGTCTTAAAGTTTGCGGGGATCTATAATCTTCTTTTTGGGATTTGGGTGATTGGTTGGCCGGGGGCGTGGTTCAGCATCTCGGGAATGGAGCCGCCGAGGTATCCTTTTCTGTGGCAGTGCGTGGGGATGATCGTGGGGGTTTATGGACTCGGTTATGTGATTGCGGCGTTTTCGCCCCTGCGACATTGGCCGATCGTGCTGGTGGGTTTTTTGGGGAAAATCTTCGGGCCGATCGGGTTTGTGTGGGCTGCGGGTCAAGGTGAGCTTCCTTGGCAAGCGGGCTGGATGATCATTTTCAATGATCTTATTTGGTGGGTTCCTTTTGCGATGATTCTTTGGGCGGCGGCGTGTCTTCGGGTGGGCCGCCCAGCGGTGGGGGAGCCGATGGCTTTTGAGCAGGCCGTGCAGCGCTTTCGCCTGACTTCAGGGGAGACGCTTCAGGAGGCCTCGGAGAAGGAGGTGCTGGCGGTGGTGTTTTTAAGGCACTTTGGCTGCACGTTTACGCGGCAGCTTTTAATGAATCTCAGGGAGATGCATGAGCGGGCGGAGGAGAAGGGGGCCCGTTTGGTGCTCGTTCACATGCTGCAAGAGGGGGAGGAGGCTGAATTTGTGGATACGGATGGGGTGAGCCGCATTGCCGATCCTCGCTGTGATTTGTATCGGGCTTTTGGCTTAGGGAAGGGAGGTTTTTTAGAGCTCTTCGGGCCTAAGGTATGGTATCGTGGCGCGATTGCTTTCTTCCGCGGGTGTGGGGTAGGTTTGTTGAAGGGAGATGGCTTGCAGATGCCGGGGGCTTTTCTTTTGAAGAATGGGAAGATCATGCGCGCTCAGAAGGCTGAGTCTGCGGCTGATTTACCGAGCGTGGAGGCCTTGTTTGAGGGCGGAGTCTAGGCGGGGGGCTGGAGTTAGGGTTTGGGTGATTGTGTTTTTTGAGGGTTGATTAATCGCGGTGAATTCGCCTTGCTTCCGCCTTCTTTATGGAAGGGCCTTCTCCGGATAATTTTTCAGTGATTGATCTGTTTACGATCGGGATCGGTCCGTCGTCTTCTCACACCGTGGGCCCAATGCGGGCGGCGGCGGCGTTCACGAATTCTCTTGTGGAGGTCGATGTGGCGGAGCTGCACTGTGGGCTTTATGGCTCACTGGCTGATACGGGAAAGGGACATGGCACGGATAAGGCTCTCATTTTAGGGTTGATGGGATATGAGGCCAAAACGGTCCCTGTCGATGAGGTGGCTGAGATCTTAGGAAAGGTCAAAAAATCTGGGAAGTTACGCCTCGCAAAGGGGCGTGAAATTCCCTTCGTGGAGCGGGAGCATCTTTTATTTCACCGGGGGAAAAATATCGGCTCGCATACGAATGCGATGCATTTTTCAGCTTTCAATCAGAGTGGGGAAATTCTCGCCGAGGAGCTCGTTTATTCCACGGGTGGGGGCTTTACGGTGAGGGAGGGAGATGAGTCTGACCCCGAGCAGGCGGCGGCGGTGGTGAAGTATGAATTCCACTCCGCCAAGCGGCTTTTGGAAATTTGTGCGGAGGAGAATTGGAGCATCTCAGAGGTCGCTAGGGCGAACGAGCTGGCGTGGCGGAGTGCGGAGGAAACGCAGGTCAGAATCGATGAAATCTGGGCTGCGATGCAGGGCTGCATCCAGCGCGGACTGCTAAGCGAGGGGATTTTGCCCGGTGGCTTAAAGGTGAAACGCCGCGCGAAGAGCTATCATGAAGCGCTTTTAAAAAATGGCTTAGAGGCCGAGGAGGACTCGCTTGTGGTGATGGACTGGGTGAACGTCTACGCGCTCGCGGTGAATGAGGAAAATGCGGCAGGGGGGCGCGTGGTGACCGCTCCGACTAATGGCGCGGCAGGCGTAATCCCGGCGGTCTTAAAATACGCGACCCAGTTCCGCAACTCACCCTATCCTGATGGGGTGTCTCGTTTTTTTCTGACCGCAGGAGCGATTGGCTCGCTCTACAAAAAGAATGCCTCGATCTCGGGTGCCGATGTCGGCTGCCAAGGAGAGGTGGGCGTTGCTTGCTCGATGGCGGCGGGTGCGCTGACGGAGTATCTCGGTGGGACTCCGGGGCAGGTCGAATTTGCCGCAGAAATCGGGATGGAGCATAATCTAGGACTCACCTGTGACCCGATTGGCGGGCTGGTCCAGATTCCATGCATCGAGCGTAATGCGATGGGGGCGATCAAAGCGATCAATGCCTCACGCCTCGCCTTGCAAAGCTCAGGGACGCATCACGTTTCTCTCGATAAAGTGATCCGCACGATGAAGGTGACTGGCGCAGATATGCTCTCGAAGTATAAGGAAACGGCGCGCGGGGGCTTGGCTGTGAATATTGTAGAATGTTAAGGGTGTCAGTGCTGCGGACTGCTAGCTGGTGGGGCTGACTGATCCTGAGCTCTCGCTTGTGACTTGTCTGGATCGCTCCGGCTGCTAATGCTCACAGCGTGGTCACGATTAGAAAAACGCGGATTATTTGCACCCTCGGTCCCGCAACCGAATCTCCAGAAATGCTTCGAAAAATGATCTCCGCAGGAGCGGATGTATTTCGTCTTAATATGAGCCATGCCAAGCATGAGTGGTGTTATGAAATCGTGGAGCGAATCCGCGCCGCCTCCAAGGAAGTAGGGAAGACCGTGGGGATTCTTTTTGATCTTCAAGGTCCCTCAATCCGCACCGGAGATGTCGATGGGAAGATCATCTTGAACAAGGGCGATCACGTCGAATTCCGGAAGGAAGGCAGTGAGGCTCGACTCGAGAAATCGACCACGGTGAACTACGATGGCTTGCTGAAAGATGTCCATGAAGGTGATGACTTAACCGTCGATAACGGTGAGCTTTTGATGAAAATCGAGCGGATCGAGGATGATCGCATGATTTGTGAAGTGATTACGGCTGGGGCGATGGGCTCGCGTCGTCATATTAACCTCCCTGGCGTAAGGTTGAGCCTTCCCGCTTTGACGGAAAAAGATCACGCCGATATTAAGGTGGCCGCGGCCTGTCATGCCGATTTTGTGGCTGGGTCCTTTGTCAGAGATGCGGGGCATGTTCGTGAATTACGAGCCACTCTTTTGGCCAATCAGTGCCATGCTCAAATCGTGTCAAAGCTCGAAGATCAAGAGGCGATGCGCCACCTTGATGACATTATTGAGGAGTCCGACGTCATTATGGTGGCGCGTGGAGATCTGGGGATCGAGGTCCATGTTGAAGAATTACCGATCATTCAACGCCGCATCGTGAAGCGCTGCCATGAGCTGGGACGGCGCGTGATCGTAGCGACCCACATGCTCGAATCGATGATTCAGAATCCTACCCCGACGCGTGCTGAGGTCACTGATGTCTCGAATGCCGTTTTTGAAGAGGCAGATGCCATCATGCTTTCTGGTGAGACCACGGTAGGAAATCATCCCGTGAGATGTGTGGAGCTGATGGACCGCGTCGCGCGTCGCATTGAGCGCTCCGGAGGGCTAGGCTATGGCGCTGGGGCCACTCTTTCGAGTGAGAAGCAAAAGATGATCAAAGCGGCGGTCGGACTGGCTGATTCAATTCCCAAGTCACTCCTCGTGGTCTTCACCCGTTCCGGAGCGACGGCTCACCAAGCGGCATTGCTGCGTCCCAAGACGCCCATTTTCGCCTTCACGCCGGATGCCTCGATCCGCACCACTCTGACGCTCTCCCGTGGGGTGCGTTCCTTTGAAATTCCCTTTGAAGAGACGCCGCGCGAGACCATCGCAGTCGCCGTGAAGTCCCTGCGTCACGCTCGGGACGTCGCACCCGGGACCCCTCTCATCGTGGTTTCAGATCTCCTCCAAGAAGGGCATCCCGTAGATTCTATCATCCTCGAGCATGCTTAAAAAATAGGAGAAGTGGTGTGGAAGCTTAGGTTGAGAAGTGGCGAGGGCGCCACAGCTCCTTTGCTTGTGAGGAAGCTTAGGTTGAGAAGTGGCGAGGGCGCCACAGCTCCTTTGCTTGTGAAATATTTCACAAAGGGGTTGAGCCTCGTGCTGGCGGAGCTATCCTCTGCCCGTCATTATGTCGGAAGAAAATCTCACGGTCTCCCATGCCGCCTACGATTCTAAGATCGAAGGAAACATCATTTTTACGCGCCTTGATGCTGCCATTAACTGGATGCGCAAGAACTCGCTTTGGCCCATGCCGATGGGGCTGGCCTGTTGCGCGATTGAGCTGATGGCTACCGCTTCCTCCCGCTTTGATATTTCTCGTTTCGGAGCGGAAGTGATGCGTTTTTCCCCCCGGCAGGCTGATGTGATGATCGTCGCGGGAACTGTGACTTATAAGATGGCCTTGGCAGTGAAGCGGGTCTGGGATCAGATGCCTGAGCCGAAGTGGTGCATCGCGATGGGGGCCTGCGCTTCCTCTGGTGGCATGTATCGAAGCTATGCGGTCCTGCAAGGGATCGACCAATTGATCCCGGTCGATGTTTACATTTCCGGTTGTCCGCCGCGGCCAGAGGCTCTCATTGAGGGGCTGATGAAGCTGCAACGCAAGATCGAAGAGGAAGAGTCCTTTAAGGCTCAAAAAGCTGTGCCTGCGAACGCCTAAAACTGACCTTTTTTAAACGATGAGTATTTCAGCTGATTTAGAGGCCTTAGGCCAAAGTGACGCCACGGAATTTCGTGGAGAGACCACCATAAACGTGGGCCTTACCTCTCTTTATGCGACCTTGAACCGCTGCAAGGAACTCGGTTACGAGATGCTTCTCGATATTTCGAGCCTCGATCACATGGGAGAGGAGCCTCGCTTCGAGATGGTGTATGAACTCGCCACCCTTGATGACTCGAAACACCTGCGCGTGAAGTCGAAAGTCGCAGAGGATGTCGAGGTCCCCAGCGCGGTGAATCTTTGGAAAACCGCCAACTGGCACGAGCGTGAAGTTTACGATATGATGGGCATTAAATTCGCGGGGCATCCTCAGATGGAGCGTATCTTAATGTGGGAGGGCTTCCCTTATTTCCCGCTGCGCAAAGATTTTCCGCTCGCTGGTAAGGAGAGTGAAATGCCGGATGTGGCCTTTAGTGGCGTTGCTCCGCTCGAAGGTGGGCCCTTTGTCACCAGTCCTGGATCGACCCGTGAGTCAGGTGAGCCTCGCGCAAAAGGAGAGAGCTAAGAGCTTTTGTCAAAGAAGCAGATTTCAAAAAGCCATGCTCTCTGAGAGCGTGGCTTTTTTCTTTGTGAGCGGAGGGATTGACAGCTTCCAGCTCACGAGTATTTTGCGCCCACCTAACTTTTTTCAAGATCCATTATGAGCGAACCACAGACCCAATCTTTCCAAGCCGAAGTCCGTCAGCTTCTCGACATCGTCATTCACTCCCTTTACACCGATAAAGAGATTTTTGTCCGTGAGCTGATTTCTAATGCTTCTGATTCCCTTGAAAAGCTGCGGCTCAAGCAGTTGACCGAGAAGAGCGTTTACCAAGGCGATCTGCCCCTCGAGATTCAAATCACCACGGATGAAGAAGCTGGCACCATCACAATCACCGATCACGGCATCGGGATGACTCGCCAGGAGCTCACCGATAATCTCGGCACGATTGCGCGCTCTGGCTCGAAGGAATTCTTAGAAGCAATGAAGGAGAAGGGGGATGCCAATGCCTCCGTCATCGGGCAGTTCGGAGTGGGATTTTACTCCGCCTTCATGGCCGCCGAGAAGGTGGAAGTCTTCACTCATTCGTGGGATGAATCCGCAGAGAATCTGAAATGGGAGAGCGATGGCCAGACCGGCTTCACGATCACGGAAGTGGATGAGCAGCCAAGGGGCGCGCGCATCGTGATCCATCTCAAGGAAGATGAGAAAGACTTCGCCAAACAGGACACTCTCAAGCGCATCATTGATAAGCATTCTCGCTTTGTTTCCTTCCCTCTTTCGCTCGCTGGGGAGCGCGTCAATACGGTGGAAGCGATTTGGCTCAAGTCGAAGGGTGATATCAGTGAAGAAGATTATAAGGAGTTTTATCAATACACCGCGCATGCCGTGGATGAGCCTCGCCACACTCTGCACTTCAGCGCAGATGCGCCCATTAATATTAATGCTCTGCTCTTCACGCCGGATGAGAATCATGAGCGCTTCGGCTTCGGCCAAATGAAGGCCGGAGTCTCCCTCTATTGCCGTAAGGTCCTGATCGATGCCGAGCCGCAGGGACTCCTCCCAGAGTGGATGCGCTTTATCAAAGGAGTCGTCGATAGCGAGGACCTCCCGCTTAATATTTCCCGTGAATCGATGCAGGACAGCGCTTTGATCAAAAAACTCAACAGCCTTTTGACGAAGCGTTTTATCAAGCACCTGGCCAAAGACGCCAAGTCGCATCCGGAAAAGCACGAGGAGTTCTACGAGCGCTTTAGCCGTTTTCTCAAAGAAGGCATCGCGACCGGGCACGAGAATCACGAGGCGCTTGCGGGGCTCCTGCGCTTTGAGTCCAGCCTCTCGGATGAGGGGAAGGTGACATCCTTTGACGAGTATTTGACCCGGGCAAAAGAAGAGCAGGATTCCATTTACTACCTCGTCGGACTTGATCGCAAATCGATGGAAGCAGGTCCTTATGTCGAGGCTTTCCAGAAGCGCGGCATTGAGGTGATTTTCCTCACCGATAATATCGACGACTACATCATGGAGACCCTCCGTGAGTATAAGGGGAAGAAATTAGTAAGCGCGAATCGCTCAGAAATCGAGCTTGATGAACTCCCGGATGATGACGCAAAACTCAGCGAAGAAGAGAGTAAAGACCTCGTCGAGTGGCTGGGCAAGACGCTGGGCGAGAAAGTCGAAAGTGTTGACATGGGCAAGCGGCTCGTCTCGCACCCCGTGGTGGCTCTCACTCCGCAAGATGCCCCGAATGGGCAAATGCGCGCCATGATGGAAGCGATGGGCCAAGCCGGACCAGACCCCAAGGCCCGTCTCGAATTTAACCCAAATCACGAGATTGTCGCGAAGCTCAATGAGCTGCGTAAAGAGGACGAGGAAGTCGCCACCAAGGTTGCCAATCAGCTCACCGATAATGCGCTCATGGCAGCTGGTTTGGTCAAAGATCCCTCCTCCGTGATTGCGGGCATGAATGCACTCCTCGGAGCCTTAATGAAGTAGTTGCTCCCGCTGCTCCTCCACTGATCCCTTGATCAAAAGCTCGGCTTAGGCCGGGCTTTCTTGTAGCTGCGCTAACATCTTTTCTAACCTCGTGCTGGCATCTCCAGCCGGGAGGAAGGCGCTAAGGCGATCAGCCCAGAGGGGGAAGGCCATGGGGGTGAGGCGTTTTGTTTCGACAAGGTGGAAGGGGCGTTGGTGAATGGCGGAGAGGGTCTTTTGGAGTCGCTCGATTTCCAATTGATGTTCGAGGATTTCACGGCGGGCTTGTTCGAGGAGGAGGTTGTCGGGATCGTATTTGGTGAAGACCTCGAAGAGGAGATTGGCGGACACTTGGAGGTCGCGGGTGGGTTTTCGCTTGCCGGGCATGTCGGGGATGAGGAGACCGGCCACCCGAGCAACGTAGCGGAATTGACGGCGGGCCATTTCGGCGGTGTTCATGCACTCCAGAAGATCTTCTAGCAAGTTCTCGCTGCTGAGAGCTCGGCGAAGAATCTTCTCATCGAGACTTAGACCACGAGCCGCCCCGAGACAAAATCCGTAGTCATTCTGAGTCACATTGATCGATTCCCCTGCATCGCGAGCCAGTCGGAAGGCGACAAGTGCGCCGAGGCCCTCGTTCACAAGACGTCCAGCGAAAGGATAGATAAAGAGGTGCTCACCTTCCCGTGTGCGGGTGAACTCGATGAGGAGAGACTTGTCTGAAGGAAGGGCGGACCACGCTTTCTGGATTGCGAGAATCGGCGCCACCGCTTTGAGTTCGGGCGAATCCGCAGGGCCGTGGAGGCAACGGGACACGGCCTGTGTCAGCTCAGAAGAGAGGGGCATTTTACTGCCTCCCCAAATCGCGATTTCTCCTTTTGCTTTTTTGGTGGCGGCGCGCACTGTCGCGGTGAGTTTATGAAAGCGGATGAGCTCAAGGCGGCGTCCTGCGAAGATGAATTGCTTCCCCGGCTTGAGCTTGGAGGCGAAGCCTTCTTCGACACTTCCTAAAGCACGCCCGCTACTGAACTTAATGAGCACGGAAGCATCAGAGGTGATGGTCCCGATGTTCATGCGGTGGAGTTGGGCCGTTCGCTGATTGGTGACGCTGAGCAAGCCCTCGCTGAGTTCGGCCTTTTGATACTGGGGATAGGCGGAAAGAGAGCCTCCGTTCGTGATAAAGCTGAGGGCCCAGTTCCACTCTGCATCGCTAAGTTCAGCAAAGGAATAAGCAGAGAGGATTTCCTCTTTTAAGTCATCAGGAGAGCTGGGTTCACCAAGGACGATGCTTGTGAGATGTTGGACAAGGACATCGAGCGGCTTTTTGAGGAGAATGCGGTTTTCGATCTCTCGGCGCTTCCAAGCATCCCGCGCGGCGGAGAACTCGATGAGCTCTAGGGCGTTGGTGGGCACGCAGATGATGCGAGAGAGCTCACCCGGCGCGTGACCGGAGCGGCCTGCTCGCTGGGTCAATCTGGCGATCCCTTTTGGCGATCCCACCTGGATCACTTGATCGACGGGGGAGAAATCAACGCCAAGATCGAGTGAAGAAGTGCAGACCACGCAGCGCAGGGAACCGTCTTTTAAACCAGATTCCACCGCCTGTCGTTCTTCACGGGAAAGTGAACCGTGGTGAATCGCGATGCGATCTTGCCATTCAGGTTTAGCGTCTTGGATCTCTTGATACCAGATTTCTGCTTGGGAGCGGGTGTTGGTAAAAACGAGACTGCTACGCGCTTTTTCGAGTTGTTGAGAAACGCGCTTGATCGACTTGGTGCCGAGGTGCCCGGACCAAGGAAAGGACTCGATCTCGTCAGGGATGAGGGTCTTGATCTCAATCTTCTTTTGCTGCTTTGCGGCGATCATTTTAAAATCGCGAGCCCCCATGAGCGGGCGAGCGGCTTCCTCCAGATTTCCAAGGGTGGCAGAGAGTCCCCAAGTGCGGAGCTGAGGTGACCACTTGCGCAGACGAGTGAGGCAAAGCTCTGTTTGGATGCCTCGTTTCGTGCCTAGCAGCTCATGCCACTCATCCACGATGATGCACTTCAGATGAGCGAGTTTTTCCCGAGTGTCGCGATAGGTGAGCAGGAGGGAGAGAGACTCGGGCGTGGTGACCAGACAGTAAGGGTATTTTTCGCGCAGCTTCGATTTTCGGTAAGATGAGGTGTCGCCAGTGCGAGCTTCCACGGACCAATCAAGCTGCATTTCTGCGAGGGGCTCGCGCAGTGATTGTAGGGTATCGTTGGCAAGGGCACGCAGAGGAGTGATCCAGAGAACCTCACAGTGGCGTGGGGTCTTTCCACGGCTGAGCGTTTCGGAAAGGGGACCCAGCCAGACGGAGAGAGTCTTCCCAAAGCCAGTGGGAGCATGGAGGAGGCCGGAGTGGCCGGCGAGATAAGTGCGCCAGGAGTCCTTTTGAAAGGGGAAAGGCTTCCATGAGCGTCTTTCGAACCAAGAGAGAATTTCTGGATGCAAGGTCGGCATGGCTTCTACCAAGGGAGGGGCGCGCGAAGGGGTCACTCGCAAGGATGGCTCGGGGCGAGCAACGAGCAGGGTGGGATTAAAAGCCCTGCCTTCCCTTAGCTAAGGTCAGGATATGAGCCGAGAATTTTGACGAGCGAGCAATGGGTTTCGAGAGTCCGAAGGGCTTCTTTCACTTCGCGATCATCGCAATGCCCAGCCAGGTCGACGTAGAAGATATACTCCCAGTCCTTCTGCTTAGAAGGGCGGCTTTCAATCTTCGAGAGGTTGATCGAGAAGGAGTCAAAGGCTTGTAAAGCCTTCACGAGAGAGCCGGGGCGATCATGCACTGAGAAGAGGAGACTGGTGCGATCCTTGCCAGTGGAGGGACAGGTTTCTTCCCCGATCACGAGGAAGCGGGTGGTATTGGTCGCGCGGTCTTGCACCGCTTCATCCAGCATGTTGAGACCGTAGAGCTCTGCGGCGAGTGGGCCACCCATCGCAGCGGCCCCTTCATGAGCCCGATCGCGCGCGATTTCTGCGGCCTTACTCGTGGAGGAAACATTTACGAGGTCGGCATCTGGGAAGTTTTGTAAAATCCACTGGCGACATTGGCCGAAGACCTGTGGGTGGGAGTAGAGGGTTTTAATCTGATCGCGTGGGATGCTGGCCATGAGGCCGTTTTCAATACGGAGCAGGATTTGCGCGCAGATTCGCAGGGGAGATTCCACGAAGAGGTCGAGCGCGTGAGAGACGGCTCCCTCCGTCGAGTTCTCAATCGGAACCACGCCATAGGAAGCCTTCCGGCGGGTCACTTGATCGAAGACTTCTGCGAAGTTCCCCAGCGCTTGGTAATCCACCGAGTGTCCGAATTTCTTAATCGCGGCTTGGTTGGTCCAAGTTCCCTCCGGGCCTAGGTAGGCGATCTTGAGCTCATCTTCTAGATGGAGGGCGCAGGACATAATCTCGCGGTAGATCGCGCGCACGGAGTGCTCAGGGAGGCGCCCGGCATTTTTCTTTTCCAGAGCCTTAAGCAGCGCGTCTTCCCGCTCTGGAGCATAGATCTGCAAGCCTTCTTTTTTCTTAATCACGCCCACTTCGTGAACCGCTTTGGCGCGATCGGCGAGGAGGTCGAGAAGCTGGGTGTCGATCTGGTCGATCGTTTTACGGATTTCGTCAAGAGGCATGAGTGTGCGGCTTTAGGGAGTAGGAGGGGTTTGAGCCTCGTGATCAGGGCTATCTGCGGGTTTCTCCACCGCAGAGAGAGCGAGCTGGGTCTCGGTGTCTGCGATGGGAGTGGCGATTTTATCTTCCGTTTCTTCTTCGCTTCCATCCGGGAGGTCCATCTTGCGCAGCTCACCGATGTTGGGCAGCTCCTCGATGTCGGTAATGCCGAAGTGCTCTAGGAAGAGCTCGGTCGTCGCGTAGAGGAGGGGGCGGCCGGGCAGATCTGCGCGGCCTGAAATTTTCACCAGCTCCCGATCGAGGAGTTTTTGTAGCATCCCATCGCAGGATACTCCGCGCACCGCCTCCAGCGCAGATTTCGTAACCGGCTGGCGGTAGGCAATGATGGCTAGGGTCTCCATCGCCGGGGGGCTCAGCCGCTCAGGTTTCCGGCCGGGGAAGAGAAGTTTGACAAAGCCCGCATAGTCCGACTTGGTGAAGATTTTCCAGCCCTTCGCGCGCTGACCGATCACGAAGGAACGGCCGCTGGACTCATAGAGCTGATTGAGATCGGCGAGGGCTGCTTCAATTTCTAATTCCCCGCAATTGGCCAGTGCATCAAGATCTAGCGCGCGTTCCGGACTATCTGGCGCGGGTGCATTCTCGGGGTTTTCCGTAATAGAATCCTCAGAAAATTCCGCAGCGCGGGCCCGCACTAAACGGGCCAATTCTGATGAAGGGAGAGGCGATTCTGAGGCGACTAAGAGAGATTCGAGGATGGAAGGCAGATCCATAAAGAGAGGCGCAGCCTATGAGGATGAGAGTAAATTTCAAGAGCATGCTGGGCGGGGCGGCAGAAAGCTGTCGGAAAATCAGCTTGCGCCTTGGTCCCAAAAGCCCTAAAGGTCCCCGCCTTTCCGCAGGGTCTGGCCTCCTAGTAGGCCCTCCCTAGGGAAAGAGCAAATGTCCCCAATATCATTTCATGGCTAAAAAATCAGCGAAAAAGAAGACTGCTAAGAAAGCTGCCAAAAAGGCACCTGCAAAGAAGGCAGTGAAAAAAGGAGTGAAGAAAGCCGCCAAAAAAGCAGCTAAGAAAGTCGCTCCAAAAAAGAAGTCAGCCAAGAAAGCCGCACCTAAGAAAAAGGCTAGCAAGAAAGCCGTTCCTAAGAAAAAGGTGGCCAAGAAAGCCGCACCCAAGAAAGCCGCACCCAAGAAAGCCGCTGCCCCCAAGAAAGCCGTAAAAAAAGCCGCTGCTAAAAAGACCGCCACTCCGGCTCCGGCTAAAGAGGTGAAGAAAAAAATCGTAAAGCGCGTTTCTAAGGCGGTCGAGAAGGTAGAAGAGGAGCTTCCTCCCGTGGTGGTGAAGCGGAAGTACGTCCGCCCAGATAAGCCGGCAAAGCTCTCAGTTTTTGAAAAGAAGCAACGCCAGCGTCTTCTCGATTTGCGCGATCAGATCACGGACTCAATGTATGGTATCCAGAATGACACCATCAAGAACGGCGCCGAGGGTGCCGACACGAGCGGTTCTGGCATGCACCAAGGTGACGCCGGTTCTGATGCTTATGACCGCGACTTCGCACTGACGATGCTTTCTAAAGAAGCAAATGCGCTCGGTGAAATCGAAGAAGCGTTGCAGCGTCTCGAAATGGGAATTTATGGGATTTGTGAAGAATCGGGGGCTAAGATCCCGAACCCGCGCCTTGAAGCGATGCCCTTTGCCCGTCTCACCGTGGAGCGGCAAGCGGCCAAAGAACAAGAAAACGCAACTCGTGATTTCTCGAGTCGCGAGTATGGCTTCAACTAAGGCATCCCCTTAAAAGACTCATTTTTTTAAAAGACCCCCGCAACCCACAGTCGGAAATTTTCTGATTGTGGGTTTGTTTTACACAGACCCCGCCTTTAAGGTCCCCAGAATCTTATGAAAAATCATCTAGCCATCGCAGCGTCCTGTCTTCTCGCAGGAGGTGGGATTGGATTTCTCGCCGGTAAATCTGGCTCGGACACCGAGAGGGCTGGCGAGGAGGGAAAGGCGCAAAAAGCGATCGCTTCTTCAAATTCCCGCCGCATTTCCGAGCCACGGAGTCAGTCCGGCTCGGCCACGCTGCCGCCGAGGCAGGGAGAGATGCCCCGGACCTATGCCGAGATTTCAGCCCTCCCTGGCCAGACCGCCCGTCTCCAAGCTCTCGTCGCCCTCTACTCAGATCTCAGTAGCGAGGAATTTGCCAAGGAAGCCGATCAGCTGGATGCGCTCCCTTTTAATGAACGCATTTTGAGCGCCTATATCCTCTTTGCCTCATGGGGAGAAAAGGCACCGCGAGAGGCCTTCGAGCATGCCAATACCAAGATGGGACGCACTGGGATGTTCGTCCGCCCTACAATTTTACAAAGCTGGGCCTCCACGGATCCAAATGCCGCCGCGCAGTATTATGAAAGTCATAAGTCTCAATTCGCCATGATGGGGATGATGGGAAGAATGGGCGGAGGTCGCGGAGCCTCATCCGGAGCT
This sequence comes from uncultured Verrucomicrobiales bacterium, assembly GCA_937944055.1. Classification (GTDB taxonomy): domain Bacteria; phylum Verrucomicrobiota; class Verrucomicrobiia; order Verrucomicrobiales; family Akkermansiaceae; genus SW10. Next base: position 7,583 of record CALDZJ010000089.1, on the reverse strand, counting down.
GATACCGTTGCCGGAGAGTGGGCCAAACAGGACCCAGATGCCGCCCTCGCTTGGGCTGGCACGCTCGAGGGGCCAGACCGCGAAGACGCCACCAAGAAGGTCATTTCTCAAATTGCTAGCACAGATCCCCAGCGGGCCGCGGCCCTCACTTCAGAGCTCTCGGGAGCTGCCTTGAGCGATGTAAATACCTCCATCGCCGCCGAGTGGGCTAAGAAAGATTGGAGCGCCGCCGAGGGCTTCATCAGTAGCCTCCCCGCAGATCAGCAAGCGAGCGCCTTAGGAGCAGCGGTGGAATCACTCGTGGCAGAGCAGCCCGATCTAGCCGCCACCAAAGTGCTCGAGATTCCCGAGGGCGCAGCCCGTGACCGCGCCGTGCGGAGCCTCGCCAAGTCAATGGCGAGTGAGGACCCCGCGGCGGCTGTCGATTGGATCCTAGCCAATGGCAGCTCAGATGTTCAGGCCGAGGCCGTGAGCGATATCATGGGGAACTGGGTTAGTGTGGATGCCTCAGCGGCCAAGGACTTCGCCACCGCGCAGGCCGAAGGGCCCCTCCGAGATTCCGCCGTCGCTTCCTACGTTCTCAGCGATATGGAAGGGGACCCGGTGGACCACATCGAGCTCGCTCTGAGCATCGGCGATGACCGCGCTCGCCGCAGAGCGATCGGAGCCACTGCGATGCGTTGGATGAGCGAGGACGCAGAAGGAGCCACCGAGTATCTCAGCAACTCGCCGGGGATCGATCAGAAAGTGGTCGACTGGATCTTAAACCAAAGGCGCTAAGAGCATCGCCCCCTCGATTTGACAGAAGCAGCATTGCTCCCCATCATGACTTATAAGAGCGATGGGTTCACCTGAGCAAAACTACGCCATTGCGCGAATTGACCTCCCTAGGGCTAGGACCCACGGCTGGCAAGTTCGCTTACAGAGACGTGGCGTCAAGTTTGCCAAGTATTTTGGCGATCGCCTCCACGGCAGCTCTGAAAATTCGCTCAAAGCAGCACGCCAATGGCGGGATGACTTACTCGGCCAGATCCAGCCGCAGGTGCAGGCACGCATCTGCACCCGCTCCGCGCGGAATCGCTCTGGGGTGGTTGGCGTTTCTAAAGTCACCGTCCTCACGAATGGGACGACCTATGAATTTTGGCAGGCCACCTGGTCTCCTGAAACGGGGCGGCGGCGCTGTGTGAAATTCTCGATCCGTCGCTACGGTGAGCGTGAGGCCTTCCGCCTTGCCGTCCGCGCCCGCGAGCAAGGGGTGAAGAGATAGTCCTCCCCATGACTCGGCTTGCTCGCTCGGATTCTTTGCGGACCAGTCTTGCCAGATCACGAAGGAATTGTTTTTCTCTTCTTTAGTAATGACTAGCCCTTCTGAAATCATCTGTCGCCCCACCAAGTGGTTTATCTGGCGCGCTCTTTTGATGCTCGCCATGTTTGGGGGCTTTGCTTTCTACTTTCTTTACGATTGGAAGATTGGATACCCCAAGAAAAACTACATCATTGCGAATTTTGATGCCTTCAATGACGCCGGACAGGCTTGGACGATCGATGAAAATCGCAATAACTGGAAAGAATACGTCAGCCAGCAAACTCTCCCATTCCGGGATGAAGAGGGGATCTACCCTCCCGGCACTGACCTCCAAGAAAAGTGGCCAGAAATCCTCGCTGAAATGTCTGGTAATGGAAATGACGAAGAACTCTGGAAGCAATTCAGCGGAGAAATGGGCTGGCCCCAAAAACTCGATAGCCAAGAAGACTTCATGCCCGCCTATAAAATTAGGCACCAGCTCATCGCCGCCGCCGTCTGCTTCCTCCTCACGTCCATCGCCCTCTTCTTCCTACTCCGGACGAAAACCCGAGTGATGAAAGTCGATGAAAAAGGATACTATCCTCCCGGTGGTGATCTCATCCCTTTCGGGAAAATCACCGTCCTCGATAAGCGGAAATGGGAGAGCAAAGGCCTCGCCAATCTCACCTACATCGATGGCGACGAGGAGAAAAAAGCAAAGATCGATGGCATGGTCTATGGTCAATTTAAAGAAGAAGAAGGAGCCCCAGCAGAGGCCCTCTTCCAGAAGGTTCTTGCCAACTTTGAGGGAGAACTCATCGAACTCGTCGTGGATGATGAAGATGATGAAGATGATGAAGATGGTGAAGATGGTGAAGATGGTGAAGATGGTGAGCCTCTTGGGGACTCAGAGAGCCCAGAGAGCCCAGAGAATCCAAGGGGGGCAGAAGAGCCCGGAGAGCAAGCAGGAGAAGAAAGTCCCAGCTCTCAGGAGGAGCGGCACTAAATTTTAAGAGTTGCCAATTGTGCGCACTCCCATTAATCCAAAAAGTCATGGCAGATAACATCCAAGAAAAAGTCACCGAAATTATCGTAGAGCAGCTCGGCGTCAGTGCCGATCAAGTGAAGCCCGAGTCAAAGATGATCGAAGATCTCGGAGCAGATTCCCTTGACGCTGTTGAGCTCGTAATGGCTGTCGAAGAAGAATTCGGCATCGAGGTCCCTGACGAAGAAGCTGAAAAGCTCGTCTGCGTCGGTGACATCGTCTCCCACGTTGAAAAGGCTCAAAGCTAAGCTCCCTTAGCTCCAGCTTTTGGCACGATTTACGACGCATAAGCTTTATAGCGGCAGGTTCCTTTCTCAGGGGCCTGCCCTTTTCATTGGCCACCTTCTCTAAATTAAGCGATACTCCCCCCAGCAATTCGCGCTAAGATGCTCAGTCCTGATCACTTCCAATACGCAATGGAGACCACTAAGGTCCTCCACGAGCCGGATCGCCGTATCGAGACCTTCGGAGCCACCCGCTTTGCCTTTGAGATCCTTAGCGAGCCGATGGATAGCGTGGGGAAGGTCTGCATCAGGAGAGGGGAAGTGGAAGCACAAAAGCCCCAACTCGTGAAGCCGGAGGGCTTTCAAGACATCGAACTAGAAGGCTTCGACCCCAAGGTGCTCAAGGTGATCGAGCATCTCCGCAAGCAGGGCCTAGACCTCAGCTTTCTCCAATACGGATTTCAATTTAAGCGCTCGGAGGTCTCCACCGAGATCATCCATGATCGCCTCGAAAACGTCAGTGAAAAGGCTCTCGAAGCTGTGCGCCTCTCCGGAAACCCCTCCCTCGCCATCATCGAAAGCGTCGATGACGCCTGGGAAGTGGGCATCATGAAATTCACCCTCGATATGATTATGAAATCGAGCGAGATTAACCGCTTTGACCTCAAGCGCCGAGGTTTAATCTAGGAACGATGAATAGTGTCCTCGCAAGCATCAAGATCTTCGCCGCGATCCTCGTGCTCGTGATCCTGTGCGTCCTCATCTTCTTCCTCCAAAAATTTCGCGAGGAATTTGCGGATCCAGCCACCGCCGCTTCAAAGCCGCTTGAGAAAATCATCGAGGATAATGAGCTCGTCGACTTCGAGCCCGGGCAGCACGAGTTTAATCGAGGGCTAGAATTTATCGCCCTTCAGAGGATGGATGAAGCACGGGAGAAGCTTCTTTTTATCCAAAATCTTTACCCAAATTCGAGCAATGCGCCAGAGGCCCGCCGCATTCTAGGAGAAATCAACCTCGATGAAATCCTCTCGATCGAGAACATGAGCAATAAGAAGATTCATACGGTGGCGAGCGGTGATGGATACCTTCGCATTGCCAATCTCCACAAGACGACCCTCGATTGCATCATGTTTCTCAATGGTCTCACCGAGCTAGAAAGCCTGCACCGTGGCGATGAGCTCATCGTCATGCCGCTCGACTTCAAGCTCATGGTTAATCTCGCAAAGCGCCGCGTGGAGCTCTTCCACCGAGATGACGAAAAGAAAGAGCACGTCTTTGCCAAAGCCTATCCCATCCAGAGCATCGACCTCGGCAGCCTAAGATCCCGAGCTTACCAAGCAAAAATCAGCCGTAAGCTGGGCGAGATTGATGGGCGTACTTACCCGCCCACGCACTCCAAGTTTCGCCACGCGCTTAAGGTTCTCGGTTTTCGGCTGAACAATCGCTATGTTCAGTTCCGCCCCGTCCCTGCGGCAGATGCAGAAGACCCCGGACAGGGGGTTTTCTTGAAAAACTCAGACATGGAAGAGCTCTCGATGCTCATCCGTGTCGGAAACGAAGTCGAAGTGAAAGTCACCGAATCCTAAGCTCGTAACACATTAAAGACCATGGAACTCCTTGAATTTGAAAAGCCGATTGCGGAGCTCGAAAAAGAGCTCGAAATGCTCCGGACAAAGTCCGACTCCCAAGAAATCGACCTCAGCACGGAAATCTCCGCGATTGAAGTGAAGCTCGTGGAAACTCGCCGCAACATTTATGAGAACCTCACGCCCTGGCAGCGGGTTCAAATCGCCCGCCACAATAAGCGCCCCTTCATGTTGGACTACATTGCGAGGGCTTTTACCGATTTCACTGAGCTGCATGGTGACCGCATCATCGGCGATGATGCCGCCATGCCGGGAGGCTTCGCGACGGTTGATGGTCAGCGCTGTGTCGTCATCGGCCATCAAAAGGGCCGAGATTTAAAAGAAAACCTGAAGCGGAATTTTGGCAGCGCTCATCCTGAGGGCTATCGCAAGGCTCTTCGCCTGATGGAACTCGCCAATAAGTTCGGCCTGCCCATCATCGCCCTCATTGATACTCCAGGAGCCTTCCCAGGCATCGGGGCTGAGGAGCGTAATATCGCGGAGGCAATCGCGCGTAATCTCCGCGAGATGATGGTGCTAGATGTTCCGATCATTGCCATCGTGCTGGGCGAAGGTGGCTCTGGGGGAGCGCTGGGAATCGGAGTCGCAGACCGGGTCCTCATGATGGAGAATGCCTATTATTCGGTGATCAGCCCTGAGGGATGCGCTGCGATTCTGTGGAAGCACCGCCAGCACGCTCCCGAGGCCGCAGATGCCATGAAGATCGCCGCTCCAGATCTGGCCCAGCTAGGCCTGATCGATGGGGTCATTAAAGAAGTTCCCGGAGGTGCGCATCATGATCCTGACGCCGCAGCACAGGCGATGAAGGCGGAAATTTCCACTCAGCTGAAAGAACTCCTCAAGCTCTCCCCAAAGGAGCTCAAGGCGCAACGCTACCAAAAGTTCCGTAAATTTGGCGAATGGTCTGAAGCTTAAAAAGCGGCCAGCTCTGGCAAAAGCGACCAGCTCTGGCAAAAGCGGCCAGTTCTGGCTGGGGTGGGCTTATTTTGATTTCGCCGGTGATTTTGCCGGTGATTTTGGGGTCTTTTTGGCCTGTTTGGCTTGGTAGCGCTGGGTGCGCCGAGTCATCTCTGAGGGCTTGATTTTATAGTCCTGTGTTTTTTGGCGCCAGGTGCGGAGTTGTGCGTGAAGGCGCTTGCGAAGGGGCGCTAGGGCAGGCTCATTGATGAGGTTCTTAGTGCACCAGAGGTCTTGATCGAGGTCGAAAAGTTCAAACTCGGGGAGCCCTTTGCCAGTGAGGGTCTGGAGGAGGAGGTCGCGTTGAGGGCTGGCGGAGGCGAGGGTGGCATCATAGGTGCGGTTATACCAAGGGTGGCCGCCTTGCCACTGATCCGCATTGAGTGCGAGCGCGGGGTTAGCAAGTTTCCCTCTCGGTTTGGTGACGTGATGAACGTAGTAGTAGCGGCCATCAGTCACGGCGCGGGCTGTGGCGTAGCGGTGGGAGGCGGTGAGGATCGTTTCGCGATCAGGGAAGCCATTTTGGGAGCCTTCGATGATTGGGCGGAGGGATTTACCAAGGTGGCTGGGGAGCTGCGGCATGCCGATGAGATCGGTAAGAGTGGGGGCGATGTCGAGATGGCTAATGGGCTCACGGATGCGGCGCTTCCCGCTCACTCCGGGCCCCGCGATGATGAGGGGAATCTGGGTTCCGGTGGAGTAGACTGATTGCTTGGCGCGGTGGAGCCCGATGCCGTGATCTGAGGTGAAGATGATGAGGGTCTCTTGACTGATTCCGCGCTTCTGGATCGTGTCGAGGCAGGCTTGCACGATGCCGTCGATAATCTTGATGGAGCCTAGGTAATCCGCAATGTCTTGGCGGACACCGGGGACATCTGGGTAGCAATTTGGGACGTCGATCGCTTGGGCATCGATGTTGGTGACGTGGCCATCTCCGGTGAGGCCGCCGCTTTCACTCCAAGCTCCGTTGGCCTTTGGGGTGGCCTTGAAAGGGAGGTGGGGAGAGCCGACGTTTGCCCAGAAGAAGAAGGGGCGATCACCGGCCTGGGTGATGACTTTATTCATGGCCTTGGCAGCCGCCTTGGGGCTGCCGAGGTTTGGGTGGCCTTTGTGCCAAGGGAATTTACGAATCGGCTCGGTGTGGGTTTTGGAGGAGACGGCAGTGTGCCAGCCACGGTCACGGAAAATCTCGATTAAGGTCGGGAGGTCCTCGTGGACTCCGCCCAGTTTTAGGCGGGAGGGGTCTGAGCCTTTTCTGAGGGGGAAGTTCACTCCAAAGTTCGGAACATTCCGGTAGGCGCTATTTGTGTGGGGGTAGGTTCCGGTGAGGAGGGCCATCTTGGATGGGGAGCAGACGGGGGCGAGGCAGAAGGCCCGGTCAAAGGTGATGCCGCGCTTGCCGAGTGAATCGAGATGCGGAGTCTTTAGTCCCCGGGTGGTGTTCTCTGCGGGGTTTTTACTCCGTCCGGCGTATCCTCCGGCGGGGTTGGTATCGTAGAGGCCGAGATGGACGCTTTGATCCTCGGTGATGAAGAAAAGGATGTTCTGAAGTTTTACGACGGGGGAGGTGCCGAGGGTGAATTCTTGCCCATCAGTCACGCCATCTTTGTCAAAGTCGGTGGAGGGTGAAATGTGAGCGAGGGTGGTGAAGGCGTCGTTTTTATCGTGATGAATGCACCACCACTCGAAGTCGTCAGGTAGGCTGTCTTGATCACGATCGATCGAGAGGAGAGGATTCGTCCCGAGCTTGGACTCGATGTCATCCGCGACGCGATCTTGATCGCTGTCCCATGAGAGGGGATTGGTTCCTAGGGCTTCTTCTTCTTGATCGCTTAGGGAGTCTGTGTCGGAATTTAGTCCTTGCTCTGGTTTCTGATCTTGGGCCGAGGCAGGGAGGGGTGCGAGAAGGAGCGTAAGAAGGAGGGCGAGAAGGAGGCTGGAGATCTGGTGATAAAGAGTCATGGAATTAAAGAGTCACGGAATTGAAAAAAAATGAGATTTTAGGCGAGTTCGGCGGCGATCGAGTCCACGAGGAGGGGGCCATCTCCGATGAGGCGGAGGTGCGTGGATGTTTTTTCGACGAGGTGAGAAACGGAGCTCAGGTCTGTCTGAGGAAGCAGGTATTTTAGCGGCAGTCCCTCTGAGGTGCGGAGTTCTAGGGCGATGCGTTCGAGACGCCAAGCATCATCGTCTAGGGCTTCGATATTTTCTTGAGCGTGGCCGATGGCGTTGATCCGCGCGAGGTATGCCGAGGTGTCGCAAATGTTTTGGTGGCGGGTGCGGGCGAGGGTTGAGACTGCAGAGGGGCCGAGGCCGAGGTAGTCATTCCCAATCCAGTATCCTTGATTGTGCCGAGATTGCTTCCCGGGGAGGGCGTAATTTGAGGTCTCGTAGTGTTGGTAGCCGGCTGAAGTGAGCATTTCCTC
>CALDZJ010000088.1 GCA_937944055.1 uncultured Verrucomicrobiales bacterium | reverse complement strand
GCGGGCACTACCAACCCCTATGAGTCGGGGTGGGGCAGCGCTCCGCCGCAAAGGCAGCCGATTCCGCTACGCTCCATCGGCCGCCTTTACGGCGGACCTGGGCTGAGCAGAGAGCTTTTACAGACAAAGATTTACACTACCAAGCTCGAAGAAGTTCATAATCGAGAAAAAAATAGAGTAGAATCATTCGATTCTACTCTATTTAGTTAACAATTTACCCTAATATAAAAAAGATGGTGTTTCTACGATGATCGGCGGCGGCGTGAGGCAAGAGCGAGACCAGCAATTCCGCATAGTAATGTGGATGAAGGCTCCGGGACCGCAAGTTGCAGACGAGCGGTATTCGCAGAACCTCCGCCACTATGGCCAAGTCTAAAGGTTGCCTGATCTGCCGCACCTTGCCAAACAACTCTGGCACCTCCAAGATTCTGAACAGAGCTATCGGTGGGATTGCTTACGGTGTCAAAAAAGGCGCCTGTAGCGTCACCTTCAAACGCCACCAATTGAGGGTCAACCGTGGAGGCGATGATAGACCCTGAGGTTGCTGTCCCAAATTGAATCACTTCATTATTATCAAAAGCTGGAGGAACATTTAGTCGAACAAGAACATTTTCGTTGAATCTGAAGCGTGCCCTTGTGTTGTTCAGATTAAATGAGCGACCATTATTCTGGAAGCTGATGGTTGGGCTTTGACCGTTTAGTCCGACGACGTCTAGTCTTAAGTTGACTCCAATGTAGGCAGGGTTATCAAGAGTCCTCCCGATGTCGGTGAAGGTTTGGGTATTCCCTTGATTGACGAACGCGGCGAGCGTCGCGGTATCTCCATGGACTGTGGAAGCGGCTAGGGCGTTCCAGTCAGGGTTGAAATATCGTTGTGCGGATCCTTGTGCGGTGAGCAACAGAGATGCTGCAATGGCGGCTTTTCTAGTGTGTTTCATAATTTTGGGTGATCGATTTTTTAGTAAGAAGCATTTCTCTCTGAAGTAACTGGACTTCAGTAAGTTGTGCCGCGCTGATCATCGCTCGGTGAGGAAAACCTGCAATTTATGAATTGTTGGTTTTTTGCTAAGAATGTCCCCACTGTAGAGGACAAATGCCCCTAAGATCCGCGAAAATCCGGATGATCATCGGGGACATTTTTCGTGAGTTACATCATTCCTGTTCAAGCCGCTGAACTTTTAAGATGTTCCCCTAGGAAATCCCTCGCTAGTCTCCGCTCTCAAGAAACCATGACGCCGCTTTTACGCAAAATTCTCGGAATGAACTGGGTCCTCGTGCTGACGATGTATGGGCTCTTGGTCTTCGGGATCTTTGCGATTGAGAGTGCGGCGCGGCATCTGCCTGGGCAGGGTGAGCTCTCGGGCGGGGAGTTCTTTGCGGGTCGGCATAAGATGTGGATGGGCTTGGGGACGATCGTTTATTTTGTGACGGCCTTGGTCGATTACCGTTGGGTGCGTTGGCTTGGTTTGCCGATGTATCTTGTGGGCTTGGCTCTTACTTTGAAGGCGATGGGGATCGATGATGAGGTTCACCGGATCAGCGTGGGGCCGATCAGTTTTCAGCCGGCGCAAGTCGCGATTGCGGCTGGGATCATCGCGATTGCGACCTTGGCGCAGGATTTGCCGAAGCTGCATCGCTTCTTTGCGGAGCCTTCCTTCCGCGTGATTTTGATCGCAACCCTGACGGGGATTCCTTTTTTGATGGTGGTGAAATTAGGCGATATGGGGTCGGCTCTGGTTTGGTTGCCGGTGGCGATCGTGGCTATTTTGGTGAGTGGCATTCCTTGGCGCTATCTCACCTTTCTCACCGCAATGGCGATCGGGATTGCGCCGATTGCTTACTACATTGTCCTGCCCTCGGTCTCGGAGCGGGGGACGAAGCGGATCGAGATGTATTTGGAGTCGGTCGATACGGGAGTGGTGGAGAAGAACGATGATAATTATGCTCCGTATTGGGTTTCGACGGCGGTCGGGAAAGCTGGTTGGAAGGGCTTGGGCTGGGGTGCGACGGCGGAGCGAGGCTCACTGCACGATAAAAAATACATTCCATGGAAGACTGCTCATAATGACTATATCTTCGCGGTGATCGCAGAGGAGCAGGGTTTTCGCGGAGCGTTACTTTTGGTCACGGGATTTGCTCTGCTTTTGATTCAGTGTCTTTTTATCGCTTTTTACAGTCGTGATCTCGCTGGGAGAATTATCGTAGGCGGTGTGGTGGGCTTATTCTTTGCCCACATGTTTGAGAACATTGGGATGTGTGTCCTTTTGACACCGATCACGGGAATCCCGTTGCCTTTAGTGAGCTACTCGGGAACTTTTGTGGTGATTTGTATGTTCCTCTTAGGCCTTGTTCAGAGTGTTTGGCTCCACCGGAGCAAATACATCGAGGTGCAGGCTTAGAGGGAGAGATTTACTGCAGAGTCGCAGAGGTCGGGGAATGACGCGGAGATGATTTTAGCCTTCTGCGTGACTTAGCGACCTCTGCGGCTCTGCGGTTAGCCCCTTCAAGCTAGAGGTGGCTCTTGATTTGGTTCAAGAAGGCTTGCCACTTGGCGCCGGGTTTTCCGTTGGTCATGAGAAAGTTCGGGCAGTTTTTGTGGCCGAGGTTTCTGCCATCCGAGTAGCGGATGCGTTCCCAGTGTTGGTGTGGGACGACTCTATTCAGGGGGATTTTGTGGCGCTTCATCAGATCGGCAGTGAGGCGGGCGGTGCGGTCCAGTGTGGCGGAGCGGGAGTTTCCGCGATTTTCGCACATTTCGATGCCGATCGATTTACGATTTCCGGTGCCTTCGTAGTCGGCATGCTGTCCTTGCTCATTGGTGGGGAGCGATTGGTAGATGGAATGGGCATCGACCGAAAAATGCCAAGTAAGGTAGCCCAGTGAGTTATTTTTAGAGGTCAAGCCCCCGCGCTGGAGGAGGCGAGCGTGGGTGCGGGCATCAGCTCCTGCTCCGTAGTTTTGAGTGGAATGGATAGTGATGTAGCTGGGGTTCATGCGGCCGTTTTTGGCCCGTCCGTAGCGACCTTCTGGAATGAGGGCCTGGGTGATTTTTACGGAGCTTTGGTATTGGGAGAGCTTGGGCGAGAAGGGAGCGGTCTGGGAGGAGGGGCTACTTCCGCAAGAGAGGAGGAATGCTGTTCCGGTGCTGAGGCTGGCGAGAATGAGAGAGAGGGGGAGTTTCTTCATAGCTATTCGATATTCTGGACCTGCTCGCGGATCTTTTCGAGTTCTGTTTTCGCGCTGACGACATTTTGGCCGATTTCGGCGTCGTTCGCCTTCGAGCCGATGGTGTTGAATTCACGGTTGATTTCTTGGCAGAGGAAATCGAGCGAGCGCCCTGCGGGATCTGCGGAGTCGAGGAATTCGCGAAATCTCCGCAGATGGGAGTCGAGGCGTGTGGTCTCCTCGGAAATGTCACAGCGCTCAGCGAAGAGGGCAATTTCCTTGAGGAGGCGCTCATCGTTTAGGTCCAGCTCGATCCCGGCATCACTGAGACGCTTGTGGAGGAGTTCGCGCTGGCGGGTGACGACTTGGGGAGAAATCTCGGCAATCAGCGTGACGTGATCTTCGAGGATTTGGAGGCGGCTGAGGAGGTCGGCTTTGAGGTCAGCTCCTTCCGCGCTTCTCATCTGGATGAGTTTCTCTAGGGCGGCCTCCAGTGCGGGCTCGATTGCTTTCAGGGCGGCCTCAGGATCCCAACCGGCGTCGTCGAAAGAGATGATGCCGGGTGTCCGCAGGAAGTCATGGGCGCTGAGCTGGATGGGGCGCTGGAGGCTTGCGGAGAGTTTTTCAAAGGCCGCATCGAGGGCCTGCGCGCGGGCCGTATCGAGGTGGATCCCGAGCGCCTCTTGAGAAGAGCCGGCACGCTCCAGATGAATGGAGACATTGACCCGTCCGCGAGAGACTGCGGTGAGGATGCGCTTGCGAAGCCCCGCCTCTAGGCTGCCGAGTTCACGTGGGAGGCTGAAGTGGATATCCGCCTGCTTTCGGTTCACGGTGGCGACTTCGACCCGGGCGATGATTTGCTCGCTAGCATGTTCGGCGCGGCCGAAGCCGGTCATGGATTGCATGAGGTGAACTTAAGGAAAAGGGAGGCTTTGACCAGAATCACTTCCGGTCTTTTTCCTCGTCTGGGATGTGGTCTTCTGGGATGTGGTCTTTTGGGACTTCAGGATCGTGGTCCGGGTTCTCCTCGGGGTTTTGATGCTCGCCGGGGTAGTCCATGTAATCGTCTGAGTCTTCCTCGAAGTCTTCTTCTCCTTCCTCGGTGAGTTCTAGATCATCTTCTTCAGTCCGCGGGTCAGAGAGGAGGTGCTTCATCCGAGCTTCTTCTTCTTCAGCTTCTAGCTTGGCGGTCTTTTTCTCGTGGAAGTAGGAGAGCCAAATGCAGATTTCGTAAAGAATCACCATGGGGACGGCGAGGAGCGAAAGGGTCATCATGTCCGGAGTGGGTGTGATGAGAGCGGCGATCACGAAGATTGCTAAGATGGCATAAGAACGGGTCTCCCGCATCATGCTGTGACTTAGAAGCCCGATCTTTACTAAGGTCATGACGATGACTGGTAGCTCGAAAGCTAGACCAAAAATGAGGACAAAGGTGGTGGCAAAAGAGATGTAGTAACCGATGCGCCAATCGTTAGAAATCCCCATGCTTTTGCCCCATTCGTAGAAGAAGGTGAGGACGTTTGGGAGGACGTAGAAGTAGGCGAAGAGGACTCCGCCGAGAAAGAGGCCGAAGCCGATTACAAGGGCGGGCCAGAGGGCTTTGCGTTCTTCATCCTTCAGGCCGGGGACGATGAATTGGAGGAGGAAGTAGAGGAGGAGGGGGAAGGAGATGATGATGCCGGCGAAGAAGGCGAGCTTCATGGTGAGCATGAAGGTTTCGGTGGGCTTCAGGGAGCTCATGAGCCGGAGATTCCCCTGCGCATTGAGGTTTTCTGCGGGTTTACTTTCTAGGAGCTTGAGCGCGAGGTCCCGGGCCTCGCTTTGTCCATCGCTGAGGGATTTTACAAAGTCCGCTTGCTCGGTTGCTGGAAGTTTTAGGACGGCGCGGTAGAGGATGGCTGCTTCCGCAAGGCGGCGGGTGCGCTCATCGGTCGCCTTTTCCCACCAGCGCTCGGCGAGTTGCGGATCATATTGACCGAGCGGGGCCGATACGCTGGAGAAGGTGAGGGCTTTTTCCCAATCCTCGAGCGAGATTTCCTCATCGCTGGGGAGGGTCGCTTCATGGCGATCGACCCAGACTTGCTCGACGGGCTTGCGGATGATCGTCATGAGCTGGTCCTTGTAAACAAAGCAGACCAAAGTGGAGACTAGGAGCGTCAGCACGATGCGTGTGACCATGATGCGCAGATCCTCGAGGTGATCCAGAAAGGGCTTTTCCTCATCCGGGTTCGCCTTATCCCGGAGTTTAAACATTTTGTTGAGAAAGAACATGCGACGGGTCTTGGCATACGCTGGAATTCGCGGAGGACAATCGAAATTTCTGGCAGCCTTGAACTTACGAGGACTGCGCTGAGAACTTTTCAGCTCGTGGTTGAGCTTTGCGGCTCCCTTGTTAGAATTCCGGCACGATGTCCCCGTTGACTCTCGATGATCTTAAGAAATCAGCTCCCAAGGGAGGTTTTTTTGCTGACCGTGAATGGATTTGGTCACCGGAGCCCTTTCAGCTCTCCAAGAAGCAAAAAAAAGCGCTCATGGGCTTGGGACATCCTCTGCATCGCTTTCAAGTGGCCTGTGATGAACTTTACCGCCTGAGTAAAGAGGGGCGGAGGCCAGAATGGATCGCGGCACTTCTCGATGGGGGGAAGCCCGATTGGATGGTGCAGCATCAGAGTGCGGCGGCTCAGCGAGGGGTCACGCCGCGAGTCATCCGCCCGGATCTTCTCCTCACGGAAGAGGGCTTTTCCGCTTCCGAGTTGGATGGGGTGCCTGGGGGGATCGGCACTTTGGCGTGGCTGAGCCGGACTTACAGCGCTGCGGGCTTTGAGATCTTTGGAGGGGCGGAGGGAATGCTGGAGGGCTTTGCTTCTCTTTTTGAAGAGGGGGCTGATATTTTAATCTCGGAGGAGTCGGCTGATTATCGCCCTGAAATGAGCTGGCTCGCGGGGGAGTTAGGGGAGGGCTTTCAGGTGCATCAAGCAGAGTCATGGAAGGCGCAGGAGCGGGAGGCTTATCGATTTTTTGAGCTCTTCGATTGGAAGTCGATCCCGTCGATTCAGGACCTCGCCGCCGGAGGGAAGGTGACGCCCCCTTTTAAGCCGCACTTCGAGGAGAAGCTTTGGTTGGCCCTTTTCTGGTCACCTTCCTTGCGGAAAATTTGGGAAAGCGAGTTGCGCGGGAGTCACTTGCAGCTGCTGCGTAAGATCATCCCCTTCGGTTGGCCGGTGGATCCGGCTGAGATTCCTCCCCATGCGGCTCTTCCGCGGCTGGATGTGAGTTCTTGGGATGAGGTCGGGGAGTTTAGTCAAAAAGCTCGTCGCTTGGTGCTTAAGGTGAGTGGTTTCAGTGAGTTGGCTTGGGGATCGCGCGGAGTCACGATTGGGCATGATGTGTCATCTCAAGAATGGCAAAAGATGCTGACCCGAGCTCAGGAAGAGTTCCCGCAGCAAGCGTGGATGATGCAGGAGTTTCAGGAGACTCGATTGATCGAGCATCCTTACTTTGACCCAGAAACGGGGGAGCGTCGCATCATGACTGGGCGGGTCCGTCTGTGTCCTTATTACTTTATAGATCGTGCGGGGCAGAGTCAGCTGGGAGGTTGTCTGGCCACGATCGTTCCGGCGGATAAGAAGAAGATCCACGGGATGCGAGACGGGGTTTTGGTCCCGTGCATGTAGGGGTTTTTTAAGATAAAAAAAAGCCGGAGCTCCGTGAGGGAGGACCGGTTTTTTTTGAGAGGAGAGAGGAGAGCGGGAGTGGCTGCTGAGCAGCCGTAGCTTAGTCGCTCTTACTCCAGCTGTAGACGTTATCCTGATCATTCTTACCGCCGACTTTTCCGTCTTTGCCACGGTGGTAGACGAGTGACTTTACATCGTAGATAATCTCATTGCCGAGGGCCTGTGGCTCGCGGAGTTCATTATCGTAGTCGTAGTTATACATGACGCGGTAGTAGCGATCATCTTTGACTTTGTTCAGCCATGGGCCGAGGAGTTCTGCGCGGTTGTCGCTGCGCTCGATGCCATCATGTGCGGCTTGTCCTTTGCCCTTGGCCGCCTTGAACTTGAAGAAGGATTCAAGCTTATAGTTTTCTTCTTCCGCACTGGTTAGGCCCAGAAGCGCTGCCATAAGCTGATTATCTGTGACTTGCTCTTCATCTTGATTGCTTGTGCTGCCAAGTGGGAGCTGCTGGTAAGCTTCGTAATAGTCATCGGAGGCGAGGACGAGTTGGCCCATGCAAGTCTGTGCTGAGGTTTTTTTCGCTTTTTGAATCGCCATGTTAAAGCCGGCAAAGCCAAGGGAGGCGAGGACGGCGATGATGGCAATGACCACAAGGAGTTCCACCAGAGTGAAACCGCGACGGAGGGAAGAGGGAGTTAGATACTGTTTCATAATGCGAGATGTGATGTGGGAGATTAAGGCGGTTTTGGAATGCTTGGCAACCAAAGGCTTTTTGACCTTACATTGTGCCTACACACTAAACTGGGAGGGAATTGAATGCCAGAAAATTTTCCGTAGTTGTTCCTTGAGGCAAGGCAGTCCAAGGTCAAGTCATGTCGAAATCAGCGGATCTGAAAAAGAGTATTCTAGGGCTCTTGGGGAAAGAGGGAGGGCGGCCTCTGAATAAGAGCGAGATTGCTCGGGCTTTAGAGTTGCCGGGAAGTCAGCGTAAAGATCTGAGAATCAGCATCACACAACTGCTGGAGGATGGTGAAATTTCACAAGGAAAGAAGGGCCGTTTCATGGTAGGCGGAAGTGAGAAAACGGAGGCAAAGGGGCAAGAAAAAGGACTGCAAGGAAAGGGCCGAAGAAGCGGATCGCGGAGCGCGAAGGGATCAAAAAGCGGCGGGAGGATGGAGCTTGTGGGCAAGTTGAAGGTTAATGCCGGCGGGCATGGCTGGTTTTATGTCCATAAGACGGATGAGGAAAACCTCGCCACTGGGATCGATTTTGAAGAACAGGATCGCTTTTATGTCTCCCCACGAGCCATGGACATTGCCTTGGATGGAGACCTTGTCCGCGTGAAGGTGGTGAAGAATGATGGGGGCTCACGCGAGCACACTGACCTGCGGGCGCGCGTCATCGAGGTCGTAGAACGCCGCTCCAGCACCGTCACTGGTGTCTTTGTCAAAAAAGGAAAATTCCCTTCATTGAAGACGAAGGATGAACGTCTCCCACCCTCGATCCGCCTGAGCGAAACGCTGGATGCAAAAGCGGGTCAGCTCGTAGCGGTGGAGATCACGGAATGGACCAGCCCGAAGGAGATGCCGCAGGGGCGGATCATCGAGGTGCTAGGCTGGCCGGGGGATCCCGGAGTGGATGTCGAGGCGATCGTCCATCAACACGGGATTAACGCCTCTTTTCCGAGTGAGGTCGTGGAGGCTGCGCAGAAGATTCCGATGAAGATCCCGGATGAGGAAATCGCCCGCCGCGAGGACTGGCGGAAGCGTAAAGTGCTGACGATCGATCCTAAGACGGCGAAGGACTTTGATGATGCAATTTTGGTGGAGCGCACCGATGATGGCTGGCTTTTGGCAGTGCACATTGCCGATGTTTCTCACTACGTGAAGCCGGAGAGCATCTTGGATTTAGAAGCGCGGGAGCGGGGGAACTCGACCTACCTGGTGGACCGCGTCATTCCGATGCTGCCAGAAGAACTCAGTAATGGGATTTGCTCGCTGGTGCCTCAAGAAGATCGATTGACGAAGTGCGCGCTGATGATTTTCAACCTTGAGGGCAAGCTCCTGAAGAGTGAATTCTTCGATGCAGTGATCTGCACTCCCCGTAAATATGCTTATGAGGAAGCTCAGGAGATTTTAGAAAACCCCGGAAAAGGGGGAGAGCTTGGCGAGGCCATTCGGGAGGCGTGGCGTCTGGCCTCAGTCTTGCGGAAGCGGCGCTTCGCCAATGGTGGGCTCGATCTAGAAATGCCGGAGGTGAGTATTGTCCTAAATGATGAGGGCGTGCCGACTGGCTTCCATCGTGAAGAGTATAATGAAAGTCACCAATTGATTGAGGAGTTCATGCTGGTCGCAAATGAGGCGGTGGCGCGGAAGGTGAAAAACTCTAGCCGCCCGAGCATCTACCGGGTGCATGAGGATCCTGATCCGGATAAGCTGAATGACTTCGCCGAGATGGCCCGTTCCCACGGCTATCAAGTCGGAGACCTCACGAACCGGAAACACATTCAAAAATTAATCGATGAGGCTAAGGGAAGTCTCGAGGAACCTGCGATCAAGGTGGGCCTTCTTAAGAGTTTGAAACGGGCCTGCTATTTATCGACCCCTGATGGGCACTACGGCTTGGGTAAAAATGATTACTGCCACTTTACGAGCCCGATTCGCCGCTACGCTGATTTGGTGATGCATCGTGCCCTACAACCGCTCTTGAAGAATCGCCCCGCAGAGACAGATCGCACTCCGGATGCGAAGCGCTGCATCGAGATTGCGGAGCATATTTCAGGGACGGAGCGGACGAGTTCTGATGCGGAGACTGAGAGCCGCCGGATGAAGATGCTGGAGTGGCTGGATCTGTCATCAAGGGAAGAGAATCCGCCAGTCTTTGAGGCCATCATCACGGAGGTCCGTGCGATGGGGCTCTTTATGGAGTGCACAGATATTTTGCAGCGTGGCTTGATTAAGCGCGAGGGCTTCCCGCCCGGGAAATGGTTCTTTGAGAATAATTCCGACCGCTTTTCTAGTAGCCGTGGGCAGTCACTCCAAGCTGGAACCCGCTTGAAAGTGGTGGTGGCTGAGGTGGACCGCGTCGGCATGAAGGTGGACTTTGAAATCACGGAAGTGATCGGCGGAACGGCGAAGAAGAAGGCGGTGAAGAAGGGAGCTCGAAAGACTTCCTCAAAGAAAACGGAATCGAGTCAGGGTAAGAAAGAGTATTCTCCTCGCAAAAAGTCAGCGAAAAAGGCGGCGAGGAAGAACTCGCGGAGGAGGAGATAGAATTCGGGCGTGGGGGAGTGGGACCACGGATGACAGGGATGACCGGGAGCTTAGTCGAGGCGGCAATGTGGTGAGCCGCTGCGGCTCCGTGCTTAACGTGCAAAGAGGTCGTAGCCGCGATGGTCTTTTACCTCGACGTCTAGGAAACTGCCGACTTCCGCCTCCATGGGGACGAAGATCCGGCCGTCAATGTCTGGAGCATCCCACATGGAGCGGGCGATGCCTTCCTCCTCAACTAAGACCCGTTTTGCACTTCCGAGCTGGCGTTCGTTGACATCCTGCGCGACTGAGTCGATTGCGGAGCTGAGCTCGCGGTGGCGCTTTTTCTTGGTGGCGTGATGAAGGTGATCCTCCATTTTATGAGCACGCGTTCCTTCTTCTTTCGAGTATTGGAAGATCCCGCAACGTTCGAATTTGAAGGTCTGGATGAAGTCTAAAAGTTCCTCGTGATCTGCCTCAGTTTCGCCCGGGAAGCCCGTGATAAAAGTGGTGCGGATGGCGAGATCAGGGATGCCATCGCGCATGCGTTGGAGGAGGTCGCGGATGTATTTGCCATCGGTCTTACGGTTCATCTTAGCGAGCATATGATCTGAGATGTGCTGCAAGGGGATATCGACATAGCGGGCCACCTTCGGGCACTCGGCGATGGTCTGGATGAGCTCATCTGACCAATGCGCGGGATGTGTGTAGAGGAGGCGGATCCAAAAGTCGCCTTCCAGCTCATTGAGCGCCCGCAAGAGGGAGGCGAGGGATTCCCCTTTCTCGGAGTTGACGCCGGAGGTGGGCTTTGGGCGATTCCCCAGCCCCTGCCACTTGTCCATGCCGAAGTAGGTGGTGTCTTGTGAGATGAGATTAATCTCCTTCACTCCTTGGGCGATGAGTCCCTTGGCTTCTTTGACGATGGACTCCTGCGTGCGTGAGCGGTGCTGGCCACGAATCTTGGGGATGATGCAGAAGGCGCAGGTGTGGTTACAGCCTTCGGCAATCTTAATGTAAGCCATGTGCTGCGGGGTGAGGCGGAAGCGGGGCGTGGTGTAGTCGGGAATGTAGCGCGACTTGGCGGTGACGGTATCGAGCGATCCCTCCTCTTCGAGATCGCGATTGAGTGTCTGGCGCACAATGCTGGCGACGTCGGTGATTTGATCCAGCCCGATGAAGGCATCGACTTCCGGAAGGAGGCCGGGGAGGTCTTTTTGGAAACGTTGGGAAAGGCAGCCAGCGACGATGATTTTTTGCTTCTCACGCGCTGGATCCTCTTGGCGGGCGTTGACGGCCTCGATGATGGTGCCGACGGATTCATCCTTGGCGACATCGATGAAAGAACAGGTGTTGATGATGAGGGCATCCGCCATTTCGGGATCGGGGATGAGAGTCATGCCTTCATCTTGGAGATGCCCGAGCATGATCTCAGAGTCGATGAGGTTCTTGGCGCAGCCGAGGGAGATGAGTCCGATTTGTGTAGGCATGATGGTGGGTAGAAAGAGGCCTCTGGCATGAACTCAGAGGCCTCCGGCATACGCTCAGAGGCCTCGAAAGACAAGAAATACAGCTTTAAGAGGCTGATTAAACGGAGGAGTTGTTTTGGGCATCTGCCATGGCATTCACGACCTGGCACATCTTGTGCGTCATCATGAGGAAGATGATGAGATAGGCGGGAGCAGCGAGGAAACCGAGAATGGGGACGGCTGAGGCAATCATGAGAATAGGACCTGCCAAGAAAAGTCCATTGGAGGATGAGGGGAGGTGGGCGAGGTTTTGGTGACTGCGGCGGATACGGTTCCAGTCGGGCGACCAGGCTGAATAAGCGACAAACATCCAATAAAGATTAAAGAGAGGAATAAAAAGAAAGCCCACAGCCTTACCGGGGCTGGTGCGGGGACGCCCATGCTGAAGGATAAACCAAGCTCGGTAGAGGTAGATTAAGCCCAGAATCGAGCCAGACATGATGAACAACAAGCCGAGACCCAGCGCGCCGAGCACCTTTGCGGAATAGGTCTCAGTCTGAGCTTCAGAGGCCCGTTCAGCAAGGTCGCGCTCGTATTGCTCTAAATCTTCTACAGTTTCGATGGGGGTGACTCCAGGGGAGCTGAGGTTTCTGCTCTCCGGAGACATCCAAGACATTCCGAGGCCATAGAGCATGAACCCGATGACAAAGAGGGAAATGTAGAGAGCAAAGGAGCATCTTTTTACCTTCGGGATAGGGTAAGCTGAGTCGACAATTTCAGCGGGCGGGCCTCCCTGAGCCGGCGGGGCATAAGGGTTACTTTCAAGAGGCGACGCGCTGGTCGAAGCGGGAGATTCGGCGGGAGATTCGGCGGGAGAAAAAACGCCCTGAACCTCCTGCGCGGGGATCCAGCTTGGCATCCCTTGATTCCAGATCAGGGTGTGATTTTCGATTTGCCCAGTGGCAGCAAGTTGTTGGATTTGGGCAAAGGTGACGGGCCCATGCTGCTGCTGTTGCGCGTCGGAGTAGAACCAGGAGGAATTTGACATAGATGACTTCAGAAAACTTGAAAAAGAATCGAAAAATTAGCGAGGATATTTCCGCCCAAATGAGCGCTTTGGAGTTGGAGTGAGGACTTGAATAGAGGATGCTCAGGCCATGCTTCCTCAGCTTGTAGATCTCTCTTTTTCGACCACTTATGGGAGCGCGGTGGTGGATTGGCTCTTGGAGCGGAGGGATGAGCTGCCGAGGCTCCTGGTGGTGGTGCCGACTGCGCAGAGTAGTCGGAGATTACGTCAAGGTTTGGCAGAGCGGGCGGCTTTGTTAACTCCTAAGGTGGTGACGACTGGAGTGCTGATGCATCTGGAAGGGGTAGCTCCGGAGGCGATTGAAACGCTGGCTTGGACGGAGACGCTGGAGGGGGTGGATGATTGGAGTGAGTTTGGGGCGATTTTTCCAGAGTCGCCAGCGAGTGAGGGTGCTGGATGGGCGCTGGGCTTGGCGAAGGCATTTGTCGATCTTCGGAAGAGTCTTCAGGAGAATGGTTTGATGTTGTCAGGGGCGGCGAAGATGGTGGATGCATTGGAGGCAGAACGGTGGGAGCAGTTGGCCCGCTTGGAGAAGGAGCTTGAGGCGAGTTTGGAGAAGTGGGGAACGGAGAGTAAGTCGTCGCGCCTGATGGCGGGGCAGTTGGAATTGCCGGAGGGGGTGACGGAAGTGGTGATAGCGGGAGTCTTGGATTTGCCTCCAGTGGTGACGCGTTTTTTAGAGAAGGCAGAGGTTAAGGTGACGGTCTTGGTTCCGGATGATCGGGTGGATGCGTGGGGGCGCCCGGGCTTGGAGTGGAATGAGGCCGAGATCGGCTGGCCAGAAGTGGGGTCAGTGACTTTGACGGGGGATCCTCGTCAGCAGGCGGATTTGGCGGTGGCGCAGATTATCGAGGCGGGGACGGAGAGTGAGGAGGTGGGAGTGGGGACGGGCGATGAGGAGGTGGCTGCGGAATTGGTCAGATCTTTTGGGCGAGCAGGGTGGACGATTCATGATCCGGGCGCGTCATTGCCATCATCTTTGGCGGGGTGGTTGGGTGCTTGGCGCCGCTATCTGCAGACGCCGGGGGTGAAGGAGGTGATTGATTTATTGGCCTTTGATCAGGGGCGGTTTTTGGTGGACGGGATGCGGGCGCAGCAGGTGGAGGCGCTGTCTGATCTGAGAGATTCGCATCTGGTGCGTTCGCTTGATGATGTGGAGCGGGCGCGGAAGTTGATTGAGGCTTCTTTGGAGAAATCGACGAGTGAGAGTCAGAAGCGGCGCTTGGGCTTTCAGGTGGAATCAGCCTTGGTTGCGGAGGCGGTGATGTCGGATTTTGAGGCGCTAAGGAAACGTTTTTTAGGGCAGGGGTTTCACAAGGGAATGTGGTCCTTACTGAGTAAGCTGGATCGTGATGGGGAGGCGGGTTTGGAAGGCTGGCTGGATGCGACGGGGGAAGCGGCGAAGATGGTGAAGCGGTCACCGGGATTTTGGATTGAGTTGCTGTTGCAGGATCTCGGTCCGGTGCCGGAGGAGGCCGCGGATGGGCGGGTGCTGGATGTGCAGGGATGGTTGGAGCTACTCCATGAGCCGGCGGAGCATTTGGTGATTTGTGGGATGAATGAGGGGCGGGTGCCAGCGCGTGGGAGCACGGATACATGGTTGCCCGAGAATGCGCGGGAGGCACTTGGCTTGCCTTGTGAGGCGAGTCGGGCGGCGCGAGATGCTTATTTGTTAAATGCTCTTTTGCAGATGCGAAGCACGAGTGGGCGGGTGGATTTGATTGTGGGGAAGTCTTCGCTTGGTGGAGATGTCTTGCTGCCTTCTCGTTTGCTTTTAACGGCGAAGGGGGAGAATTTGGCAAGGCAGGTGAAGGAGCTTTTTGCAGAGGTGGAGCCAGCGGATTCCGGAGTGGCTTGGAGCTTGGAAGATCACTGGAAGTGGAAGCCGCGTGAAGTGGAGCCGAGGACGAAGATGTCGGTGACCGCTTTTTCAAAATACTTGGCCTGCCCTTTCCGCTATTATCTGCAAGGGGTGGTGGGGATGTATGCGCCGGAGCCGGAGCGGGTGGAGTGGAATCATCGTGATTTCGGCAGTGTTATGCATGATGTGCTGGAGCAATGGGGGCGCGATGAGAAGGCGCGGGACTCGGCGGAGGTGAAGGAGATTGAGGGGTGGCTTTTGCGGGAGTTAGATGATTTGGTGGCGCGGCACTTTGGCGAGGAATTACCGCTGGCGGTGTCGCTGCAGGTGGAGTCGATGCGCTTGCGCTTGCGCTGGTTTTCCGAGAAGCAAGCGGAGATCCGGGCTGAGGGGTGGCGAATCGTGCGAGTGGAGGAGGACTTTCAAGAAGAGATCGCAGGAGTGACGGTGACGGGGCAGATTGATCGTATTGAAGAGCACGACGATGGGCGGGTGCGAGTTCTGGATTATAAAACGACGAAGGTGGCGAAGAAGGTGATCGATGATCATCAGAAGAAGTTTCGCAATGATCCGCCGGAGCATTTGCAAGGCGAGGAAGTGCAGGCCCCGGGTGGGAAGGTGTGGACGAATTTGCAGGTTCCTTTTTATGCCGCGGCACTGTCACGAGTGGATGAAGCAGGTTACTTTGCGCTGGGGCAGGATCGGGAGAATGTAAAGATTATGGCTTGGGATGGTTTTGGTGAGGAGGAGAAAGAATCGGCTCGTCGTTGTGCGGAGTGGATTGTGAGGCAGGTGCAAGGGAGGGTCTTTTGGCCACCGGCGGAAAAACCGACCTATGAAAATTTTGGAGATTTGATTTATGGTCGTGAGTTGGCGAAGGCTTTTGATTGGAAGGGAGGAGCGGTATGAATATTTTAGAGAAGAATCTTTTGATTTTAGCGTCGGCGGGCTCGGGTAAAACCTACCAGCTGGGGAATCGGGTGATCGGGAAGATCGGTAAAGAAGGGGTGGAGCCGGAGCGAATGGTGGCCTTAACTTTTACGCGTAAAGCGGCAGGTGAGTTTGCTGATTCGGTGCTTACGAAATTGGCGAATGGGAGTTTAGACGCTGAGTCAGCGGCGGAAATTTGTGCGGATGTTGAGGGGGAGTTTTCGGTCGAGGAAGTGCTGGAGAAAGTGATCAAGGCGCTGCCAAGATTACAGCTGACGACACTGGATGGATTCTTTTCGCGTATCGTGCGTGGGTTTCAGTATGAACTGGGGCTAAGTGGAGGGACCTTTGACCTTTTGGAGGGAGAGCGCTTGAAGACGGCGGAAGCAGAAATTTTGCAGGGGGTTTTACGAGATGGTTTTACGGATCGGCAGGAGTTTTATCATGCTTTTCGGAAGGCGACGCTGGGACGTGGGCAACAGGGGGTGCAGCGGTCGTTGGAGAGTTTTATCGAGACCTGGCATCGGGTTTGGAAATCGGGCGCGCGGAAAGCGGACTTTGGTAATGCGGAGGTCTTTGGGGGGCTGCCTAAGGTGGAGGATTGGTTGGCGCAGAAAGATGGGATGATTGCGGCCTTGCGAGATGAGAGTTTGCCGAAGGTGTGGGATTCGCTATTAGATCTTTTTGATCAACATGTGGTGGGGAATGCTTTTAAGCCGAATGCGTTTGGGGGACGGGTTTTGGAAAGGTTGGATGAGGTTGGGCCGATTGAAGTTTTGGATCGCAAGAAGCCGGTTGAGATTTCGTACGAGAAGTTTGAGAGTTTGAAGGCGCTTTATCGTCTGGCAGTGGAGTGTGAGTTGGCGAGTGCGGTTATGAAGACGCAGGCGGTGGGTGAGCTGATGGAACAGGTGGATCATGAACACGCGGAGCAGTTGCGGAAGCGGGGGATGTTGAGCTTTGATGATGTGAAAATTTTGCTCGGGGAGTGGAGTCAGGATGAGGGGGCGCGATTGCGCCGGGAGTTGATCGATTATCGATTAGATGGGCGTTACGATCATTGGTTGCTGGATGAGTTTCAGGATACGAGTCGCGGAGAATGGCGTGCCTTGGAGCCGTTGATTGATGAGGCAGTGGCCGATCCTGAGGGGAGTTTCTTTGTGGTGGGTGATCGGAAGCAGGGAATTTATGCGTGGCGTGGGGGAGATGTCAGCTTGTTTGATGATGTGCTGACTCGCTATGGAGGTGGGCTGGAGGTGGAGCCGATGGATGTTTCTTATCGATCCTGTCCGGCAGTTTTGGCGCTGGTGAACGCGGTGTGTGGGGATTTGGCTTTGATTGAGCGGCTCTTTGGAAAACCGATGGCGGAGCAGTGGCAGTGGAAGGATCACGAGGCGGCGAAGCCTGAGGTGACAGGTGAAGCGAAGGTGACGGTGGTGCCGAAGGGTGAGGAAGGCGAGGTGCTGGTGGATGAGTTGCGGAGGTTAGGAGTCGGTGATAAGCAGTTGAGCTGTGGGGTTTTGGTGAGGACGGGGGACTTGGTGAAGAAGTATGCCGATTTGCTGAGGGCAGAGGGTTTTGATGTCATTGAGGCGGGCCAGCGGGAGCCGGGCGCGGATCACGCGGTGGGGGTTGTGATTTCTCATCTGATTCAGTGGCTGGCGAATCCATCGGATCGATTTAGTCGAGAGGTGTTAGAGATGTCTCCGGTGATGGGGGTGTTAGAGAAGTATGGTGAAGCTTGGGGGAAGCGCTGGGATCTGGTATTGCGTGAAATTCAGGAGCGAGGTTATGCGCGTTTTGTGAGTGCGCTGATCGCGCCGGAGTGGGGTGAGTTGGGGCTTTATGGAAGGCGTAGAGCTGAGGATTTGATTGGGGCTTTGTCGGCCTTCGATGGGACGGGTGAGGCTTGTCCACGAGCGGCAGCGGATTGGATTCGTGATTTGAAAGTGAATTCATCGCCTGGAGTGGCGGCGATTCAGGTGATGACAATTCATAAGTCGAAAGGGCTGGGTTTTGATGTGGTGATGCTGCCGGAATTACCGGATCGGAATCAGGTGCCTGATGCGGCGAAATTTTCGGTGGCGCGTGGGAAAGATTGGCTTCTACAGGTGCCGGGGAAGTGGGCTTATTTGGAACACCCTGAAACGAAGGCGGCTTTTGAACGATGGGGTGAGACGCAGAAGTATGAGACGATGTGTTTACTTTATGTGGCGCTAACGCGAGCGAAGAGGGGGCTGTATGTTTATTTGCCGGAGGAGCCGAAGACGCGTAGTGATAAGGAGGGTTTTGCCTCGCCGGGGAATTTGGTGCGGCAGGCGACAGGGAGTGAGTTTCCGGAGTCAGATGCGGATTGGACGGCAGAGGTGGCCGCGATGGATGAAGGAGAGGTGAGGGCTTTGCGGAAGTTGCCAGAAGGGAAAGCTCAGCGTGGTCGGATGAATCCATCGTCGTTTAAAAATAAGAAAAGAGAGGGCTCGAAAGAGGGTGGGACGGGTCGTTTGGTGGGGAATGAGGTGCACGCACTTTTTGAGGAAATTGGCTATTTAGAGGAGGGAGAAGTGCCCGCGCAGCGATTTACGAGAGCGGGTAAAATCGTGGAAGATGCCCTGAAGATTTCTGCCATTCACACGATCTTTGAGGACCGAGGTGGGGAGCTTTATCGTGAGCAGGCTTTTGAAATGCTGTATCAAGGAAAGTGGATGAGCGGGGTGGTGGACCGACTGCATGTTTATCGAGAAGGGGAGAAGGTGAAACAGATCGAGGTGATCGATTTTAAAACAGATGTCGTGAAGTCGGGGGAGGAATTGGCGGCGAGGTACGGCGGGCAGATGATGAGTTATCAGGCGGCGATGGCGGAGATCTTTGGGGTGTCGGCGGATGTCGTGAAGTGTCGCTTACTCTCGACTCATCTGGGTGCGGTGATTGAAATGAATGAAGTGAATAAGCAGGGAGAATTGGATTTATGAAGGAGGAATTAGGTTGGTCTTTTGTGGCTTGGAAAGATGGGGTGGAAGTGGTCTCGCGGCATGAGGGCTTTACGGATCGGGAGCGGGAGCGACCTTGGACCGAGGAGACGATGGCGCCGGTGTGGTCGGCGACGAAGGGGCCGATGGCGGTTTGTGTCTGGATGGTGCTGCAGCGAGCGGGGATGGACGGGGAGTCGTTCGTGCGGCGGGTGTGGCCGGAACTGCAGGTGGGGGACTTAAGCTTTGAGGAGCTGTTCTCACATCAGGGAGGCTTGGCGGGCCTGCATGAGAAGTGCTCGATCTGGGAGCGGGAGGCCGTGGTGGCTTCGCTAGAAAAACAAGAGCCGCTTTGGAAGGTGGGAACGCATGGTTATCATCCGCGGACGATTGGGTTTTTAGCAGATGAGATTGTGCGGCGAGTTGATGGGAGATCGCTGGGGGAGTTTTGGCGGGGGGAGATCGCAGATGAACATGGCATTGATTTTTGGATCGGACTGCCGGAGGCGGAGCATCATCGGGTGGCAGAATTAGTGCCGGCGAAATTTGGGCGAGGGGGAGAGCCGAAGCCCTTTTATGAGGCTTTGTTAGACAAGAGTTCGCTCACGCGTTTGGCTTTTTCGTCGCCCTCAGATTTGGCGGGTGTGAGTGAGATGAATCAAGCGCGGGCTTGGGAGGCGGGTTTTCCGGCGATGGGTGGTGTGGGAACGGCGCGGGGGCTGGCGAAGTTTTATGACTGGGTGCTGCGGCAGGAGTTTTTGGGGGAATTGGTGAGGCCACGAGTTGCGGGGCTGGATGTCATTCAGCGGGTTGAGAATTCCTTTGGTTTTGGGATGATGCTGGGGCTGGGGCCGAAGAAGGATTGCTTTGGGCATCCGGGAGCGGGGGGGAGTTATGGCTTTGCGAATGTGGAAAGGGGGATGAGTTATGGATTTGTGATGAACTCTTTTGAGGCGAGCTTGTTTCCGAGTAAGGAGAGGTTGGGGCTGGTTGTTGAGGCTGAGGTTTAGGATACGGGATTAGGATTAGGTTTAGGTTTAGGTTTAGGTTTAGGATACGGGATTAGGTTTAGGTTTAGGATACGGGCGGGACGCCCGCGCTCCTTGAGTTTTTGCGGAAGACGGCGAGGTGTTTGTCGACGGATTTTCCGGGGGCGTCGGAGAGGGCGCGGGAGTTGGGGTTGATGATGGAGCCGACTTGGATGGCGCCGAGTTTTTCGAGGGCAGCAGTGGCGAGTTCGTGCTCTTGATCAAAGTAGGAGGTGATGACGAGGAGGCCGTCGTCGTCGAGTTTCTCGAGGGCTTGGTCGAAGATTTGGGTCCAGACGGGTTTGTCGTTCCAGTAGTTTTGGTGACGGAGGAAGGCGATGTCCGGGGTGCCAATTTCGGAGAGGTCACGGAGGCGGTCACCGCGATGGGTGATGAAGTCGCTGGAGATCTTGCCTTCTTTTTCGGCGAGTTCCTTTTTCCAACGGGAGTTCGCTTGGTCGATCTCGGCGGCGCGGATGTCGAGGCCTTGGAGGTGAGCGGATTTTGATTTTTCCGCGAGGAGTTTGGCAAGAACACCGGTTTCATCGCCTCGGCCGCAGGCCAGATTGAGGAGGGACAGGTGGTCCTTTTCCGAGAGGTGGGGATCTAAAAGATCGCGCAAGTTTGCTCCCAAGGTTTTGAGATCGCCTTGGAGGAGTTCGGTGAAAGGTGTGTGGGCCACGGGAGGAGGGTAATTTAGGATTCGGATTTTGGAATTTCGAATTTAGACTGAGTCCGTGGATTTACCGATTCGACCTCGACGTAACCGAAAATCAGGAGGCGTGCGCGCTTTGACTCGTGAGACTCTTTTGAGTGCGGGGGACTTTGTCCTGCCTTTATTTTTGCATGATTTGGAGGTGGATGAGCCGATTGAATCGATGCCGGGGTGCACGCGTTGGTCGCTGGATGGCTTGGTGAAAGAAGCGGGGGAGGCTTTGGCGCTGGGGATTCCGGCGGTCGTGCTTTTTCCGGCAATTGAGGAGTCTTTAAAGACGAAGAGGGCGGAAGAGTGTTTCAATTCGGAAGGCTTGGTGCCTCGGGCGATTCAGGCCTTGAAGGCGGCACACCCTGACTTGCAGGTGATGACCGATGTGGCCTTGGACCCTTACAATATTGATGGGCACGATGGGCTGGTAGAAGAGGGCGAGATTTTGAATGACGAGACGGTGGAGGTTTTGTGTAAGCAAGCCGTTTGTCAGGCAGCGGCGGGCGCGGACATCATCGCACCGAGCGATATGATGGATGGTCGGGTGGCGGCACTGCGGGAGGCGCTGGATGGGGCGGGGTATGAGAAGGTTTCGATTTGTAGTTATACCGCGAAGTATGCCTCGGCCTATTACGGGCCGTTTCGAGGGGCTTTAGGGTCGGCCCCGAAGGCGGGGGATAAGAAAACGTACCAGCTGGATCCGGCGAATCGCCGTGAGGCTCTCCGAGAACTGATGCTCGATGAAGAAGAGGGAGCTGACATTGTCATGGTGAAACCGGCGGGAGCTTATCTGGACATTATCAGTGACGTGCGGGAGAACACGACCTTGCCGGTGGCGGCGTATCAAGTGAGTGGGGAATACTTGATGATTAAGAGCGCTGCGGCTGATGGCTGGGTGAATGAAGAAGCTGTGATGATGGAGAGCTTGATCGCGATTAAGCGAGCGGGGGCGGATATGATTTTAAGTTATTTTGCGAAAAATGCCGCGAGATACCTGGGGGGATAAGTGGGTTTGAAAATGGTAGGAGAGGCCACTTATGTGGTTTTTTTGGGGTAAGAGTGGACTTTAAAATTGGAGGCTTTCTTTTCAGAAATGAGCAAGAGAGGATGGGCCTGCTCCGTAAGGGAGTTTCAATATGAGTGATGATAAGGCGGCAGTAGAGAGACTGCATGAGAGTTATGGGAGGATGAAGGAGGAGTTAGCCCAGGTGATCGTGGGGCAGCATGAGGTGGTGGAGCAGGTTCTTATGGCGATGTTTTGCCGGGGGCATGCTCTTTTGGTGGGGGTTCCGGGACTGGCGAAGACTTTGTTGGTTTCGACTGTCGCGGATGCTTTAGATCTCGAGTATAAGCGGATTCAGTTCACTCCTGACTTGATGCCTGCGGATATTACGGGGACGGATATTTTGGAAGTTGATCCGGAGACGGGGCATCGGGGATTCCGTTTTGTGAATGGTCCGCTTTTTGCCAGTATGGTTTTGGCGGATGAGATTAACCGAACCCCGCCGAAGACTCAGGCTGCTCTGCTGGAAGCGATGCAGGAGGGGCATGTCACGGTGGGTGAGCGCACTCTGCCTCTGCCTGATCCTTTCTTCGTGCTGGCGACGCAGAACCCGATCGAGCAGGAGGGGACTTATCCATTGCCGGAGGCTCAGCTGGATCGTTTTCTTTTTCATATCACGGTCGATTATCCGAGTGAGGAGGAAGAGCGTGAGATTATTCGTCGAGTCACCAGCCCCTCATCGGTGAAAATAGCGCCTCTCATGACGGGGGCGGAAATCATCGAGCTGCAAAATATTGTGAAGCGGGTTCCGGTGGGGGGGCACGTCATTGACTTAGCGGCGAAGTTAGCGCGGGCCACGCGACCGACGAGTGAGGCGGCGCCGAACTTTGTGAAAGAAATGGTGAGTTGGGGGGCGGGCCCCCGGGCTGGCATCGCGCTGATTTCTGCGGCGAAGGCGCACGCGGTTTTGCGTGGCCGTTTTCATGCCACGACTCGAGATGTTGCGGCGGTGGCGCTCCCAGTTCTGCGTCACCGAGTCTTGACCACTTTTAATGCGGAGGCAGCGGGAGTGAAGAGTGATGATGTTATTCGGCGGCTCGTTCAGGAGCTGTGGGGTAAGGATGGGGAGCTTAAAATTTAGTTTTAATGGGGAAGGCTGAGGATCAATTGGAGTTGCCGGAGTGCATGCGTTTGCTTGCGCCGGAGGTTCTAGGGTCTTTGCCTAGGCTCGAATGGCTTTCTCGTTCCGGGAAGCAGGGGGCTTTGACAGGGCGGCACAGCAGTCCGGATAAGGGCGTCTCAGTCGAGTTTGCGGAACATCGTGAATATGCGCTCGGTGATGATTTACGGAATCTTGATTGGCGTGTGATGGCCAAGAGTGATCGCAATGTCGTGAAGCAGTATATTGAGGAAACAAATTTGCGCGCCACGGTGGTGCTGGATGTTTCCGGCTCGATGACCTTTCGAGGAGAGCAGGCGGAGTTTTCGAAATTTGAGTATGGGCAGTATCTTGCTGCTGCCTTGTCTTATCTTTTCATCAAGCAAGGGGATGCGGCGGGGCTGGTGACCTTTGATGATCGCTTGCGGACCTTGATGCGAGCTGAGAGCAGGCCGAGCCAGGTGCGGCGAATTTGCGAAGAGCTTCACGGTACGGAGCCGGGCTTGGAAACTGGGGTGGGACGGGTGCTGCATGAGGTGGCGGAGCGGATTCCGCCCCGTGGGCTGGTGATTCTAGTGAGCGATCTCTTTGATGAGGCCGAGGCGATTGTGGAGGCTTTGCATCACTTTGACTATCGTCAGAATGAGGTGGTGGTTTTTCATCTCTTGGCTGAAGAGGAGCTGAGCTTTCCTTTTCAGTCCTGCCAGCGATTTCGTGACCTTGAGGGGGTGGGAGAGATGATGCGGGTTGATCCACAGGCAGTGCGTGCCGTTTATTTGCAGAAATTGAAAAAATTCATCGAATCCATCGAGGGGGCCTGTGGTAAATTGCGCGCTGACTATGTTCCGGTGAGCACTAAGACGCCAGTCTCGGGGGCCTTGTTACGGTATTTGGGAGGGAGGAAAGGATAGAATGCTTTTTAAAAACCCATGGCTTTTGGCAGGACTGGTCACGGTTTTAGTCCCGATCATTCTTCATCTAATCCGGAGGCAGTCGGCCAAGCCTTACGATTGGGGGGCGATGCGTTTTCTCGTTGAGACGGTGGCTACGCGGCGCAAGCGTATGGAGTGGGAGGACTTCTTGCTCATGGTGACGCGTTGTATGCTACTTGCTTTGCTTGCGCTGGCGCTGGCGCGCCCTTTTGTGCCGCCTGATACGGCGGTGCCTTGGCCCATTGTCCTGCCAATGCTGCTGCTGGGACTGGCTGCTTTTGGGGGATCCTTTGTGCTTTCCGCTCCGAGGGGGCGGTGGCTCTTACGAGGCCTCACTTCCTTGCTGGTCTTGGGATCGGCTTTTTTAATCTGGCAGGAGAAGAACTTAAACCTAAAGCGCTTTCAAACGAGTGCCCGCCGAGATGTGGCGCTGGTGATTGATGCTTCCACCTCGATGTTTCTCCGCAAAGATGGGCTGAGTGCGTTTGAGCGGGCCATCACGGAGGCGCGGGACTTTGTGAAGCAAGCCCCGAAAGGGACGGCTTTTTCGGTCATTTTAGGAGGTCCAGCGCCGGAATTGAAAACGGCGACTCCACTGACGCATCGTGCCGATGTTCTCAAAATTCTCGATCGCTTAGAGCCAGTGGGCGGCCCCTTTCGGGCATACGAGGCGCTGGGCGTGGCGACATTATCGCTCGCCGAAGGGCGCGGGAGTCGGCGGGATTTGGTCGTGTTCTCAGACGGGCAGCGGATTGGTTGGCAGCTGGATCGCAGTGCTGCATGGAGTCAGCTGGGGGAAGCGTGGGAGGGCTTGCCTGAGGGAGCCCAGCCTCGCCTTCTGCTGCGTTCATTGGTGCCGCCTGAGTGCTTACGAAACGTTTCGTTGAGCGGAATTGAGCTCTCGCGAGAAGTGGTAGGAACGGATCGAGAAGTGACGATTCAGGTGCGGATTGAGAATACGGGGAGTGAGGTGGTGACGCCTGGCCTGATCAGGGTCAATGCGGGGGGGGAGGAGCTAGAAGCGAAGGGGCTGGGGCAGATGAAAGCGGGAGAAAGTGCTCTCTTGAACTACCCTCATCGCTTTACCAAAGCGGGTCCTCAGGTGATCAAGGTGACACTCGAAGGGAATGATGATCTCGCCGGAGATGATCTTGCGGAGCGGGTGATTTGGGTAAAAAAGCGGCTTCCGGTTTTGATTGTCGAGGGGAATGGCGGTGCTTCTTTTTTCCAGCGCGCGGCAGGCTATGTGAGCTTGGCCCTTGCTCCCTTGAGTGGTGAGGAGGGAAACTTCGTGAGTCCTCGAGTGATCGATGCAGCAGCTCTGACTCGCGAAAAACTGGATGAGGAGGCGGTCATTATTTTAGCCGACGTGGCGCGGCTCCCGGCCTCTGCGGCTGCCCGTATTGCGGAATTTGTCACTCAGGGGGGTGGGCTGTGGGTCATCGCAGGGCCAAAAGTTGAGCCTGATTTTTATCAGGAATGGGAGGGGGAAGAGGGCCGCCTCCTGCCCTTTGAGCTGGGGGAAATGCGCCTCACTGACGTCGGAGTGAGGCCTGCTGTGGGGAGCTTTGAGCACCCCGCTCTGCGTTTGTTTCAGGGGAAGGCGGGGCAGGATTTAGGGGAGGCGCTGGTGGAGGGCTACCGCGAGATTCGGAATCTGAGCGAGGGTGCTGCGGCCGCTGCGAGGTATCGTAATGGAGAGGTTTTTTTGGCGGCAAGGGA
>CALDZJ010000087.1 GCA_937944055.1 uncultured Verrucomicrobiales bacterium | reverse complement strand
TTAAACTGTTGATCAATCGTGATGGTCTCGTAACCGACAGGTTGAGACACCGACTGGGCTGCGGCGCTGCCCATGAGGAGGGCGCTGAGCCCTGCAGCGGCAGCTGCTTTGAGAGTATTTGTTTTCATTTTTGTTTTCGTTTTCTTTGTTAATTGAAGACTCACCAAAAAAATTGACGAGTTTCCGCAGGCAATCCTTGGGAAAGATACGGCTGGATAGGGTGCTTCGTCAATCCCTTTTTCTGGAGTTTTAAAAATCCTTTTGCATTCTTTAACAATGGCTTCTTGAAGGCTTTAGGAATCAGGGAGAGGTGATCTGCTTACCAGGTGGAAATGCGCTGAAATTGCTCCAACCGGGCTGAGAAATGCTCTTTTTTGGCGCTTTCTAGTGATTTTGTGGAGAAATTTTCACAGGTGAAGGAGGCGAGAATGGAGCCTTTGACGATGGCTTGCTTTAGTTGCTGGAAGCTTGGCTGGATGGCGCCTTCTGCTGCGAGACTTCCGACGAGGCCTCCTAGGAAAGTATCGCCCGCTCCGGTGGGGTCAGCGAGTTCACGCAGGGGCCAAGCTCCACAACGGAAGAAGGAGTGATCCGGACCGAAGAGGAGGGCTCCGAACTCGCCCAGCTTAATGACGATGTATCGCGGGCCTTTCTCAAGCAGTTTTTCCCCTGCGAGTATGAGCTGACTCGTTCCCGAAAATTCTCTGGCTTCTCCTTCATTAATAACGAGGAGATCGATCTTTTTTAAAACTTGGTGCAGCTCTTCATTGGCGACGTTGATCCAAAGATCCATGGTGTCTGCGACTACGAATTTTTCGGCAGCGGTGCATTGTTCCAGCATTTGGAGCTGATTTACGGGAGCCATGTTAGCAAGGATGATGAAGGGAGCATCTGCTAGATCTGTGGGAACTTTCACTTGCCAGTTCTCTAGCACGTTGATCGCTACGCTGTGGGTGCTGCGCTCATTCATGTTCTCGTGGTATTCACCCGTCCAGGTGAAGGATGGCTGATCTGAGGTCTCTAGGCCGGAGAGGTCTACGCCATTTTTTGCGAGCATCTCAAGGTGTTCTTGAGGGAAGTCATTCCCAATGATCCCGAGAAGGTGAACCGGCGTGGTGAGTTTCGCTGCTGCGAGGGCGGCATAGCTAGCCGAGCCGCCGAGAAGATTCGTCTCATTCGCGCTAGGGGTTTTTACGTTATCTATTGCGACTGAGCCGCCGACGAGGATTTTCATGAGTTGGGATTTTTTGAGAGTCTTTGATGCAGGGCTGCGGTCGCTGATTGAATGTCGCGGGCACTAAGAAGTTCCGAGACGACGACGATCCGAGAGGCACCGGCAGCGAGGACGGCAGCAAGGTTTTCAGCCTTGATTCCGCCGATGCAAAAAGCGGGGATTTTTGACCCAATGCTAGCCTGCATCTCAGCGATGTCGCTCAGGCCGATTCCGGGGCGGCCCGCCTTCGTCGGAGTGGGGAACAGCGGGCCGAAGCCGATGTAGTCTGCGCCTTCTTCGAGGGCACGGCGGGCTTGCTGAAGTGAATGAGTGGAGCGCCCGATGAGAACGTGGGGACTGAGGCGAGCCCGCGCATCCGCAAGGGAGCCATCATCCTGGCCGAGGTGCAGGGCATGGGCATCTGATTGCCGAGCGAGTTCCACGTGGTCATTTACCACGAAGGGGACGTGGAATTCATCGCAGAGGGCCTTGAGCTGAATCGAAAGCGGCAGAAGGGACTCCGGAGGATGGCCTTTTGCACGGAGCTGGAGAATCCCAACCCCGCCTTCCAGAAGCTGGCGCGAGGCCGGGAGGGCTTGCTCGATGGATCGATAAGAGAGATCGCAAATTCCATAGAGGAGCGCTTTTTGAAGGGCGGTCTTCACTCGAGATTTTTTTCCTTCAAGAAATTAGCCACCCAAGCGATGTCATACTTCCCGGCAATAAAGTCTGGATGATCGATAATTTCTTGCTGAAAAGGAATGGTGGTCTTGATCCCCCGGATCGTGAATTCTGACAAGGCTCTCTTCATCCGAGCAATCGCAACTTCTCGGCTGGATGCCGTGACGATCAATTTGGCGATCATAGAGTCATAGTAAGGCGGCACCGTGTAGCCAGAATAAACGTGGGTATCGACCCGAACCCCCTTACCACCAGGTGCATACCAAAGGTCAATAGTCCCAGGGCTGGGAGTGAAGTTATTATAAGGATCCTCAGCATTAATCCGGCACTCGATGGAGTGCCCACGCGGCTCGACCCCGAGGACATGCTTAGAAACGGGCTCTCCAGCCGCAATGCGGATTTGCTCCTTAATCAGCTCACAGCCCATGACCTCCTCCGTGACGGGGTGCTCCACCTGAATCCGAGTGTTCATTTCCATGAAGTAGAAGTCAGTAGCATCAGCATTCACGAGATACTCGATTGTTCCCGCATTACGATACTCGATAGATTTAATGAGCTGAACGGAAGCCTCTCCCATCCGCTGACGCAGCTCAGGAGAAATAAGAGGGCTCGGACACTCTTCGATGATTTTTTGATTCCGTCGCTGCATGGAGCAATCACGCTCTCCGAGGTGCAGATAATTTCCATGATCATCTGCCAGAACCTGAAATTCGATATGGTGCGGCTCTAAGACGAGCTTCTCAATATAGCAGTCACCATTGTTAAAGCATGCCTCAGCCTCCTTCGAGGCAGCTTGAAATTGAGATTTAAATTCCCCCTCATCCATCGCCGGGCGCATTCCACGCCCGCCACCTCCAGCAGTGGCCTTAATCATCACCGGGAAACCCACCTCCCGCGCGACCTTTAGACCATGCTCTGCATCCTCGACAATCCCATCGGACCCAGGCGTCACGGGGACTCCATTCGCAGTCGCAGTCGCACGCGCCGTATTCTTATCACCCATCGTGCGGATCACCTCCGCCGAGGGCCCAATAAAGATAATATTACAACTCGCACAGATCTCAGCAAAGCGGGCATTTTCAGAAAGAAATCCATATCCGGGATGGATCGCATCAGCTCCCGTAATCTCCGCTGCCGCAATGATGCGATCAGGCTTGAGATAACTTTCCTTACTCGGACCAGGGCCAATGCACACCGAATCATCAGCAAGCTGCACATGCATAGAATCAATGTCAGCCTCAGAATAGACAGCCACTGATTCCACCCCGAGCTCACGACAGGCTCGGATGATGCGGAGGGCGATTTCGCCACGATTGGCGACGAGAACACGCGAGAACATAATAGGCAGAAAATTGAATTACTTCACCCGGAAGAGAGCATCTCCAAATTGCACCGGAGTCCCATCATCGACACAGATCTGAGTGATCGTGCCGGAGCGCTCCGCCTTGATCTCATTCATCACCTTCATCGCCTCAATAATGCAAAGAGTCTGCCCCTCACTCACCGTATCACCGACGTTTACAAAATCAGGATCCTCTGGAGTCGGCTTACGATAAAAAGTCCCCACCATCGGCGAGCTGATTTCCTCACCATCAGGCACATTTTCAGCCGCAGGCGCAGAAGCCGGAGCAGCTGGATTTGGGAGAGCCGGGGCTGATGCCGGAAGAGCCGCTGGGGCCGTCCCACCTCCAGATGGAAGCGAGTTGATCAGCTTCTGAAGATCTTCTAAATCAGTGCCCTTCTTGAGCTTCAGGTTAAAATCTTCTTTTTCAAACTGAAACTGGGAGAGCCCATGCTCGTCCATCAGTTTCACGATTTTGCGAATTTCGGTAAGGTCCACGTATTTCGGTGAGAGGTTAATGAGCTCTTGCTCAGACCCAACTATGACGGAAATGTCAAAATGAGCAACTCTGAAGCGACATCTGTTTTTAAAAAAACAAGACCGCCCCTCACTGCTTTCTAGCTTTCCTTCCACCCTATTTTTCACCACCCTCATACCTCCTAGACTCATCCCCCGCCTAGACTTCTAAATCACCAGCCCACCCACTCCCAACCAGTGCTCGAACTAAAAGACGTCTGCTTCACCATTCAAAAAAACGGGGAAGCCCTCAATCTCGTAGATCATGCCAGCCTGAGCATTCCCAAAGGCCACTTCATGGCCATCGTAGGGCCCTCCGGTTGCGGCAAGACCACCTTACTCAAAACCATCGCCGGCCTCAACCCAGAGTCCGATGGCTCACTCTGGTGGAATGGCCGCAACCTCTCCGAAGACGGTGACCTAGAAGCTTGGGAGATCGGATACGTCCCCCAATTCTCCATCGCATATGATCAACTCACCGTCGATGAATCAATCGAGGCCGCCACACGCCTTCGCATCAAAACAAACAACTCCGCTGAGCTAGACGCCCGCATCGACCGCGTCCTAAAAGAAACCGGCCTCACCTCCATTGCAGACCGCCCCGTCAGCGTCCTTTCTGGAGGACAAATGCGCCGCCTCGGGCTCGCCATGGAACTCGTCTCCGACCCCAAGCTCCTCCTCTGCGATGAAGTCACCAGCGGCCTAGACCCCCGCTCCGAGCGCGAAATCGTAAACCTCCTTCACGACCTCTCCCGCAAAGAAGGCCGCATCGTCCTCTCCGTCACCCACTCCCTCGCCCACTTAGAACTCTACGACTCCATCCTCGTCCTGCACGAGGGCCGCGTCGCCTACCACGGCAGCCCAGAGCAACTCACCCACTACTTCTCCGTCGACCATACCGAGCTCGTCTACCCCCAACTCGCCAAGCAAGCCTCAGAAAAATGGCGCAGCTCTTGGATCAAACACTCCGCAACCTACTACGCCAAACTCCAACACAATCGCGAAAAACTCCACGCCCAAGGACTCCTCGAGCTCCCCGCCGATGAACTCCACCAACCCGAAAGCGAAGAAGCCCACGAAACCAAAGAAGCCAAAACCCGCTCGCCAAGCATCCTCAGCCAATTCCACACCCTTCTCGGCAGGCGCATGCGCATCTTCTTCCGAGACCGGGGACAAGTCTTTCTACAACTCGCCATCCTCATTTGCTTCCCCCTCCTCGTCGTCCTCTTCTCACCGAGAGCCAACGAAAACATGCGTAAATTTACCGATGCCTCCGGCGCCACTCTCCAACAAAAACTCGAAGAACAAGCCGGCGTCCAAGAAGACCGCCTCAAAGTCGGCTCCGCCGTCTCAGGCATCATCATGTTCCAAGTCGTCCTCCTCTCCCTCATGGGCTCTAACAACGCCGCCCGTGAAATCGCCGGCGAACGACAAATCCTAGAAAAAGAAAAATTCGGCGGCCTCAGCCCCCTCGCCTACCTCGCCAGCAAGATCGCCTTCCTCTCCGGCCTCATCCTCATCCAGTCACTCTGGATGGCCGGCTTCGTAGAACTCTTCTGGTCCTTCGAAGGCTCCTTTGAAAAACACGCCCTCTTTCTCATCCTCGTCAACGCCGCCATGACCGCCATCTGCCTCGGCATCTCCAGCCTCATGCGCACCGCCGAAAAAGCCTCCCTCCTCTCCGTCTACCTCGTCGGCTTCCAACTCCCCCTCTCCGGCGCCGTCCTCGCCCTCCCAGAAAAGATCGAGCCCCTCACCCGCCCCTTCATCTCCGCATACTGGGCTTGGTCCGGCAGTGTCGATTCCCTCTCCGGCCAATACCGCTCCGCCCTCACCGCCATCAGCGAAACCCAAATCTCCACCTCCAACCTGTGCTTTTTCATCCTCCTGATCCATATTACACTCGGCCTCATCATCTCATGGATCGGCACAAGCCGTCCACAATGGGAGCACTAATCTTTCTTATCCTAATCTCCATCTCATATGGCTCGTCGCGCTAGCTCAGGTATAAATATAAAAGCTCTCCTCTCCGGAGCAGTCACCCTCGCCCTCCTTCTCGGATCCGCCTTCTGGTTCATCAATCGGGACACCAGTGGCTTTGATGCCCCCCCGCTCGACCTCGCTCGCGACATCGACAACCTAAAAAGCCTCGCCGGCAATGAAAACAGCATCAGCGGAATCCTGATCGACCGCCAAATCACCAACAACGGACAAATCGCCACCCTTAAAATAGACCCAGACCAATTCATCTCCATCATCATCCCCAACGGCTTCAAAGGCAGAAACCTAAACCTCCAAAACAGCTACACCTTCCTCGTCAAATTTAACACCGATGGCCTCCCCGTCGCCCTCAACGTCAGCCAAAACTAAAAACCATGAACACACCTCTCCTCTCCCTCGCCGCCCTCACACTCCTCAGCCTCCCGCTCCTCAGCCAAGTTTACACCCCACCCACCCCCTCAAAAAATCAACCCTCCACCCCCTCAGACAACATCACCCGCGCCCCCACCCCCCAACCCACCAATCACCACCCAAACAACAACAGCCTCCTCGGCAACGAAATCGGCTTCTTTAACCCCACCAATGACACCATCTCCTGGAACGGCTCCACCTGGGCCGCCAGCAATAACCGCCTCGTCGCAGCCCGCTTTGAAAAATACCTCAACGAGCCAGAAAACCTCACCGCCGCCGCTCAAAGCTACCGCCAAACCATCGATCAAATCCTCTCCTACCTCTCCCCCCATCGCAAAGGCGGCCCCGTCTTCGCCGAAGCAGTAGCCCTCCTCCCAAAAGCCGCCCAATACCCCGGCGACGCCAAACTTTGCGACTCACTCAGCAACGCCATCTACACCGCCATCCTCTCCCAAAGAGACGCCAACAAAACAAAAGCCATCATGGCCGCCATGGAGCGGGAAAAGAAAAAAAACATCCTCGATGCTGACTGGAAAGCACGTAGCGAAAAAGACCCCAACATCGGCAAATCAAACACCGGCGCCGGAAAAGGAAACAGCGAAGAAACCACCCAACAATCAACCCAGATCGGACGCGGCGCCCAGTCCCTCGTCTACGCCGAGCACCTCCGCCGCATCGCCGAAATCGAAGCCACCAAAAAAACCCGCGAAACCGAATCCAAAGTCAAACGTGAACTCTCCAAAGTCCAATACCAAGCACTCATGGTTCAACTCTTCGCCCAGCGCCGCTTCGAGCACGTCATCATGGCCTCCCGCTTCTACAACATGATTTGGAAAGAAGGAGACGGCACCCTCTACCTCGATGAAGACTCAGACATTAATAAAATCTTTAGCGAGAGCCTCGGAGTCAACCCCACCGTCTCCACCCTAGACTCACTCGCCAACGAGGCCATCCGTGACGTCAATAAAGGCGTCGAAGTCTTCTCCTTCCTCGTCCAGCGTGAAGAACTAGAATCCGCCTCCAAACGCCTGAGCGAATCCTTCATCATCGGCGAATTCATGCCCTCCATCAACACCCTAGCACGGGCCAAAAAACGCAAAGTCCTAGAATTCGTCCGCGGCTCAAACATCCTCCTCAACGCCATCGACGCGAAGGACTACCTCAGAGCAAGCCAACAAATCAAAGAACTCAAAAACAAAGCCAAAGACTTCGACGCCACCAAAGCCGAAGCCGCCGTCGCCACCTTCACCCGCGCCAGCGACATGCACCTCATGATGGCCAAAAGACATCTCGACGCACGGGACATGGACAAAGCCCAACTTGAAATCCGCCAAGCCATGGAAATTTGGCCGCAAAATCCCAAACTCGCCGAAGTTGACCAAATCATCAACTCAGGCAGCTCCATCATCAAACTCCGGAACGACTTCGACCGCCTCTTCGCCGAAAAAAACTACCGCGAAGTCTTCAAACGACAGCACGAGCTCTCCGTCGCCATCAACCATGACCCCGAACGCCTCGCAAGCTTTCGACAAGTTCTCGAAAACATCACCGCCATAGAAACCGCCATCGGCGGAGCCACCAAAATGAGCAACATCGGCCAAGACTACGCCGCTTGGGAAGAACTCTCCGAAGTCCACACACGCTTCCCTGATGACCCCGACCTCAACCAAGTCATGACCAGCCTCGCCCCAAAAGTCGCCGACTTCACCATCGCCCTAAGCAAAGCCGCAAAGCACGAAGAACAAGGAAACCTCGGATCGGCACTCTCTTGGTATTACAAAGCCCAGCACCTTCACCAAGGGAGTAAAAAAGCAGACGAAGCAATTGAACGCCTCGTCAACCGCGCCCTCAAGAGCAACACCCTCTAAGCCCCCAACTTCCGCAAATACTCGTAAGAATAAATTCCCGTACCATGCCCATCCGCCCAAAATAACTGAATCGCATAGCCCCCCACCATCTCGTGGCGCAGAAGCTGGAAACTCCGCTCATTATGCACCACCTTTGGGACAATCACCAAGCCAGTCACATCCGGCTCCCCTTGGCAACCCGCACAAGGACAAGCCTTCCTCAGCATCTCAAAATCCAGATAACTCTCGCACCCATCAGCCCACGCCAAAGCCAACTCAGAGCCCATCGTCGCTAAATTCTCTAGCTTAATCACATTCATAGTCTCTTCACCTTCGCGGACCAAAAATGGCTGACCCCACACGCACCATCGTAGACCCC
This sequence comes from uncultured Verrucomicrobiales bacterium, assembly GCA_937944055.1. Lineage (GTDB taxonomy): Bacteria > Verrucomicrobiota > Verrucomicrobiia > Verrucomicrobiales > Akkermansiaceae > SW10. Next base: position 23 of record CALDZJ010000087.1, on the reverse strand, counting down.
TCCTCAATCGCCACCTCAAAATC
>CALDZJ010000086.1 GCA_937944055.1 uncultured Verrucomicrobiales bacterium | reverse complement strand
CAAGAACCGGACGAAGGTATGAGTGATGCCATTAACAAGGGGTTCAAAGTGGCGAAGGGTGAGTGGGTGATGTGGCTTAATGCCGATGACTTGTTGAAACCCGGAGCCTTGAAAGCGATTCTGGAGTTTGCGAAGGGAAAGACTCACGACGTGATTTACTCCGGTTGGGACTTTGTGGATACCGAGGGAAAGATGATTCGGCCGATGACGGTTTTCCCATTCCAGAAAATGATGCTTCAATATTTGATTTGTTATATTGGTTCGACCGCGGCCTTTTATCGCCGAGAGACGGTCATCGATGAGGGGCACTATCTGAATGAAGATTTTAAGTACGTGATGGATGGAGAATACTACAATCGCCTTGCTTCATTGGGTAAAAAGTTCGGCTACCTTCATGCCCGTATTGCAGACTTCAGGATGCATGGTGAGAACTTGAGTTTTAGGCATCGCAATAAGGAAAATCGCAGCGCTTCTGACGAGCTTGTTAGGCAAAAGCAGTTTGCAGAGTCCCTTACGATAGTAAGGTGTTACGGCCAGCAATTTGTGACTGAACCACCGTGGATTTGGTTTGTAGATGGTGTCTTTAACGTCTTTTTTAAGATCCAAAAATTTCTCTTGAAAAGGATTTATCGTTGGTTCGTACCCCTGAAGAAATTGGAAAATCCGTCTGTTCAGGAGAATTCAAATTAGCTAAATGAGTTTGCGCACTAAAGAAGGCTTTGCGGCTTTTCTGGAGAGGAATGCCGGTAATGTGGCCTTTCTTAGGTTTGAAGTAGAGGGGTTGAAACAAGGCCCATTGAGCGATTGGGATATCGCAGTTAAGAACCAGTCCCAAGCGCTTTCGGGTTGTAGGGAAGTGCTTGGTGATTCTTGGTTGAGGATTCCTCGCCAATATGTGATTCAACACTACTACCAGTGGGGGCAAGTTGATTTATTGCCTTGCTTCCACTGGAACGGCTTTGAGTATCTTGCGCAAGATCAGTTCTGGGCCGGTGTAGAACTGGGAGCTGATGGCGTCCCCCGCCCCGCTCTTGGTCACGATGCCTATATTAGCTGGGTGACCGGATTACTCTGGGGAGGGAGTTTTAAAGCCCGCTACGCCGAGTTTGTGAAGGCGGGAGCGCTGAAAGATGAGGTGATTTTCAGAACGAGTTTAAAGGAAGCCTTTGGCGAGAAATTAGCTGATCGCTTGTTTGAGTTGGCAGTGTGTGGGCAAGCCGCCCAGGCAATTCCTCTGGTGCCGGAGATGAGGAGAATGCTTTGGTGGCGTTCTCTTCGAAAAAATTGTGGTGAGTCTCTTAAATCAGTCGGACGGCATTGGCTATGCGAGCTGAGCTTCCACGTCAGGCCGCCCTTCCCTTGGATCGGAATTCTCGGTCCGGATGGGAGCGGTAAATCGACGGTGATCGATGGGCTCTCACGCGAGCTGGAAAAGTCCCGCCTTGGAATGAAATCAATTCATTGGTTACCCCAACTAAGCAATGATGCTGAGGTTTCGAGTACGGTTGTGACAGATCCTCATTCTCGGCCCCCTAAGTCCGCGCTTCTTTCGGTCTTACAGTTGGTGAAAATCGTCGGAGTGTGGTGGATCGCTCACATTAAAGACCTGCTCCATTTGCGGGCTAAAAAATCACTGGTGTTGTCTGATCGTTTTTATCCAGACCTCGTCGCAGATCCTCGACGATACCGTTATGGTGCGAGCACTCGGTTGGCCGCTTTGTTTTTCCGATTCATTCCCAAGCCCGATCGTGTCATCATTCTTCACACAGATGCGGAAACGATTCTGGCTCGGAAGCAGGAAGTAACTCCTGAGGAATTGTCGAGACAGCTAGAGGCTTATCGGGGTATCGAGAAAAACTGGGGAGATGGCGCGGTGTTGGTCGATTGCGGTCGGGCGCCTGCGGAGGTGATGGAAGAGGTTTTAGAGACGGTGGTGGGAGCCTTGGCGCAAAGAACGAGATGAAGAGAGTCGCTCATATTCTTTCTTATTTCCCTGGCCAAGAAGGATTGACGAGCTTTTGCCGAGGCTTAGGGAAGGCCTTTGAAGAGGTTGAGGGGCTGGAGGTTCCTGTGATTACATTTCGTGGAAAGGCAGTAAAGGACTCGGCGGGAATGGACCCTCCTTTACTGAAATTCCCTCATCACAAGAGGCATCCGTTTGATTTACCGCGGAGTTTCCTTAGCGCTCTGGACTCGGGGGAACTTGTGTTGCATGGGGCGGTGCTCCATGGGACGTATAGCCCCCAAGTTTATGCTCTGGCTCGCGCGCTCAAGAAGAGAAAGGTGCCCTACATTTTTATGCCGCATGATCCCTATGCGCTTGATTTGACAAGACATCGGGCACTTCGGAAATTCGTATATTGGCATCTATGCGAGAAGTGGGTGATTCAGAATGCAGCTGCGATTCAACTTTTGTCGTCGGAGCACGAGGGGGCGCTGCGGAAAATGAAGGTGACAACACCTGCTTTCACGATCTCCAATGGATGTGATCCTGGTGATGTCCAATACTTAGCTTCCGATGCTCGTATACCGGGTCAAGGGGATGACTTCCTAATTCAATACTTGGGACGAATGGATCGAAATCACAAAGGTTTAGATTTGCTGATTCGCGGGTATGCTCTTTTCTTATCTCAACTTAATGGTGGCGAAAAAGTGACCATACAGTTGAGTGGAAATGATTGGGTAGATAGACCTTATTTGGAAAATTTGGTAAAGAAGTTAGGGATTGAGAGGCGAGTGAAATTCACGGGTCGATTAAAAGATCACTCGGTGACCATCCATTCGCGAGCGGATCTGTCTGTCCTCTGTTCTCGTTTTGATGGGTTTGGTTTAACGATTGTAGAAGCGATGTTGGCGGGGCGTCCGGTTTTGGTATCGACACAGGCTGGAGTGGCGAGTTTTGTGGAAAAGGCGCAAGCGGGGGTTTTGGTGGACCCTGAGGAGTCGAGTATTGCGGCGGGCTTGATGAAAATTTGGAGGGAGCGAAAAATGCTGGCAGTGATGGGAAAGCGGGGGCAGGACTTTGTCCGCGGGGAATTGACATGGGAGTCGGTGGCCCACAAATCTTTAACGACTTACGAATCTGTTTTTAAGCTCTGAGATCTTTAGTTTTCAGGAGGAGGTATTTTTTGTAATTTCCCCTACCTGATGTTAGGCTAGTCTCCGAACTAGGTTGAATGAAAAAGTTTCCGAGAAATTTCCGATGCCGTAGATGTGCGCAAGGTGGCTTATTTGCCCTTTGCGCTTTTTTGCTTCTGTTAAGTATCAATCAAGCTGAGGGAAGCCTGGATCTTGATGGTGATGGTGTCTCTGAGCTGTGGGCGCTGTTGCATCCTGACGGCGCTTCAATTAATGAGGATAGTGACGGAGATGGATTTTCGGATTTTGAGGAAATGGTTGCAGGAACTAACCCTCAAGAGGTTTTGGATCTTTTTCGGCTGGAGCAGGCGGAGGCAATTGAGGGTGGGCTTCAGTTGCAATGGGATGGCATTGCTGGGAAGGCATACCGCATCGAGAGCTATGATTTGACTGAATCTAGTTGGAATACAGTAGCGACGATCGAGCCGAAGGTTTTCTCAGGACCAATGAGTCACCTTTTACCGATGTTAGCGGATACCGGTATTTATCGGCTTGTGGTTTTTGATGTAGATCGTGATCAAGATGGGCTTAATGCATGGGAAGAGAGTTTACTCGGGTGGAGCGATGATGATGCTTTGAGCGCGAGCGAAGACGGGGTCGGAGATTATGAGAGTGCAGTGATCGCAATTGAACAGGTTGGAGGACTCGAACTCTCAAATGGACAGGTGCTACCTCAGCGCTTGCCTCAAGCAGCAGAGGCTTCTCGTTTTTTGGTTCAATCGACCTTTGGGCCTACTTTGGAATCCATCGTAATGGTGATGGAAAGAGGGATGTCTGGATGGCTTCAAGATCAGGCCGAGGCCCCGATTGAACTTACCCGGCCTAACATGTCTCGGAGTGGAATATCTCCCAGCGCGACATGGTGGAGGCATGGCTGGTGGACGACCGTAATTACGGCGAATGATCAGCTTCGTCAGCGGATCGCTTACGCTCTCAGTCAGATTTTGGTGGTTAATAATGAACCCGGGACGGTGATTGGTGACAATCCTTTTACGAAGGCAAACTATTACGATCAGTTCTTACAAAGTGCGTTCACGCCCTATCGCGAAATTCTGGAAAAGGTAACTTATAGCCCAGTGATGGGATTTTATCTGTCCCATCTCAATAACCGTAAGAGTGATGCTACGATCGGTCGGTTTCCGGATGAAAACTTTGCCAGAGAAATCATGCAATTATTCACAATTGGTCTCTGGGAATTAGAAGTGAATGGGCAACGCAAAACGACTGAAAGTGGAGAATTCATTCCAACTTACGACAATGAGGTTATCCGGAATATGGCGAAAATTTTTACGGGAATGAGTCATACTCGATCTCGCGGAGAAATCGCCGAGAGTTTTTTTGATACGTCGAATGGGAACGACTATCTCTTCCCAATGAAGGTCTGGGACGAAGAGCACGAAGAGGGTGAAAAGATTCTTTTCCGAAATGTGGTGATTCCCAGCGGCCTGGCGGGTGATGAAGATGTCCAGATGACTTTGGATGCCTTAGCAGCTCATCCAAACACCGGTCCCTTTATTTCACGACTTTTAATTCAACGGTTTACTTCGTCAAATCCCAGCCAACAATACATCTCCCGAGTTTCTGCAGTTTGGAATACGAGCGGCGGTAATTTGGAGCGAGTTATAAGAGGCATTCTTTTGGATCCCGAGGCGAGGGGGCGGGCTGATCAGGAGTTTTCTGGGAAAGTCCGAGAGCCGCTACTGAGGTTGATCCACTTGCTACGAGCTTTTGGTTCGCCTGAAACATCAAATAGTACGGGTGTGCAGTTCAGTGCCCTTAACCGCGATTTTGGGCAATTCGTCATGTCTTCACCCTCTGTCTTTAATTTTTATTTGCCTGATCATTCTCCGAGCGGCGAGCTGAATGACAATGGTTTGTTTTCTCCTGAGCTAGAGATTGCTACCACAAGTGCGCTGTTGGATACCTTCAATCGTTTTTCGGTCTCAGTGTCTGGGCATGCGGGATTAGTGATGAATTACGATGATGAGCGCCTCTTGGCTTCTGATCCAGATGCGCTTCTAGATCATCTCGATATTCTACTGACCTTCGGCAATATGTCGCCAGAACTTAAGGCGACAATTCGGACGGAAATCAGCCGTTTTTCAAATCCAACCTTGAGAGTGCTCGATAGCGTGAGATTTATCGTGAACTCTCCCAATTATTGTATTTTAAAGTAAGATGAGAGAAGAAAGGGGAGTTCCTAGTCGCCGACAGTTTCTTGGCCAGACAAGTTGCGCATCGGTAGGCTCTATCTCTGCGCTTTCATCGATCTTGAGTCTCCGGATGACGGGTGCGTTGTCTGCCGATGAGACAGATCCAGATGACGATTACAGAGCGTTGGTGTGTGTGTTTCTCGCAGGTGGAAACGATTCGTTCAATATGTTGTCTCCGGTGAGTGAGGACGCATATGCGGATTATGCTGAAGCGAGAGGAAGTATCGCCCTTCCGTCATCTGATTTTACGGCTCTTTCAGCTGTTTTGCCAGATGGGAGACGGTTGGGTCTCCATAAGAATATGACTAGTTTACAGTCTCTTTATTCTCAGGGAGCTGCGGCGATGATTTGTAATGTGGGAACTTTGGTCGAGCCAACGACAGTGTCGGGGATCAAAGAAGGGAGCGCAAACCTCCCTCTGGGATTATTTTCGCACTCTGATCAACAAAAACATTGGCAATCTTCTTTGCCGGAGACCCGCTCGCCCTCTACGGGATGGGGGGGGCGTATGAGCGATCTCATTGCTGAGCTAAATGGTGTCAGTGGAGTGTCCATGAATATTTCGATTGCGGGGATTAACTTGTTTCAGAGCAGTCAGAACACTTCGATTTTTTCAAAAACGCAGGGTTTAACTCCCGGAATTTCATACTGGAACAGCACGGTCTCGAGCCTTATTGCTCGTAAGGCGGCAGCTACAAGCATCTTAGAAGCTGAGTATGGTAATGTCTTTGAAAGAGCTTTTGCGAATCGGAGTTTAGATGCGATTGCCACAGCAGAAGAATATCGAGTGGCAGTTGAGAATACTCCGGGAATTATTGGCTCATTTAGCAGTTCAAATTCCCTTTCTAAGCAGTTGAGAGACGTTGCTGAGGCGATCGCAGCTCGCACCGCGTTAAATAAAAGAAGACAGACTTTTTTTGTTCAGGTCGGAGGCTGGGATCATCACGCTTCCTTAGACCATCATCCTGCAATGCTTCAGCAGCTCAGCGAGGGGATCGGAGAGTTCTACGCTGAGATGGCGGAGATGGGCCTTACTGATAAAGTCACCTTATTCACGGCGTCAGATTTTGGACGAACTCTTTCACCGAATAGTGGTGGAAGTGATCATGCATGGGGCGGGAATCAATTCGTCGTAGGTGGAGCCGTAAAAGGTAATAAAATTTACGGGGAGTATCCTGATTTGGCGCTTGGAAGTGCTTTAGACGCGGGGCGGGGCCGCTTAGTTCCTACGACTTCTGTGGACGAGTATTTTTCTGAACTTGCTCTTTGGATGGGAGTTTCAAAATCTAATCTTCCCTTGGTTTTGCCGAATTTGAGCCGTTTCTATTCTCTGGATAGCTCCGAACCGCCCTTGGGATTCATGAATTTAGAATGAGGAGGTTGTTGAAACTAGGGGCGCTTTTTCTGATCTTGGCGACCGCTTGCCTTGTCTTTTGTCTTTTTTTATCAAAGAGAAAAGAAGGGCTAGAATTAGTTCTTGGGACTTCAGAGGTGAATCTGGACTCAAGCTCAAGGGGTAATACTGGCCAAGCTATATCGAGATCTTCATTCCTGGAGGAATATGGCTCAGAAGATCGGAAAACGGCGGATGACCTCGAAGCCGTATATGCCTTACTTACTGATTGTCGGCTTATTTTCAAAAACTTCGCTTCATTTTATCTTCCCGATAACCAGGCGATCACTTCCTTTCTGAGTGGGAAAAATCCTGAGAAACTTATTTGGATTCCTCAATCTCACTTTGCAGTGAGTGCAGAAGGTGAGCTCCTAGATCGCTTCGGGACTCCTTTATTTTTCCACCGAATCAGTGGACTCAATTTTGAAATTCACGCTGCCGGAAAAGATCTGGTGATGTGGACGAGTGACGATGTAATCTACCCGAGCCACAGGTGGGGAAAGGCGTCGGAATGAACTTGCTTAGCGTTCTCAAATGTCATTAATCACTCAAGAATGAACGTTGGTGACAATAGTTTACAAAGCAGGCATGCTTTTTTTCCCATGCTAAGCGGCCTTAAGAGCTTGCCGGCCTTTGTTCTGTTACCGGTATTGATTGCTGCTACGATTTTGCTCTATTTTTATGCGTTCTATTTAGCCTATCCTACGACTCCCGGAAAGACTGTTGCAGGCTGGACTTGGAGGGCGTGTAATTCGGAGAATGGTTTTCTTCATGGGCGGTTTATCCCCTTTGCGTTTTGCATCATGGTTTGGATGGCGTGGCAACGGATGAAGGAGGAGAGGATCAATCCGTCTTACTGGGGTTTGGCGGCCCTAGCCTTAGGTTTGTTGTTTTACATCCTTTCGATCCGAACGATTCAGCCAAGATTGGCTTTGATTGGACTTCCGTTTACGATCGTTGGCTTCACTCATTTCATTTTTGGCTTCCAAATTGCGAAGGCGATTATCTTCCCGGCTTTTTTCTTTTGGTTTACGATTCCGGTGCCGGGTTTAGAGGCTGCTTTAACTGGTAATTTGCAGACTTTGATTACGAAGTCTTGCTACCATCTTGGGGTTTTCGTGGGGATGGATCTGACGTCCTCTGGCTCGACGATCTCGGTAAAGGGCTCTGATCTTGATATCGCGGAGGGATGTAGTGGCATCCGCTCTCTCATGGCTTTGACGATGATCGCCGCTGTTTATGCAAATTACACCCAGAAGGCTTTGTGGAAGAAGGCGCTTCTTTTTGCTTCTTCTTTTCCGCTGGCGATTATCGGGAATTTTTTCCGTATTTTCACAATTCTTGTTTTGTCTCAGATGGGTTTTGGAGATTTCGCGAGCAAGACGTGGCATGATTGGGCAGGGCTTCTTTTGTTTTTCCCGATTGCTCTTTCGGGCCTCTATTTGGTGGACTATTTACTGAATTTTAAGCAGAGAAGAGCTAAGAAGGTGAAGCGTTCAGTCAAGCAAACACGCCAAGTTGTGAAGGGAGGGCAGACGTCATGAAGGCTCGCTCGCTGGTTTTACTGAGTTTTGTTCTGCTTTTTGCGATGGTGGTCTTTTTGCTTCCGGATGTCTCTGGAATGAAGGCGTCTCGGCTGTCGCGGACTTTGCCTTCTGAATTAGGGGATTGGCTGGGTAAACCCCAAGAGCCTGGGGAGCGCGAGAAGCAGGTTTTGGCGAATGATACGGAGTTTGAGAGAATGCTGTATTTGGACTCAGCTGGGAAGTCGCCCGCGGTGGAAGTATCTATTGTCTTTTCGGGAAAGAATCTTAGCCAGAGTATTCATCGTCCCGAGGTCTGTCTCCGAGCTCAAGGTTGGGAGTTCGTGAGGGAGCGTTATCTCTCGTGGGAAAATGTTCTTCCAACTGGTGAGAACTTGCCTGTGAAGGAGATTTTATGTCGGCGGCTCTATCAGGTGGCAAACGAGGATGGCGAGGCTGAGGCTGTGCTCCTCAAAAATGGTGAGAAAGCTTACATCTGGCGGGTATTTTATTACACCTTTATGGGGCATGAGGCGATCGTGGCAGGGCATTATCAGCGGACTGCAGAGGACATTAAGGATCGTCTTTTTAAGGGCTATGATCAGCGATGGGCCTATGCGACTTTTTCAGCGTTCGTGACTAAAAAGCATGCTGAACAGGGCTTTAATCTTGGGGGGATTTCGGAGTTGGATGAAGAGCAGACGGAAGCTCACATTTTGCAGTTTTTGAAGGAACTTTCTCCGGTCGTTGTTTCACCTCCGAGGGAGGGGAGAGACCATTCCTTAGAAACAGGAAAAAATCTGGGCTCATAAGCTATGCGGGAATCTAATCGTCATTTCTCAGTTCAAGTTCTTCAGCTTTTTGATGCGACTTTGGTCTGGCTGAGCTTTGTGATTGCCGGACAAATCAGGGGGCCGATTAGGGATCTTCTTGGAATGGCGGGGCCGGCGGGTGGGGGTTTTGATGGGATGCTCTGGGTGATCTTTATTGCGGTGCCGCTCACACCGCTGATTCTGGAGAAATTTGGCCACTATGATCGCTTAGTGAGTAAAAGGGGGCTCGAGAATTTCACGGGCCTTGTAAGGGGGGTTTTTCTCATGGTGTTGATTGTGGGAGTTGCGGTGGTTTTCGGAAAAATAGGGGACACCAAGCGGCTGACTTTGGGCTCGGGCTTCGTTTTCAGTTTTTTGTTTCTATGGCTTCGGAGTGCGTTCACGGCTAAGTTCTTGCGATCTCGAGCTGCCAGCGAGGGGCTTTTAGAAAGAGTTGTGCTGGCGGGCCCAAAAGCCGAGACCGAGGCCTTCGAGAGTTCTTTGGATCCCGAGGTGGCAGAGGCCTGGCGGGTGGTCGAGCACTTCGATCTTGAGAAAAGCACGATTGAGGATCTTGATGATCTTATCAAAAAGGAATCTGTCCAGCGGGTGGTTTTTTTGGCGAAACATACGGAATTTGAACGAGTTTCGCGAGCAGTCGAGACTTGTGAAGTGCAGGGGGTGGAGGCTTGGATCGGGGCGTCATTCATGCAGACGCAAGTGGCTCGCCCTAGTTTTGATTCGATCGGGGGGCAGCCGATGCTCGTTTTCCGCTCAACTCCTGAACTTTCTTGGCAGCTTTTCTGTAAGAAGGTCGTCGATTTGCTCGGAGCCTCACTGATTCTTATCTTTTCATCGCCGTTTTGGATTGCTGCGATTATTGGGATTAAGCTTTCCAGTCCGGGTGCTCCTGTGATTTTCACCCAGCAGCGTTCTGGGCTTTATGGGAAGCCGTTTTGCATTTATAAGTTTCGAACGATGGTTGCAGATGCGGAAAAGTTGCTAGATCAAGTGAAGGAGGAGCATGGGAATGAGGTTGACGGACCTGCTTTTAAGTTGAAGACAGACCCACGGATCTTTCCCTTTGGGAACTTTTTGAGGAAATTTAGCATCGATGAGCTGCCTCAGGTGATCAATGTTTTGAAAGGGGAAATGAGTTTGGTGGGGCCTCGCCCTCTCCCTCTGCATGAAATCGAGGCTATTGAGAATTCAGCTCACCGTCGCCGTTTAAGTATGAAGCCGGGGATTACCTGTCTTTGGCAGATTAGTGGGCGGAGCGATATTACGGACTTTGATGAGTGGGTGAAGCTGGACGTCGATTACATCGATCGCTGGTCGATTTGGGAGGATTTTAGGATTTTGTTTAAGACTATTCCGGCCGTTATTTTTAGTAAAGGAGCGCGATGAATAAGGTGATGAGCTTAGGAACGCTGCTGAGTATGGTGGGCTTTTTGATAGTCACGATTACGGGGGTTGATCTTGTAACAAGTCGCACGAGTTTGGGGCTCTGCCTTTTAGGGCTTGGGGGCGTGCTTTCGGCTTGGTCTGTCTTTTCTTCATCTTTACATCGAGATCAGGCGATACTTTCGTTTCTTACTTGCTTAGGCAGTAGTTATTTTATTTGGAGAGCACTTTCTGGTGGCCCCATTGGTTTAGCGCTGCCTGAACTTGTGCTCATTCTCATCTCGACGGCGGCTTATTTCGGCGTCTTATCGAGTTCTCACAGGGGGCGTGCGATCTTTCTAATAGGATTAGGAATTGTGTGTCTTGGGAATCTTACTTTCGCGTTTTTCCAAGAGTTCACGAATTCAGCTTACTTCGTATGGGAAGAAAGTTCTGGTCGGAAAAAGGCGGTGACTGGAATCTTTGGGCATTACAATCCACTTGCGGGTTTTCTGAATGGTTCGGTATTTTTTTTCCTCACTTATGGATTACTGGGTAAAAAGCTCCCTTGGAGAATTTTGAGCGGAATCATAGTTGTCGGGGCTTTTGTTGCGCTTTTACTTAGTGGGTCTCGTGGGGGATGGTTGTCGCTGCTTGCTGGAGGTTCGGTTTGGCTTTTAGTCGTGTTGACTCACCTTAAGCAGGCTAAGAGCAAGTATTTTGGGCTCACCTTAGTGTTGGGGATGACACTTGCGTTGTTAGCCATTTCGACAGCTCAATGGAGGCTTCAAAAACTCACAAACGAGCGCCAAGCGCATTTGACTGAAAGTCTCATAGGAGAAGAAAATTTTAGAGTAGATGATGGGGGGCGGCTTGAATTCCAACAGCTCGCTTTTGAAATTTTCCAAGATCATCCGCTGATAGGCGCAGGGCCCCGCGCCTATTCTTATCTTTCTCTTGAGTATTGGGATCGGGAACGTCGCCCCGTGAGAGAGAGACCTCCTGAATTTGCTCATAATGAGTATTTGCAGGTGTTGGCTGACTATGGCGTGGTCGGGCTGGTCGCTGCGGGAGGACTGATTTTCCTCCATCTAATTTTTGGCGTTTTTAGGGTAATTGAGAACAATGCGCCCCAACAAGATTTAAGGATTTGGCAAATAGGCGCAGTGGGAGGAATGATCGCACTCCTAGTTCAGTGCTTTTTTAGCTTTCTCCTACATGTGCCCGCTTGCGTTGCGTTGCTAGGTCTTCAAGCAGGTTTTTTAGCATTAAGAAGCGGAGATCGTGAGAATCAATCGGGGCGAATGACCCGAGGATTTTCTGGATTCAGAGCTTTCTACTCAATTTGCATTTCAGTTCTTCTGCTTAGCATTGGGTTCATTCTCGTTAAATCCTATCTCTTAGGCCGTGAAGCAAATCGACAAATCTCCTCGGTTTTGAATGTTGAATCCGCTTTAAAAGCTTTGGAAACGATGAGGCAAGCCGGTCACCTGGGACGGGATCCAGAAATTTTTGAGGTTATGGGACGTCTGGCTATGAGCTATGCAAGTGAAGCTCTTCAGAAGAATGACCCTAAAATGGGAGAAGAATTCAATCGTCTTGCTAAGATTGCTTTTCAGGGTGCTCTCCGATATAACCCGCACTTCGCAGCTGGTCTCGCGGGGTTACCTAGGGTGGAGGATGCTCTCGGGAATTGGGAGCTTGCGGAAGAGGGGCATGAATTGGCGATGAAGAAGTTGTGGTCCCGGGAGTTCAAATTACGGCCTCACTATTATGCGGCTCAGAGTGCTTATGCCTCGGCACTGAGATCTTTATATGATGGAGATCGGGACAGGGCTCTTTTGGAATTTAGAAAGGCGCAAGATCGCCTAAATCAGCGGCATGACATTATGAAAATGTCTTCGATCCGGCATAAGGAAAAGGGTTTGATTGCGGAATTGGCTGCTTGGGTGGATTTTATGGAAGCTCAAGTGCTTTTCAAGAAGGGGGATGAGATTTGGAAGAATACGCGCCCACGTAATCCGGAGCTAGCTTATGGTTTAATGTTGGAGGCCCAAAAGCGGTTTCAAGCCTGTGAGACGGTTGTGAAAGATAAAAATCCGAATTGGGAAAGATTGGTCAAGCAACTCGAGTTTTATCTCGGAGTCTTGGAGGGTGGAAGAGTGCAGCCGGTTCAGTTCACGGAGGAAGAGCTCGCAGAAATCCTTGGTCGAGAAGCGGTTCTTGATTCTCGATCCACTAGTCGCTAAGCCTTTTCACAGATGACTTCCAAATTCGGTATGAAACTCTTCACTGGCACGGCTCATCCGGCTTTGGCTTCAGATATTGCTGCGAGTCTTAAGGTCCCTCTGGCCGATGTTAATGTGACCGCTTTCCCTGATGGTGAAACCTTTGTCAAAATTAACGAAAATATCAGAGGTGAGGATGTCTATATCATCCAGCCGACTTGTCCTCCGACAAATCACAATCTCATGGAGTTGATGATTATCGTCGATGCGGCGAAGCGCGCGAGCGCTGGGCGGATCAATGCAGTTATCCCCTTTTTTGGATATGCACGCCAGGACCGCAAAGACCAACCGCGGGTTCCGATTACGGCAAAACTGGTCGCTGATCTTCTCTCAGCAGCGGGGGTTGATCGAGTGGTCACGATGGATCTGCATGCAGCTCAGATCCAAGGTTTTTTCAATATCCCAGTCGATCATCTTTACGGGAAACCAATTTTGATCAGAGAGTTACGTGAGCGCTTCGGAGGAAAGTGTGACAATCTCACGGTGGTTTCTCCAGATGTAGGCGGGGTAAAGATGGCGCGGGCTTATTCTGATGCTCTTGGAGCTCGCTTGGCTATCGTAGCAAAGCATCGGGTTTCCGCGACGGAGGTAGAGGCGATGCAGGTGATTGGTGATGTCGAGGGGCGAGATGTTGTTCTGGTGGATGACATGACCGAGACGGCCGGAACTCTTTGCGCGGCCGCTGAAATCTTGAAGAAAGGTGGAGCGAAACGGATCTTCGCGGCGGTTTCTCACGCTGTGATTGGTGAGTTGGGGCATGAGCGGATCGAGAATTCAGTCATCGAGGAGGTCATTACGACGGATTCCACTCCAGTTGAAGCGAGGGGGAAAGTGAGGCCAGTCTCGATCGCGCCAGTTTTAGGGGAGGCAATCGAGAGAATTCACAATGGCAAGTCCGTGACCTCGCTCTTTGATCTTGAGGGTGAAGATTAGTCTGTGAAGCAGAAGAGGATGTTTCTTCTTATTCAAATAGGGCGTGGTATTGCTCTCGGCTAGAATGCGAGGCGGAAGAACTTCTTTTGGTGAGTCTCGGTGAGGAGAATCCCGACGCGTTCAAAATTGGGTGGAACTGTGTCTTGATCGTTCCAGATAATGGGTGGCTGGCTGTGGGTGGTCCAGTTTTCGAGGTCGGTAGTTTGTTGAACTTTTGGAGAAGGGAGTCCGGAAATGCGGGGTCGTAGATAGGTGTAGTAAGATTGTCCGGAGAGTTCCCGGATGGATGGGAAGGAAGCGCTGGTTGCGGTGGAGGGGGTGTGTGGGTCGAGCCCCAATCCTGCTTCTAGGCTGTTGGCTAGTCCGTCTTGGTCAAGATCATCCAAGTCCTGTAATCTGGCTAAGGCTCGGTGGCCACTTGTAGTTAGGGCAGTGAGGACCAAGGTGTTTTCGATCGAAGATTGTGAGGGGAGGCCATCGTCGCTGCCTCCTAAAAGTAAGTTTTCCATGGAGGCAATCTCGAAGGATTGACCACCTGCTCTTTTAAGTAAGTCGCCCGTCGCGGCGACTTCAAAAACAGTTTGATTCTCAATTTTGAATAGGGCTTCAGATTCCAGCCCTTCATCGACTTTACTTGCTTTAAAATATAAGTCTCCCGAGGGGGTGATGGATAAGGTTGATTGGCTGAGTTGGCTTCCCATGGTGACGCTTGGACTGATGGCGGGGAGCGTATCTCCTTCTCGTGCTAAGAGCTGATTTGTAGCGGATCCGGCGCGGAGAAGGGCGCTGTCGTTTTGGGTGCTAACGAGTGGCCCTTGGAGAGAGCTTGTGAGAAAGCAGTTCCCATTGTGATCCATGATGATGGGTGATAGGGCGAGGTCGCCGATCACCGTAGAGGTGGATAGGCCTGATATGCTTTGCCCTTCTCGGAGGAGAATAGAGGGCCTTCCGTTGTTTCGCGGGATGTGGAGAAGTGCGGTGTCTGTTTGGGGTGTGATATTCCCGCTGAGGGTTACGATGGCTCCGATATCGCCATGGTTATTGATTTTCAGATGGAGGATTTCTCCCCAGAATAAATCGGTAAATCCAGGCACGAGCTTGCCTTCCATGACGGGGAGCTCAAGAGCGCTATCGGTCCAGCGTGCAAGAGCGCTGTTACCCTCGGACGTTTTGACGGTGGCTGCGAATTGGTGATTTGAATTCAGAGATAAGGGGCCTTTTGAGAGGTCTGAGAAGGTTACTCCAGTGGCCAAGGAGGGGTGTGAGTCACCTTCTCGAATGATGCTTCCGTCCCCGGAAAGAAAGAGGGCCGATCGTAAATCCGCATGGCTAGGGTCGTTGAGAATCACTCGGGCGAGGATTTGCCCATTTCCATTTGCTACGAAGCCTTCTCCGGTTTCAGGGTTGACCTTTTCGACGAGGACCGCGGAGTCGGAGTTAAGATAAGGCTGTTGTTCAACGAGGATTGGAGTGATGGCTTGTGATTTGTCCAGGAGCCACAGCCCCTTGAGGCTGTTTTCTGAGCTGTCGACTAGGTCTCGGGAAAAAACGATCGATTCGGAGTCACCAGGACAAGGGATCATTGAGAGCGGTGAGGAGCTTTTGAAATGGAATTCTTCTCCGCCAATTGTGATGAGCTGATCTTCTGGCGAGAAAAGCGCAGGGCCGTCTATATCTGCCATCCAATAGCTGGGGGTATTTGGTGAGCGGAGGTTCCCATGGCCTACGATTTTTCCCGATGCTAGGAGGCCGCTTTGGGTGAATGATGAGAAGTGCCTGCGTGTTGCCCATTGGCTTCCTCTTAGAAGGAGCTCATGGAAGCCATTTTGGATGATGGAATCAAAGGTTCCAGTTTGGCCACTGGCGGGGACGTGTCCACTAGCGGTGTAGAAGACGAGGCCGGGGCCTTCACGACGGGTCCAAGTCCATGGGAAGCGTGAGTCATTTTTAACTCGTTCCTGTAAGACGGTGATATCTGGGTTTAGATCTTTAAGGATGTAGGTTTCATCGAAGGAGTCCAAGGGCGGGAGGTTCAGGGAAATGGGGTGGCTCGAGGGGAGAGTTTCTGGGGTGAAGCGCCCGGTGGTGTGCGATTGAAAACGACCACCAAGAAGGCTCGCAAAGCGGGGGTCAAAGCGGAAGGCGGCGCTCGCAACGTGGATGCCGATTAATGATCCACCGTTACGGACATATTGCTGAATGATGGTTACGAATGGGTCAGTTGTCGATGAGAAGCCGGAGCGGGCATTGCCGGTCATCATTAGCGCATCATAGCTGGCGAGGTTCGCGGTGGTGAGGGAGGAAAAACGATCTGTGAAGACGAGGGAGATGCCTTGAGCCTGAAACACGGGCTCGAGCTGCTCGAAGACCGCGATAGGACTATGATGATTATTCTCTTGGTGTCCAAAGAAGAGGATCTTGGTCCCTACGGTCCCCACAGGAGGATCGCTGACAGCAATGATCTCGCTGTTTAGGAATTGCCCCCAGGCCGATGAGCTGAGCACAAAACTGATTGCGCTTATGAAAAGGGGGGAAGTGAATCTACGTCTCATCTCGGGAGCTTAGCGAGGGTGACGAGCGAATCCAATATGAATCAGGCTCCAATTCGATAAAAAAAACTGACTGCTTATAAACAGGGATTGACTAAAGCCCGTTCATGGGGTTAAGCACCCGCCCGCGCGGGTTTCTCCGCGGAAAAATCAACGAATTAGAATCATGGCGAAGACCCAAACTCTCAAAGCTGAAACTCGCAAACGTACCGGCTCCGGCGTGCTCAAGCAAATGCGCCGTGAAGGCCAACTTCCTTCCGTGGTTTACGG
>CALDZJ010000085.1 GCA_937944055.1 uncultured Verrucomicrobiales bacterium | reverse complement strand
GGGCAAAGCCCCGTCCAGTTGATTCCCTGCTTTTTCAAGACCGTCCCTCGCGACTGGATGAGCGCGATGAGGTCAGTTTCAGATTTGATTCGGGTTAGCTCGGATTCTGGTATTTTGGACATGGTTTTCTTTTGTTTTTTGCTTTTGAGCCAAAAGACCACCTGCGCTACCGTCCAAGACGAAGCACCGTGCCTTCTGGCTCGTGTTTCTCTTTGGTCGTGGGTGTTTTGTTCTTGGTCGAATGGCACCCACGGCCTTTTTGCTCTTAACTCTTCAACCCTCAAAGATCGTCAAACTAAAAACATCTGCATTTTTTTGGTTCAAATACAAAACCACTTCAAGCATATTTTGACCATGATGGTCTATATTCGAGATCAAATGCCTAAAGACGGTTCACATCTGAAAGCAATTCGCCTACGTGCAGATCTCGGTTTGCGAGAGACTGCACGCCAATTAGGGGTCACTCATACTAAACTCGTTCATTGGGAAAAAACTGGGAAAATCATGGATCCAGACCTGATTTTGAAAATCGCTGAACTTTATTGCGTTCCCGTTGAGCTGATTCTTGGACAACCAAAATCCAAGCCCGCAATCCCTCTAAACAGCAAGATGGCTAAACTGTTTACTGAAGCTGCTTCACTACCTCGTCCCCAGCAACGAAGGGTAGCTGAATTTTTGGAGGACATGCTTGCTGCGCAGAAAATGAAGGAGGCGCAAGCCTCCTGATTCTCTGCCAGCCGCCAGCCCTTTGGGCTTTTCTGCGACCGATAGGGAGCG
The DNA here is from genome assembly GCA_937944055.1 of uncultured Verrucomicrobiales bacterium. GTDB lineage: Bacteria > Verrucomicrobiota > Verrucomicrobiia > Verrucomicrobiales > Akkermansiaceae > SW10. Next base: position 2,829 of record CALDZJ010000085.1, on the reverse strand, counting down.
TGGCTTTTGGGGCGACGAAACGAAAAACTCCCGCGACCACTCTAAAACTGGCGGCTCAGCTCGAAGGCAGCGGCATACGCTCTCGAACGAAGCAAAGCGGGGGCGTGCGCGTTACGCTGCCTGAGCTCATGCAGGCCGTGTTGGGGGATTCGCACTCGCCTTACCACTCCCTCCGGCCTGCACAAATCACAAACATGGTCCTCCGACTGCGACAGCTTGGGGGCTTCGACTTGGCGAAGGACTTTGGGACAAAGTCCGTATGGACCAAAGCCGCCGAGGAGGACTTGGGGTCAAGAATGGTAGGGGTCGGTCGTCGAAGGATCCATTCTTGAGGCCATGGCCGAACGGCGGCAGGGCGAGAGGTTGAATGATGATTTTCTTTATGAGCTTCCCGATGCCCGCTCTTGTCGGGTCGATGCTGGGGGCGGGGCCGGAGGCATGATGTGGAGGGAGGTCACGACTGGAACATGATGACGGAGGCTGGGGTGTGGAACTCTGGGGCGAGCGGAGCGAGAGGCTGGGGAGGCAGCCTGCGACGGCAGGAGCACCCCTTTGAACTGGCCCGATCCCGCGCATGCGGGAGAGGCTGGTCCTGTTCAGTGCAAAGGCGATTCACCAAGACGGCCACGAAGAGAGAACCCTAAAGAGAAGAACCTAAAGCGTAGGGGTCCGGGGGGGGATCTACCCACCTCTGCGATAGCAGCACGATGAGGCGCCTCCCCCACCCCCGGAACCCGGAGCGACCGAAGTGACGAGCGGGCGGTGGGCATGAGGAGAGGAACGACGAAAGCGACGCGAGGAGCGGTGACCATGGAGCACGGGAGGAACGTCTGAAACACGGGCGAAGGAAGCGGCCGAGGCGAACGAATGGCGTGGGAGCGATAGCGAGCCGCCAGAGTTGAGCATCGAGGCCCAGCGACCGCTCTCCGAACACCAACGCACGAGCGGAGGCGCGATGTCTGACGGGAGGAATCGACCGCAGACAGCGTGCCGGAGCGGTCGTTTGCCGGACGAAGGTGCTTGGGACTTTCGAACCACCGACAGGCTCAGGACGCCGAACACCGGAAGAAGCTTAGCGAGGGGCTTTGATTGTCAGCTCAACGAGCTCTGTAAATCGTCTGGCAATATAAATGCGAACCACCGACAGGCTCAGGACGACGAACACCGGAAGAAGCTTAGCGAGGGCCTTTGATTGTCAATCCAACGAACTCTGCAAATCGTCTGGCAATTAAAATTGTGCCTGGCAGACAAATCATATCTTATCTGCCAATATGAAACATTTACCCCCCATCTTTACTATCTTCATCCAAAACCCACTACGATCTAACCCTTTAAAACAATGAATATCTGAATGAGAAAATCTCGATTTCTCGAAATATTTTTCCATATTATTTATCATTTTTTTAATTTCCTGACTATCAGAAATCAAAGAAAATGGAGCCTCTGAAACTCTCTCTTGATCTGAAGGACTCTTGAGATCAACTTGAAGAACAAAGAAAAACTGACCTTTTGAAGAATACTTACGAACATCTACAAATTCACCTCTTATCTCAGTATTGTAGGGAAATTTCTCAAGTTTTTCGACCTTAAGCTCTTCTTTTTCTACACAGCCTGAAAGCAAGATGACGAAAAAAACCATTAATATATGAAAATTATTTTTTATCACAACAAATATACCCCCCGACTTCTTTGTGAGCAATTTTTATAGGAGGAGAATCCGCAGGGACTCCCAAGAAGAAAAGTATCCACCCAATCGTTCCGTCCTCTTCATAGGTGACACCAGGTGTATCGAAAACTGCCAACTCACCATCCCAATCAATTCCACATTTACAGTCATAATTTTCAACCCAACCTCTATATTTAACATTCGCCGAACCAACGACGAATTGTCCTAGTGCATATTTCGCATCATAGCGACCTTGAGGTTTATCCGCAGGGTGTTCAGTTACAGTAAGAGGAGGAAGATCAGCGTCCTCTCTCAAGTCAGAGCTCGACTGAGATGTGAACAAGGTGCTATACGCCCTATCTTCAAGTTCATCTTCCCCTGGCATTTCCCTACATTTTTTCGATAAAATTAATTCTATAGCAGAAAACATCTCACCTTCGGCCTGATCCATAAAATTTAGAAATCTATCCATGAAATAATCCATATGGTTTTCATTTGGATCATACCCTGTAAGTTGATCTCCAGCGCCTGGCCCCGACAATCCCAGATAATCCCATCTTCCAACTGCATTATTCCCAATCATCGCATAGAGGTTAATCCCCCCACTTTCCTGAATCGGATCTCTGCTTGGCCATCTTCCCGTCACTGGATCGTAATACCTGTAGCCGTAGTATAACACACCCGACGCATTCTTCGTAGTGACAGCCTGATTTCCCCAGTGCGCTTGCTTGGCTTCAGCCGATTTCCCCCGACTCATTTCAGCGTCCTCACCAAAAAATCCCCAGACGCGATTTTTCGCGGTGGGGTGTGCTTCGCCAGATGGCAATTCTGCAAGGTGGAAACCCATAAACTTGAACGCAGTTCTACCGCATTCAGGCAGCTTTGGCAGCTAAAAAGGAAGATTCCCGCCTTGCTATACACGTATAGCGAGGCTAAATTCAGGCATGTTAGCGATTCGATTACAACCCGAGATGGAAGAGCGTCTTTCCAAATTGGCCAAGAAGACTGGGCGCACTAAAACTTTCTATGCTCGCGAGGCCATCGAGCAACATTTGGCCGACTTGGAAGACTATTATTTGGCTGCTCAAGCTTATGAGAAGAGCAAGCTTGAGCGCACTTACACTCCAGCAGAAGCGAAGCGTGAGCTGGGATTATAGTATCAG
>CALDZJ010000084.1 GCA_937944055.1 uncultured Verrucomicrobiales bacterium | reverse complement strand
CATCGCCCCCCTCAAAGCCACCCCCCCAGAGGGCATGGTCTTAATCCAAGGCGCCACCTACACTCGCGGCACCCCAGAAAACCCAAAACTCCCACCCAACCCAGAAGAACGCCCCGTCCACCAAGTCACCGTCAGCAGCTTCTACCTCGACCTCCACGAAGTCACCAACGCCCAGTTCAAAAAATTCGTCGAAGCCACCCATTATAAAACCCAGGCCGAACGCGGCTGGTCTCCCAAAGACTTCCCAAAAGCCCCGCCCGCCTCCCTCACCCCCGGCGCCCTCGTCTTCTCCGGTCCACCCACTGCCGTCACCCGCCAAGGCCAAGGCGCCGAATGGCAATGGTGGCGCTTCGAAAAAGGAGCCTCTTGGAAAAGCCCCCTCGGAAAGGGCTCCAACCTAAAAGGAAAAGAAAACCACCCCGTCGTCTGCGTCACCTGGGAAGACGCCCAAGCCTACGCCAAATGGGCTGGCAAAAGACTCCCCACCGAAGCCGAATGGGAACTCGCCGCACGCGGTGGCAAAGAAAAACTCGACTACATCTGGGGCAACCAAGCCCAACCAAATGGCAAATGGCTCGCCAACATCTTCACCGGAGACTTCCCCCATCTCGACAACGCACAAGACGGCTTCCGTGGCTCCGCCCCCGTCAAATCCTTCCCCCCAAACCCCTTCGGCCTCTATGACATGGCCGGAAACGTCTGGGAACATTGCTCCGACTTCTACCGCCCCGACTACTACCAAACCTTCCTAAACAACCCCAGCGCCGACCCCACCGGCCCCTCCAGCGGAGTCAGCCAAATCGAAGTCAATTGGTTCCTCGAAAAAGGCAAATGGCCCAGCCCCATCATCTACGGCCGCCAACACCCCCTCAGCCTCCTCCACGTCACCAAAGGCGGCTCCTTCCTCTGCCACTCCTCATACTGCCTCCGCTACCGCCCCGGCGCACGCCACTACTCAGAATCCCTCGCCCCTGCAAACCACACCGGCTTCCGCTGCGCCAAATCAAAATAAAAAAATCATGCCCTCCCCCTCATCCCCCACCCCCTTCCAAGTCCTCTTCATCTGCATGGGCAATATCTGCCGCTCCCCCGCAGGCGAAAACATCTTCCGCCATCTCGTCACCACAGCCTCACTGGATCAACAAATCACCTGTGACTCCGCCGGCACCATCGGCTTCCACAGCGGAAAGTCACCCGATGCCCGCATGTCCAAAACCATCAAAAAACGCGGCTACCAAGTCACCGGATTCTCCCGCCAATTCAGCCTCCGCGACTTCGAAACCTTCGACCTCATCCTCACCATGGATCACGAAAACCACGCAAACATCATCAAACTCGCCAAAAACGATCAAGACCGCGCCAAAGTACGAAAATTCACCGACTTCTGCACAAAGCACGACCACTCAGAAGTCCCAGACCCCTACTACGGCGGTAATACTGGCTTCGAACTCGTCGCCGACCTCATCGAAGACGGCTCCGAGGGACTTCTGGCTCACATCCGCCAAAGCCAAAAAATTTAGACTCTCCATTCTCTTTTTCTTGCAAAAAGCATTCTCCCTCTCAAAACTCACCCCAACGCGGAGGGGTGGCAGAGTCTGGTTTAATGCACCGGTCTTGAAAACCGACGTAGCGCAAGCTACCGAGGGTTCGAATCCCTCCCCCTCCGCCATAACGCCACCTCAGCTCTGCTGAGGTGGCGTTATGGCGTAACGGCGTAACGGCGGAGGCCATGAAAACATTGGCGAGCCTCAGCGAGCCAGTTTGAGTGCAAAGTTCCAGCAGCGCAGCGAATGGAACCATCACCCCTTTGCCGACAGGCAAACACCCCCGCACAGCCGAAGGCAATCCCTCCCCCTCCGCCATAGCGCCGATTGAGCTACTCTAATTTCAAAATGGAAATTTTGGAGCAATAAAATATGGATCTAGAAAAATCGAAATAGTTGTATAAGCGAGCGTCGAAAGAATAAACTCCAAAAAATGTGGCCCAAAAAATCCTTTAACGGAATCAGTCAAAACTTACGTCTTATCCTTAGTCGCTGTTGTCGGAATAGGAACTCTCGCATACCTGCTCGGCTTCAGTGATCGTAATTTTTGGAAAATGCTTTGTTTAGTTGGGATGGTCACTCCATTTGTCTTAGCGCGGGAAACATGGAAATCCACTGAGGCAGATCTAGAAAAATTTACTACACGTTCATTCAAACCCCGGACTCCAGTTGAACTACCTGAAATAGATCTTGGTGAAGACGAATTCGTGGGCCGAAGAGGGATCCCAATTTCAAAAATTGGAGAAGCTGGCAAGGTCAACGAGGCCATTGAAGTATTTAGTGCATGGGAAAAGATTGAGCAAATGGAAGATGGCCCACTAAAAGAAACAATGAAGAAAGCTTTAGAAACAAAAGCCCAAAGACTCACTGATAGCTCCTAAATTTCTCAGAACACAGCAACTTGTAAAAGTGGCCAGGAGAGCCTTTAAAATCACCCCTCTTGTTCTTATACCAATCGATAAAACTTTCTGGTAGTATCTTACTTGTCTTCTGTTAAGGTTTTCCATGCCTCGCAAAAAGTCGAAATTAGATTGTCTTGGCCAAGCTGATCAGGTTCTCCAACAACTGAAAGATGAGCCGGCTGGCTTGGCTCGGGAGAGATTGATCGCAGTCAAGCTCGGCCTCGAAGATGAACTCGAACTCCAACAAATCGCTGACACCGTCGGCAGGAGTCGGGCTACGATCCAAACGTGGTTCGACTTGTTCCGCAAGGAGGGCATCGAGAGGCTATGCCGCCGCTCCAACGCCAAGACAGGAAGACCTTCTCAACTGACACCCATTGCCGAAAAAGCCCTTCGTAAGAAAATCGCAAAAGGGAGTTTCCGCAGAGTCAATGATGCCCGCGAGTGGTTACGTAAAAAGTTCAAAATCGAAGCTTCCTACGATACCGTGCGACATTGGCTGGGAAAGCTCGGAGCGAGGTTGAAAGTGGTTCGACCTCGCCATCCCAATAGCTCCGAACTCAAGCGCTATCGCTTCCGCACCCAACTCGCTCGACAGATGTTTTGCGCTCTTAAAGAACGCAACATTGAGCGAGGAAAACGCCCGATTCGAATCTGGGTGAGTGATGAAGCTCGCTTTGGACTTCAGCCATCTCTGAGACGAGCTTGGGTGAGTCGCGGCGTCCGTGCCCACAAGAGCAGCAGTTGCCGGTACGACTGGCAATACATCTGGGGAGCTCTTCAAGTCGGGGGCGGCGGCAGTGAGTTCCTCTACACGAACCGTGCAGATGGAGATGTCAGTGCGGCATTTTTGAAGCAGATCTCAGAGCGCGATCCCTACGCAATCCATATCATGATTTGGGATGGAGCCTCGTTTCATCCCAGCAATACCGACCCGAGGATACCGGACAATGTCGTGGTATTACGCCAACCACCCTACAGCCCTGAGCTCAACCCAGTTGAAAAGCTGTGGGATATGTTGCGCGATTGGCTCTGCAATCGGCGATGGGGTTCGCTGGACGAACTTTTGGAGTCCTCGACCCATTGGCTGAAGAAGTTCTGGGACGAGCCCAGGAACATCCTCTCCTTAGTTGGCAATGGCTGGATGAGGGATCAAGCAAACGCCTGATCTCCATCCTTTAATACCAGAAAGTTTTATCGATTGGTATAAACAGTGCAGATATCGATCGCCTGCTTGAGCGAGGTCAAAGGATCATTCTTAGGCATAAACTCCTGTCCTAAATAACCCTCATAGCCCATTGCTGCCAGCGCGTTGCAAATGCCCTTATAGTTCAACTCCTGCGTATCATCGATCTCATTACGCCCCGGGACACCCGCCGTGTGGAAGTGCGAGATTGCCTCCTTATGCTTCGTAAATGTAGCGATGCAGTCACCCTCCATC
>CALDZJ010000083.1 GCA_937944055.1 uncultured Verrucomicrobiales bacterium | reverse complement strand
CGCCATGCCGAGGGTGACTTGATTACCCTCGGAGTGAACCGCTAGGGCACCCTTCTGAGATGGCCATCCCAGAAGAGTGCGAGAGGTGTCAGACCGTGTATGCCCAGTGAGCTTCCACTCACGTATGTCAGCTTGGTCGGCACCTCTCTTTGCGTTCAGATCTCGAACAGTTGATTGTGCCGAGCTTCCTCATAAAGGAAACTCCGAGCCCGAAATCGCAAGGCAGAGAGTGACCAATCACGGTGGTTTTTTCAAATATAGAAATAACAAAAATGAAAGGCTCTCAAATCCAAAAACTATCCTCCTGGGTCGGAATCGACATCTGTAAAGCACAGCTCGATCTCTTCTCAAATCACCCTGATCTTAAGCTCCCCGCATCAGTCCCCAACAACCCCACGGGACATCAGAAATTGCTCGGACTCATCGACAAACTCCCGGAAGTGAAAATCATTTTCGAAGCCACTGGAGGCTATGAAAAACCCCTCCTCCTCACTCTTCAAAAAGAACAGATTTACGCCACGCGGATCAATCCTTCTCAAGTCCGCTCCTTCGCTAAAGCCAAGGGTTTACTTGCTAAGACTGATAAAATTGACGCTCAACTCCTCGCGCACTACGGCAGCATCTTTACTCCTGATACCACCCTCCCTATCGATCCAGAACTCGACGAACTGCAAGACCTCATCAAATACCGTCGCCACATTCGTAATCAACTTCACCGTGAAAAAATGCAACTCGAACACGAGCATAGTAAAGTTGTCACAACCTTCATTCGGCGGCGCCTCACCAGCCTTCAAAATCAGCTCGAAAGCCTTACCAAAACAATCACCGAGAAAGCTCGTAACTCAGAAGCTCTGCGTCCAGCCCTTGAAACTCTTACGACCGTAAAAGGAGTTGCTGATTTTACCGCCACTTCCCTTTTAGCCGCTATGCCAGAACTCGGAACCCTTACCCGTAAGCAAGCCTCCGCACTCGCCGGAGTCGCTCCCATCAACTGCGATAGCGGGGAGATGCGCGGTCGAAGAAAGACCTACGGAGGTCGCAGCGAAATACGCCAAGCCCTCTACATGGCCGCAGTTGTCAGCTCCCGTTTCGAACCTATTTTGCGGGACTTTTATCAGAACCTTCTCAAAAACGGCAAAGCCAAAAAGGTCGCGCTTACAGCCGTCATGAGAAAGCTCCTCATCCACCTCAATTCATTGATGCGTAAGCATTTAGAAGAGGTTTCAGCAGCATCTTGAAAAAAGTTCACGAATACAGTTGCTGGCATAAAAATTGCCCTTTGACTTGGGTGCCATCGCTTCGCCGACAGGCTTAGGCGAGTTACTCAGGCAGAGAGGTTGCTCCCTTTATTAAGTTCAGAACCTCTTTTTTAAGACCTTCGTCAGTGACAGCCTTTAACATAATATCCAATGGAACACCCTCTGCGTTGAATTTCCAGAGCAATGTCATTTTCCCCGTGGTTAGGTCTTTCTTCCAGACCCATCCACAAGGCTCCTCTAATCTTTCGGATACAGTGACCTTCTCATCTCGTTTTTGAGCCTCGGCAAGCTTGAGTCTGTTTATTTTCATCAAACGAGCGGCAATTTCATCAACTTTATTTTTCGCCACATCAACCCTTAAGAATTTTCCGATTTGTAGCGCCTGATTGACATCCTGCAAATTCGTACTAACTGAATCTCTAACTTCAATTCTATAAACAATCTGTTCTCCAAAGCAATTGCCGGGGAAATTCGAGACTATAGCGAAGAATAATAGCATCAATTCTGTTTTCATCGTTTCGTGCATTTATCGAACATTTTATCTGCGCCTTCTTCCAATTCTTCAATTTTATCCAACCATTGACCCTGTGGAGTATTTGCGAGACAAGTTTTCAAGCAAGATTGCACAGAAGATCTCACGACAGCCTTTCGTCTTGTTCCTTTCCAAGGGTGAGGCACCCCACCTGTTTTTGCTTGAATCTCTTTACAAATACATTTCATGCAAGGTTTTCCACCTTCCTCGAACTCTTCTGGTATTTTGAGTTTCCCACAGGTCTGCAAGCGATGGGACAGCTCTTCCCACAGGACATTTTGAAACTCAGCGCCATTTTTTGAGTTCCCAGCACACATTCTGGTCTCCCCTGTGTTGGGGTCATTAAATCCAATAGCGTGACCACCCGCGGCCCGCTGATCATCCTTACAGCAAATACACTTAAGGTCGAGAGGGCACTCAGAGTCAAACTGATCGAGCAACGTCTTGATACGCTTATTTTTTTTAGCAATTTCCATTCGTTTTTTACACTCGGCCATCGCTTCCGCAGACAACCCTAGAATGTCAAAGTGCTCGATTGCAGAATTACCAACAAAACCATAAAGGTTATCGCCACCTCTCTCCCCGATGGGATCGCGACTAGGCCATCTCCCTGTCACCGGATCGTAATACCGATAGCCGTAGTAGTAGAGGCCGGTGCTGCTGTCTCTTTTCTTGGTGCTGAAGCGGATGTCAAAAAGACCTGCGCTATCAGTGTCTACGGTGTTGTTCCCGAAGGGGTCATACTCGAAGTGCGCTACGGTGACCCCTTGGGCA
>CALDZJ010000082.1 GCA_937944055.1 uncultured Verrucomicrobiales bacterium | reverse complement strand
CGCGACATCACATGAAAGCAAGCCGCCCCCTTTTCCGGCTTCATCCGCCGCCGACTCGCAAAACCCTTCGGCCGTGAAATCCTCCCAATTCTGCGCCCCGTCTTCATCTCCGCCAACTCCAACGGAGTCCACTCCCTATCCACCCCAGAATCATTACCCCCCAATGCTTTCAAGCTCATAAACCAAAACTACACCCCCACCCCCAAACCACAAGAAAATACTGTATGCCTGGCATACAATTTTGTTTTTTTGCGCTCGGGAGGTGGCGCGTTTCTCTTGCTATCGAGAAGAAAAAAGCCACCCTCAAATCTCCAGAAATTTTTATCATCAATGAGCGAATTCCACGTAGTCCCAGCCACTCAGCACGACGAGCTCGTCACCGCCGCCTATCAGGCTCGCGGCTACTTGGCTGATGAATCAGCGATCGCCGCCCAAGTTTGCCAAGACGCGACCCGCCACGGTATCCGCACTCATAATGCTCTCAAGGCGCTCCACCTAGATGACCTCTTCGGCTCCGCCACCGGGGGCTGCATCCCAGGGGCTGAGATCGAGATTGTGAATTCTCGCTTCCAAGCTTCCGAGGTCTGGAATGCTAATAAGAAACTGGGCCAAGCCGTAGCGGTCGCCGCGATCGACCGCTGCATCGAGATGGCTGACCAATACGGTGTGGGCCAAGTCGCGATTGATAACGCCTTCCACTATCTTTGGGGAGGCGGATACGTGATGAGGGCCGCAGAGAAAGGCTATATCGCTTATACGAACTGCACCTCGACTCTCGCTGAAGTCGTCCCGTTTTTTGGAAAACACCCCACTCTCGGAACGAATCCCCATTCATGGGGATTCCCCACTCAAGACGCGAACGGCTTCCCCATTGTCATAGATTGGGCCACCTCCACCGTAGCGATGGGCCGCGTCCAGCAACTCAAGCGCGAGGGTAAGCCCCTTCCTCCTGGGGCCGCTGTTGATAAAAACGGCCAAGAAACTTTAGACCCAAATGAAGTCGCAGCCCTTCTCCCCTTTGGCGCGCACAAGGGATACGGCATGGCTTTAATTAATGAGCTAGTGGGCGGCTTTATTGGTGGAAATCTCCCCACTGAGCGCGGACGTGAAGGGGAAAAAACCACCTCCTGCTTTTACTTCCAAGTCATCCATCCAGAGGCCTGGTCCAGCGGTTCCTTCATGCATGGCGGCCAATCCTCAAACCTTAAAGCGGTCCTCGCTGACATTTTGGGACACGGGAACGAGTCCTGTCTTCTCCCCGGCCAGATCGAGGCCCAGTTTCGCAAGCGCAGTGATGCTGCCGGCGGCCTCCTCTTCTCCACGGCCGAGCTTGCCGAATTCCAAGAGCTTGCCGCTCAAGTGGGTCATAGCGGGTGGGAGCTGGAAAATTTCCCTGCAGAACCTTCTTAAACAGAGTCACGATGCCCAACTACGATTATAAGTGTGAAAAGTGTGAGCACCTCTTCGAGGTCTTCCAAAACATGAGCGCTGACAAGCTCACCGACTGCCCAAAAGACGATTGCGATGGCCATGTAAAACGCCTCCTCGGGACTGGTGGAGCGGTCATCTTCAAGGGCTCCGGCTTCTACGAAACTGACTACCGCTCTGCCTCCTACAAGGCGGGCGAAAAGAAGGCTCAGGAAGCCAGCGCACCCAAAAAAGAAACGCAAGACTAAGCGCAGGCCTCAGTCGCGAAGCTTCTGACTTTTTGTCTAAATTCATTGCTCTCTCGCCAACAAAATAAACCTCCTCGCTATGAAAAAACTTTTCATCCTCTTCGCTCTCGGATTTGTCGGCTCACTCGGATTTGGCATCTTTCTTAGTTTCCAATCGCAAGACCTCAGTGACATCGCGGGCCGTGATGAGAACGACCGCCAAGAAAATCCCTCCAGCGTGCCTGGCATGATTGAGTTTGCCGCCAAAAACCGCAACGGAGTAAACATCACCGAGCGTCAGCTCAATACATGGCTCGCGAACACTTTAAAGGCCCGCCAAGAAGGGATGCTTGCCGACCACGTTCAGATGAAAGGGGTGTGGGTCCGCTTTGATGAAGGAGAGGGTGGCCGGGCTGAAATCATCATCGAGCGAGAAGTCAAAGGTCACCCGCAAAGCATCTCCATGTTCGTCCGCATCGAGCGGAAGAAAAAGGAGGACGGCACCTTCACCACTTACATTCATAAAGATGGCGGCCGCCTTTGGAGCCTCCTCGCAGTCGGTGGGAAATTCGGCAAAGCGCGCGTCCCTCAAGGCTTTCTCTTCTTCACTCAAGATGCCTTTAACTCCCTCGCTCAGCTCTTTGAGGAAGAGCTCCGGTGGATGGAGAAGGACATTACCACGGCCGCCGGAGGGCGCATCATTTTTGAGGAGGATCAAATGCGCATCGACTTCCCCAGAGAGTAAGCGCCTCGCTCTTGGACATCTTCTGCTCGGCTCGTAGCACTCGCTGCTAAAAAGTCCCACACTGGAGATTCTAGTTTTTGCGCGATTGAGCCGACATTTGAGAAAAAAAATCATTCGCGTCTGTCTCCTGTGACTTCTAGTCTCTCCACCTCTATGAAACTCGAAACGTCAAAGGGCTCAGAAGGTAGCGCCACTGCTGAGCGCATTCAGGAACTCATCCAAGATGAGAGTCAGCGAGGAGACTACATCATCCTCAGTCAGGCAGATGATCGCTACTTCCAGACCACTGGAATGGATGACGAATTCCATGCTGAGTATCGGGATGGCAGTGCCGATCAGCACTTCATTCTGCGCAGCCCCATCAAGGGCAGCGAGCTCTATGAACTCATGCTACGCTATCTGAATCAAGAGGCTGATTGGCACAGCGGACACAAGTGGCAATCCTTGAGCTAATCTCTTATAAATCAGATTTTTATAAAAATCAAAACTGTCATAATCCAAAAAAATAATGGCGCTCCATCATGAAGTGGAGCGCCATTTTTTAAGTGTGAGAGGGTCAATGAATGGATCGCGATCTATTTCATTTTTTTGGCATGATCGACCACGGCTTTAAAGGTGGCTTCACCAAAGCCCTTGATATTGGCAAGGTCCTCGACCCCTTTGAACGGACGACCTTTTTTCAGATTGGTAAACTTCACGGGGCCGACACCGGGGAAGTCTTTAAAGTCCTCCAGCTTCCCTTTATTGAGGAGGCTTAGAAGCTTTGTCCGCTTGCTGGAAGGGAGCGCCTTGACCCAAGTTGCCGCTTTCTTTTTCAGCTCGGGAGAGGCCAGCGCGACATGACTTCCAGACTGCGTGGCGGGTGATTTTTTCGCGGGAGTGGCTTTTTTAGAAGGGGTGGTTTTCTTCTTTTCGCTCGTCGATTTCTTGGCGGGGCTGGCTTTTTTCGCGGGGCTTTTTTTCTTAGTTGGCGTGGCCTTCTTTTTATCAGTCTTCTTGGTGACTTTTTTGGTGGGAGTTGGCTTTTTGGGCTCTCGTTCTGCAGCAGCGAGATGCTGCAGAGGCAAAAGAACAGAAGATACGATGATGAGAATAATGGGGATTTTCATTTCAGTGATAGCTTGGAGCCTCTCTAGGCCGAGGTCAACTCACTGCTGAAAACTCCGCAAATTTAAACAAAAACTTATTAAATCATTCTGGACATTTAAGTTAAGTTTATTAAAAGGAGCTGTCTCATTTGCCTTGCCCCCTTATGAATACCCGCGAAAAATCTCTCACTGTCCTCGCTACCGTTTTTTGCGTCTTACTCGGCATCAAGCTCAATCAAGGCACGATGCAGGCCCCAGATACGGGTCAAAGCCCAAAGCCTTCCCCAATCTCGATTGAGCAGTCGAAGAAAAACGAGAAGAGCGTCTCGACAGAACAAGAAGGCAATCCCTTTAACTCGTCCAGATTCCCGGCGGCTAATGACTCCCAATTGATCTTCAGTCGTGCAGACTCGAGTGTTTTGGATGCTTCACTGGCGGGCATGAATTTGAGCTTCGCTCAGGAGTAGGGCAGCGCTCGCTCTTAGAGCTCGACAGTCTTCCCGCTGCGGAAGCTCTCATCAGCGGCCGCCACGATCCGCATCGAGTTCAGAGCATCATCCATGTGTTCATGGAGGTCTGTCTGGTGCAAGATTGCGCTCAGGAAATACTCCTGCTCTCGGTAACAAAGCCCATCGTGATCCGGCTCATCTTCGCTGGTGATCCAATCATCCGCTTTCACAAATTCCCCGTTCTCATCGAGTTTACTATGATGGAGACGCAGAGCCTCGGTCTGAGTATGAGCATCAATTTCCGCCGAGGCTCCCTCAGCGCCGGCCTTGTGAGCGCAGATCGTGACGCAGCCTTTTGGCCCCACCACATCCTTCACGAAGAAGGCAGTCTCACTCATCATGGGCCCCCAGCCCGCCTCATACCAGCCCACGCTGCCATCTTCAAAAGTCACCTGTAAGTGGCCGTAGTTGATTTTTCCCTCTGGTAGTTCTTCGCTAAGGCGCGCGCCGATTCCGCTCACTCGGATCGGCCTGCTACGAGTCATTTGACACATCACATCCACGTAGTGCACGCCACAATCTACGATGGGCGAGATCGAGGACATCAGATTTTTGTGAGTCTCCCAATTCGCGCCACTGGATTGCTGGTTCAGGTTCATCCGCATCACCAAGGGCTTCCCGAGAGTGTGAGAGAGTTCGATAAATTTCACCCAGCTAGGATGGTGGCGGAGAATGTAGCCGATCACCAGTTGACGCCCCGTCTCGCGCGCCTTGGCGACGATTTCCTCTGCTTCCTCGACTGTTTCAGCGAGAGGTTTCTCGATAAAAACATCGGCCCCAGCTTCCATCGCCGCCATCGCGTATTGGGCATGTGTATCTGGGTAGGTGGAAATGGAAACCGCGGCCGGCTGGGTCACTTTTAGGGCCTCGAAATAATCTCCAAATTCTGGGTAATCTGCTCCGAGTTCCACGTTCAAGTCCCGCCTCCCCTTCTCTGAGCGAGTCACGATGCCGCAGATCTCGAAACCCTCCATGGCATGATATGCTCTGGCATGGGAGGTCCCCATGTGACCTGCTCCTACGCATAAGATTCTAATCGCGCTGCTCATCATCTTGAATTTCTCTTTCCTGCTCGCGCGCCAACTCGGGGTCAATCTCAGGCTTTCCTTTCTTTAAAATTTTGATGGCTTGATAAAATTTCACAATCCCTCCGATCACCGAAGCGAGGATGATGATGATGATTGTGAGAGCCGCCCAATCGCCGCTTTGTAAGGCTAAGAAGAGATTCATTCTGCCCGTCCTTCCTTTGATCGATCCCAGAAACCGAGGAAGAAAACGAGGGCGATGGCCGCAGCCATGTACGCGGGAAGCGTCCAGTAATCTTGCCAAAGAGAAGCGGTGGAGGATCGTAAATCTGGATCCACGCTCTCCGGCATCGATACGGAAAACATTTGCGTGAATTGCTCAAAGAAGCCGATTTTTCCCTCAGGCCGTCCCGCGGTGATCTCCTCTCCCAGGAGGCCGATGTTCTCCTTAAGGGGTGCGAGTTGGGCACCTGCCACCTTAAAGCCGATCAACATCCCAACGCCCTGGGTGAAGAAGACTAACATGCTCTGCACTTGTCCTTTCAGCTCCTTCGGGGCGACGCGATCGGCATACATAAAGCCTGTCACAAAGAAGAAATCATAGCAAATTCCATGCAGCGCAATTCCGGCAAAAAGCATCCACACGCTTTGATCAGAAGCAGCGATCGCGAAGAGGAAGTAGCGTAAAACCCAAGCTAACATGCCAATCATAATCATCCATTTTACTCCTAATTTTCGGAAGAAGAATGGGATGAGAAGCATGAAGAAGATCTCCGACATTTGCCCGATCGACATTGCGGAGGCGGCCTGCTCAAAGCCCATATTCGCTAAGTATCCGGAAGCGTTCGAGTAGTAGTAAGCGAGCGGGATGCAAATGAGAGTGGAGCAAGCGATGAAGACTGCGAAAGCCGGAATGGTCATCAATTTAAATGCATCCACCATGAAGAGTGAACGGAGATTCACGGCTTGGCCGGCAGCGGGCGGCGGGGTGTGGGGCAAAGAAAAGCAGAAGAGGCCGAGAGCAAGCGAGCTGATCCCCGCCATCCAAAAAACATTCAAGCTGCCTGACCAACCCAGAAAACCCGTGACTAATCCGGCGGCGATCCAGCCGATCGTCCCCCAGACACGAATTCGCGGGAAAACGTCACGAGGCAAATGGGTAAAAGCGATGGTATTTCCCAAGCCAAGGGTGGGCATGTAGCAGAGCATGTGGGCGAGCAGGAGCCAGAAAACAAGGCTGCTATTCGCGCTAGAAATCGCTCCTGGGACTAGAAGCATGAGCCCCCCACCGAGGAGCATGAGCGCGCCCATCACTTTTTCAGAGGAGAAGAGGCGGTCTGCAATCAGGCCTAAAAAGAGGGGCGCGATGATCGCCGCAATCGGGGCGGTGGAGTAGGCCTCCGCCACGGAAGTCTCCAGACCATTCCCAGCTAACACGAGAAAGAGGGTCACAAACCAGGAACCCCAGACAAAGAACTGCAGAAACATCATGAACGAGAGCTTCGCCGTCTGCTTTGTTTTATTTTCACTCATTTCTTTTAGGCCTTTTACACCTTTTACGTCTTTTGCGCCTTTTCTGGGGGTGAATGATGCGGCACGCCGCGGGTCATCTTAGCACTGCGTCACGGCGGTGATCTTGCCGAATCACGATGAAGAAACCAGCAGACATTGCGAAAAATAAGCGGGAAAATAAACGGAATGCGAAGTCCCTATTTTTTTTATGATCTCGGGGCTCGAACTTAGGGAATTTTTTCGTAGTTTGGAGACTTCTCATCAGACTCACTCGAATTTATGGAACAGACACGACGTACAGTCCTAAAGACCGGAACGGCCGCTTCGCTCGCCAGCGCTCTCCCGAATATTCTCAAAGCTCAAAATACACCTGATCAGATTAAGATCGGGGTCATCGGCTGTGGTGGGCGCGGGAGTGGCGCGCTAGCTCAGGCACTCTCGGCGGATCCGAACGTCGTGCTCTGGGCGATTGGCGATGCTTTCCAAAGCGGGATCGATAATGCGGTGCGGGTGGGAAATCAAAAGCCCTTCGCTGAGCGCATGCTGGCTCCAAAGGAGCGCCAATTCCTGGGCCTCGATGCCTATCTGGGAGTGATCGCTTCTGGGGTGGATCTTGTCTTACTCTGCAGTCCCCCACACTTCCGGCCGCAGCATCTGCGCGCAGCGGTGGAAGCTGGCAAGCACTCCTTTGTAGAGAAGCCGATGGCCGTAGATATGCCCGGCATTCACTCTGTGATGGAGTCCGCGAAGATGGCTCAGAAAAATGGCACGGCGATTCAGCACGGTTTCTGTTGGCGCTTCCACCCCGGCACCAAGGAGGCTTATGAGAAGGTCCTCGCTGGTGAGATTGGTGAGGTGAGGTCGATTTACGGGACGTATATGTCGAACCCTGTCTCGCCTCTCGCGAATGGGGTGGTGAAGCCTGAGGGCATGGGAGATGTGGAATTCCAACTGCGCTACTGGCAGAACTTCGAGTGGATCAATGGCAGCCCCTTGGTGGAGCAGTGCATCCATACGGTCGATAAAGTGGCCTGGGCGATGAATGATGTTTTACCCATCGCGGCCGTGGCCAATGGCGGGCGGATCCACCGCGATGATCAGTCTAATCTTTATGACCATTATAATGTGACCTATGAGTATCCAAATGGCGTGATGGCGCACGTTGGTCAACGGCAGATGAATGGGACTTACAGCGATGTGACGGATCGAGTTTATGGGGAAAATGGGGTCATGTTTTCTCCAGGGCGCTGCTCGATTAAGAACCGTAAGGGGGAGACGATCTGGCGCTCCCGCCCGGAGGAGGGGAAGGAAGACAATATGTATCAAATCTGCCACAATGAGTTCTTCCGCGCGCTGCGAGCCGGTAAAATTATCAATACGGGCGAGTATATGGCCAAGTCCACCGCGCTGGGCCTACTAGGCCGAGAGGCGGCCCACAGTGGGCAGCGCGTGACTTGGGAGGATTATTGGAAGAATGAGGATGATCAGGCTCCGGATGATCTGCAATTCGGGGATTCCTTCCCGGTGGCTCCGCTCCCGATCCCGGGCAAAGAACGCGCCAGCACGAGGCCTTCTCGCAGCGAGTGAGAGCTTAGAGTAAGGCTAGGGTCAGACCTTGCAAAAAAAAGCCCGCTAAGGAGAGACTCCTTAACGGGTTTGAAAATTTTGGAGGATTGCAGAGCGATTACTCAGCAACTTCCTTTGCCTTTTCGACGGCATCTCCGGCGCCTTCTTTGACAGCCTCGGCACCTTCTTTGACGGCATCACCAGCAGCGGCGGCACCTTCTTTCATTTTGTCACCAGCGGCGGCGGCGGTGTCCTTGACGGCATCACCAGCAGCGGCGACTCCTTCTTTCATCTTGTCACCAGCGGCGGCAGCGGTGTCCTTGACGGCATCTCCGGCAGCGGCGACTCCTTCTTTCATTTTGTCACCAGCGGCGGCAGCGCCGTCTTTGACATCATCACCAGCAGCGGCAGCGCCTTCTTTCATTTTATCACCGGCAGCAGCGGCGCC
>CALDZJ010000081.1 GCA_937944055.1 uncultured Verrucomicrobiales bacterium | reverse complement strand
TAGAGAGGATGAGCGTGCCGACTACGGTGAGTATTTTCATTTCGACGGTGATTATCGCGAGTATCCGAATTTATTCGATTAAGCGTGATTTGCATCTTCCAAGGTAGTGTTCTGGGGGGGGATGATTTCGTTGTTTGATGGGCGGGGAGTTTCCTTTTGAGGAGGGAGGGCGGCGCGGGTTAGAAAAAGGTGGGTGCTAAAAATGAAGCGCTAAAAAAGAGGTGCTAAGAAAGAGGTGCCAAAAAAAACCGCGTCCCGAGGGAGGCGGTTTTTGGGAGTAGGGGTCCTTTGGTGGATTAACGCTTGGAGAACTGGAAGCGCTTGCGGGCTCCTGGTTGTCCGGGTTTTTTGCGCTCACGGGCCCGTGGGTCACGGCGGAGGAGGCCGGCAGCTTTTAGGGCTGGGCGCAGCTCGGGGTCGTGTTGGATGAGGGCGCGCGAGATGGCGAGCTTGATGGCGTCTGCTTGTCCGTTCATTCCGCCACCGCGTGATACGGCTTTTACGTCGAATTTGTTCTTCAGATTGGTGATCTGGAGGGGCTCGAGGAGGGTGCCTTGGAGTGTGAGGGTGGTGAGGACTTCTTCGAAGGGCTCGTTATTGATGGTGATTTCTCCGGTGCCGGCGGTGAGCCAGACGCGGGCGATGGCCTTCTTACGACGTCCGGTTGCGGTAAATGTATCGCTCATGGTAATTTAAGGTGATGAGTGGAGGTTAGAGGGTGACGGTTTTTGGCTCTTGAGCGGAGTGCGGGTGTTCTTCACCTGCGTAGACTTTGAGCTTTTTCATCTGGGCGGAGCCGAGCTTATTCTTGGGGACCATTCCTTTGATGGCCCACTCGAGGATGAGTTCTGGGCGGCGCTGGCGCACTTTATTGGGGGTTTCGATGGTTTGACCACCGACGAAGCCGGAGTGGCGAGCGTAGATTTTATGCCGTTCTTTACTGCCGGTGAAGCGGGCTTGCTCGGCATTGATGATGACGACGAAGTCGCCGGTATCGATGTGAGGGGTGAAGGTAGGCTTGTGCTTACCACGAAGGAGGCGTGCGGCCTCTACGGCGACTTTTCCGACGATCTGGTCCTTGGCATCAATGATGTGCCATGAGCGCTCGACGTCAGCTGGTTTTGCTGAAAACGTTTTCATTGTTTTTCTGGGTTCCGTTGGGCTCGCCGGGGAATCCGACGTGCTTTAAGGGGCGCGCAAGCTAGGAAGGCGCTGCGGTGCTGTCAACGCAATTATGAGGAAAGCGGGGCTTGCGAAATGGCTGGTGAGGGGTCAGAAACTGCGCTGTGCGGGACTTACTCAAACAGCCACTTTGGAATTCTCGGTCGATGGGGCGGCCGCTGCCTGATCATACTCATGCGTGTGCGGTGTCTTTGCCGACTTGGGAGTCGGTGATCGGTTATGAGGAGGGGCGGGACCGGGTGATGAAGAAGTTGGAGGCGGGGTATCCGCGTTTTTTTCTGCATCCGTTGGTGAAGCGGCTTTTTGCGAAGGCGACGGAGGAGATTGCGGAGAGTGGGAAGCGGGCGATTGTGTTTCCGCATAAGCGGGCGGCGCAGGGGGCGCAGCGATATGTGGAGCGTAAGATTGAGGTGGCGACTCGTATTGCGAGTTATGAAGATGGGATGCAGGCTTTGATTGTGCCGGAGACGGCGATCGGGGTGGCGATGGAGTATTGGCGATATACGGGGGAGATTGTGAGTAGTCGGCAGGCGGAGGATTTGTTGAATGAGAGTGAGCCGGTGGGGAGCTCGACGGTGATTTTAAAGCAGCAGCTCTCGGAGTTCTCGGGGGCTGATTTGGATGATCATTTTATTTACGAGAGTGGGATGGCGGGGATTTTTTCGGCTTATCGCGCGGTGATGAATCTTTTTCCGAGTAAGAAGACGCTGCAGTTAGAGTTTCCTTATGTTGATGCTTTGAAGATTCAGCAGCGTTTTGGGAATGGGGTGGTTTTTCTTTATGATGCGGAGGGGGAGGATTTTGATGCGGCGGTGCGGCGGATTCAGGAGGGGGAGTTTGCGGCGGTTTTTTGTGAGGTGCCGAGTAATCCGCTTTTGCGGACGGTGAATTTACCGCGGGTTTCAGAGGCTTGCCGTCAAGGGGGGGTGCCGTTGGTGGTGGATGATACGGTGGCGAGTTCGGTGAATTTGGAGGTGCTGAAGTATGCGGACTTGGTGACGACGAGTCTGACGAAGTGGGTGTCTGGCGGGGGCGATGTGATGGGTGGGTTGGTGACTTTGAATGAGGGGTCTGTGTGGGCGAGGGAGTTCCGTGCTTTTTTCGCTGAGGATACGGATGGGGGATCACGACTTTATGCGGGAGATTGCTTAGCGTTGACGGCGAATATGAAGAGCTACCGTGAGCGTGTGATGAAGTCTAATAGTAATGGGGAATTGGTGGCGGATTATCTTCATGAGCATCCGGCGGTGGGACGTGTTTGGTATCCGAAATATAATACGCCTCATGAGTATCATTTGATCCGCCGTGATGATGGGGGATACGGTGGGCTGGTGTCTTTTACGCTGAAGCAGCCGCGCAAGATGCCGAGGGTTTATGATGCTTTGGAGCTTTGTAAGGGGCCAAGCTTGGGCACTGCTTTTACGCTGGCGAGCCCTTATACGATGTTGGCGCACTATTTTGAGCTGGATTGGGCGGAGGCCTGCGGGGTCTCGCCAAATCTGCTGAGGCTGTCTGTGGGTTGCGAGGATGGGGAGGCTATTATTGGGGCTTTGGCGCGGGCTTTGGACTTAGCTTGAAGATGAGTCACTTCTGTTTTTATCGCTGTGATCTGAGGGTTGAGGCTAGGGCGGCGCTAAAATCGGAAACAAACTCGTCAAATACGATTGCCCCGAGGGTGTGATCGAGTCCGGCAAGTAGGACCTCGATTCTTAGATTCTCGTATGTGCTATTTGGTAAGGCTCTGACGAGGACATTCCAGAGGCCTTCGTTATGGGGCTCCGCTGCGGCTTCTGGGATGGTTTTGATTCAAATCCGGACCCGTGAATGGGGGGGGGTGATTGGGATTAAAAGGCGCGGGCTTAGGGTCTGAGTCTTTTAGACGAGGCCATCCCGCTTGGCTTGTTTCCAGTAGGCGTATTCGGAGCGGTTAAAGTCTACGTATTCTGGTGAGAGGTCTGAGGCGTAGATCTGATATTCTCCTTCGCCAAGGCCTAGATCTACGGTGATGGAGAACTCGGGTTTACTGACGATGTTTCGTAAGACTTCGGGGTTGGTTTTGCTTTGCATGCCGCCCTCACAGGCGAGTTTGGAGCCGTATGAGATATTGAGGAATTCTTCGCGAATGCTGGCTCCGGAGTAGCCGACGGCGTGGATGATGCGCCCCCAGTTTGGGTCCTCGCCATTCCATGATGCTTTGACGAGGGATGAGTTGGCGACGGCTTGGGCTACTTTTTTGGCGTCGTTGTGACTGCGGGCGCCTTTGACCTCGAGCTTGATGAACTTGGTGACGCGTTCGCCATCGCGCACGATCGCTTTTGCTAGCTTGTTCATGACGAATTGCAGGGCGTGGCGGAAGTTGATGCAGTTCTTACTTTCGGGCTGGATTTTTTTGTTTTCGGCGGCGCCATTGGCGAGGACGATCACGGAGTCGTTGGTGGAGGTGTCTCCGTCGATCGTGATACGGTTGAAGGTGTTTTCAACGGCTTCCTCGGTAGCGGCTTCGAGGGCGGTCTGGCTCAGGTTGGCATCAGTCGTGATGTAGCAGAGCATGGTGGCCATGTTTGGATTAATCATTCCGGCACCTTTGGCACAGCCGCCGATGCGGATTCTCTTTCCGCCGATTTTTAGTGAGATGGCGACCTCTTTTTCATGGGTGTCGCTGGTGATGATGGCTTTGGCAACGTCAGTTCCTTTCTTGGGGTCTAGGCCAGCTGCGAGCGCTTCATACTGGGGCTCGATGCGCATCATGGGCATGGGGAGGCCGATCACTCCAGTCGAGCAGACTGCGACGTCCCGTTGCTTGAGTTCGAGAAGCCGCGCGATTTCCTTGGTCATGTTGCGGGCGTCTTGCATGCCATTTGGGCCGGTGCAGGCATTGGCATTTCCGCTATTTGTGATGATGGCGCGCACGCCCTCGGAGCGAAGGTGAGTTTGGGAAATGCGGACGGGGGCGGCCTTGACGCGGTTTTGCGTGAACATTCCTGCCGAGCGGCATTCTCGATCTGAGTAGATTAGGCAGAGGTCGAGCCGGTCAGATTTGGGATCTTTAATGCCACAAGAAACGGCACTTCCTTGAAAGTCACGAGGCGCACAAACGCCACCTTTGATGCGGGTGTAGGGGAGATCCATCAGGTCCTTGAGCTTGGGTGAATCCTATAGGTTTTGCAAACCCTCTGTTTCGGAATTTCCGAGCATGAGGTTAAAGCTTTGGATCGCTTGGCCGGCGGCGCCTTTCCCTAGATTGTCTTCACAGCTTTGTAAGATGAGGCGGCCAGTGCGAGGGTCATGATGCCAGCCAATATCGAGGTAATTGGTCCCGGTGACGTGCTTGGTGTCTGGGGAGCATCCAGCTCCGCGGAGGCGTACGAAAGGGCTGCGAGCGTAGGCTTTTCCCAATGCCTCATTCACACGCGAGAAATCCCCACAAAGCTTGGCAAAAGTGGTGGTGCAGATGCCCGCGGTGACTGGGATGAGATGCGGGACAAAAGAGATGATGACCGGTTCGCCAGCTGCCTTGCTAAGCTCTTGCTCGATTTCTGAAAGGTGGCGGTGGCGGGGGAGGCCGTATGAGCGGACGCTCTCATTCACTTCCGCAAAAATTAGGGAGAGATCGGCCTTTCTGCCGGCTCCACTGACTCCGCTCATCGAGGAGACGGTGATGGAGTCGTGCTCGATGAGTCCCTCTTTGAGAAGGGGGAGGAGAGGGAGCATGATGGAGGTGGGGTAGCATCCCGGTGAGGCCACCAAGCGGGCTGCTTTAATCTCTTCTTGATAAACTTCTGGTAGGCCAAAGACCGCCTCCTCGAGGAGTTCGGGAGCGGGGTGGGCTTGATCATAAAAATCAGCATACACGGCGGCGTCATCAAGCCGGAAATCGGCACTGAGATCGATGACTCTCAGCCCCCGAGAGAGGAGGTCTTTTGCAAAAGGAGCGGCCGTTCCGTGGGGGAGCGCTAGGAAAGCGACGGTGGCTCCACTTGCTTGCAGGGCCTCCATATCAGGCTCGATGAAGCGAAGGGCGGTCCCGGGGTGGCCCTCGAAGCGAGGAAAGACGTCAGTGATTTTTCGCCCCGCATTTGCGCGTGAGGTGATGGCCACCACCTCGGCTTTTTGATGGCAGAAGATCAAGCGGAGAAGCTCTAGACCAGTGTAACCGCTGGCTCCAATGATCGCGACTTTCGTTTTTCCAGACATGCGCGATCTTTTTGAATCGGAGTTCTGGAATGAGCAAGTGCGAAAGTTTTTTAAAAAGAACGAGAGGGAGAACCCGTTTGTCAGTGAGCCTCGTGAGATGAAAAAAGCGGCTTCGGAGACCAATCCGAAGCCGCTTCGCACAAAGCCGGCTTGCCTCACGTAGGAGGGAAATCCGGCAGCACCGAGGTGCTAAGGACAGAACGTAGCGATGAGGTCATTTTTGTCGAATGAGGATCAAAATTACTCGCTGCGCCGCCGCACTTGTCCCTCAAACTTCAAAAAAACAAGTAAACTTTGTGGGGTTATCAGTGAGAGGTGACTACTTAATTGTATTTGCCAACTCTGCAAATTGCCCTCCCATTTCAATGAGTTCGTCATGAGTTCCCTCCTCGATCACGGAGCCGTTTTCGAGGACATAGATGCGGTCGGCATTCTGAATCGTGGAGAGCCGATGGGCGATTACGATGGAAGTGCGATTCTTCATGAGCTCATCGAGTGCTTGCTGGATGAGTAATTCGGTTTGGTTATCGACTGAGGCGGTGGCCTCATCGAGAAGGAGGATCGGTGGGTCCTTTAAAAGAGCCCGAGCAATCGAGAGGCGTTGCTTTTCGCCGCCTGATAACTTCACGCCCCGTTCGCCAACATTTGTGTCGAGTTGCTTGGGGAGTTTCCGGATAAAGTCCGCCGCTTTCGCCGCTTCTAGTGCTTTCCAGATCTCGGCATCTTCCGCCTTTCGATCGGCAAGCGAGAGGTTCTCACGCACAGTGCCATTGAAGAGAAAAGCCTCCTGCGTCACATAGCCGATGGCGTCGCGAAGGGAGTTTTTAGAAAGAGTATTTAGCTCGTGGCCATCGATTTTTACCGAGCCGTCATCATATTCATAGAAGCGACAGAGGAGATTGACGATGGTTGATTTCCCGGCACCGGTGGAGCCTGCTAGTGCGATTGTTTGGCCGGGCTCCGCCTTGAGCGAGATTTGATGCAGCGTGGCGTGATCTTCATCGTAAGCGAAGCTCACATTCTCGAAGCTGACCTCACCTTTCACGGGGCGGGGAAGGGGGGTGCCGCTGGCTGCATCAGGCTCATCTTCCGCATCAAGAATTTCAAAAACCCGATCCGCGGCAGCGCGGGAAGAAAGGGCCATTTGGTTGAGTTGGTGAAGCTTCGTGACGGGCTCATAAAAGAGCGAGAGCAGCAGGAAAAAAGCGAGCAGTGAATCGAACTCCATCTCGCCTTGCATCACCGCGTACCCTCCAATTCCTAAAACGAGAACATAGCCCATGCTATTAAAGAAAGACATGCTGGGATTGTAAAAAGCCCACCACTTCATGACTCGGAGAGTGGCCTTCCGCATCGCCCCAGAGAGCCCGTTAAAGTGCTCATGTTCATCCTTTTCAGCGGCATAAGCCTTAATCTGTCGGATCCCGGCGATGTTATCATGCAGGAGCGCATTGAGATCTGAGGCGGCATCCCGCTGCGCCTTGTAGCGACCACGGGCATTACTCGTATAAATCCACGCCCCCAGTGCCAAGAAAGGGATCGGCAAAGTGGCCCACATCGCCACCGTGGGATTGATGAAATACATCGTAATTCCCACCGCTAAAATTTGGATCACTGAAATGAGGCCCAGCTCGATGCCATCGATCAAGATCCGCTCCATTGCCGTCACGTCCTCCACGACCCGAGTCATGATGTCACCGGTCCGGCGGGTATCGAACCACCGTAGCGGAAGGCGCTGGATTTTCCGGTAGAGGTCCGAGCGGATGTCAAAAATCACCTTCTGCTCGAAGTGGTTATTTAAAATGATCCGCGCACAATTCAGCGCATCTTTTAAAAAGAAGCTCAGCAGGCCCAGCAAAACCCAGGGCAAGAAGACCTCGGTCCTCTTATTCGGGATAATATCCCCTGTGATATGTTTCGTCACTAAGGGGAAAATGATCACGGAGCCCGCCATAATGGCGGCGCAGAGGAACTGGGACCCGCCTAATAGCGGGTAGCGTTTTAAATAGGCAAGAACTCGGAGGACGCTCGACACCTCCGCAACTTGTCTCCTAGCCCTAGAGATGCAAGCGATCAGTCGCAGAGATTCTCACAAAGCGGAGATTTTTCATTTTTCATTGAATTTTCTGATTGCCGGACCGCAGCCAAAGTCGATAGGTTATCTCAAACAC
This sequence comes from uncultured Verrucomicrobiales bacterium, assembly GCA_937944055.1. Classification (GTDB taxonomy): domain Bacteria; phylum Verrucomicrobiota; class Verrucomicrobiia; order Verrucomicrobiales; family Akkermansiaceae; genus SW10. Next base: position 15,403 of record CALDZJ010000081.1, on the reverse strand, counting down.
CACCTCACACGACACTAATCTCATGGCTAATACATTCGGTATTCTTACCGCACTCGTTCTCGCTTTCTCGGCCTTCGTCGCCTTTAAAAATAAGGAAGAATACACCCAGCAAATCAATGCCACTGAAAACGAAAGCGTGAAGCGTGATCGGAATCAGAAGAAATTTGAGACTCTTCTTGCCGAAACCAACGAGCTCGAAAGCGATAAGGATGCCGCCAACAAATCTCGTGACGAGTTTGCCGTAAAATTAGAGGCCCAAGAGCAAACTAACAGTGAAGCGGCTAAGGAATCTGAAGAGGCGAAAAGCGCGCTCGATGAGACCACGGAGCGCCTCGCCGAGAAGAAGAAAGAGTTAGAAGAACTGGGTGAAGTCAGAGAATTGGGGCCAAAGATCGAGCGTATCACGATCTCAATTCAAGAACTCGAGGACAAGCTCGCCATCCTTAACACACAAAACTCGCGCCTCCGTGGTGAGAAGACAAACAGCTCTGCTCGCCTTGATGCCATCAAAAAGAAGCTCAGTGACATCTCCTCAGGCCGTTCGCTTCCCTCCATGAAGACTCGCATTAGCGCCATCTCACGCACTCTCGGCTTCGTCACCTTGGGAGGGGGCATGAACTCCGGCGTCATCGGAGGATCGAAGGTCGCAGTCATGCGCGGCGGAGAAAAGATCGCCGAACTCAACGTCACCGCAGTGTCTCTGAACACCGCCACTGCTGATGTGATCCAAAGCACCTTAAAAAAGGGTGAGAAAGTTTCCGTGGGTGACACCGTCGTTCCCGTTGAAGTTGCAGGGAACTAAGACCACCTTGAAAGCTCACTGACAACTGACCGTTTCACTGCCTTTTCCCAATCACACCTCAATCCATTTACCACACATTTTATGAAATCACTTTTCTACGTCCTCTCAGTCGTTGCAATCGGAGCAGCTGGCTTCTTCGGCTGGACCGCTAAAGATAACTACGCTCAGCAGCTAGATGATCGTAATGGCCTCATTACGAAAAATACTGAGTTGAGTAAGAGCATTAAAGATCAGGAAGAGGAGAAGGCAAAAGAGGAGGATGCTCGCGCTCTCGCCCTAGACGAAGAGGCGGAGAAAAAAGCCGCTCTTGAGTCAGCGGTTTCTAAGGAAAAAGAAATCCGCCGGACCCTTGCAGAATACCAAACCCAGCTTGAAGAAGTGGAGGCGGATGAGAAAAAGGTCGATGAAGGCATCGTGAAAATTCAAGAACTCTTCCCTGACATTCAGCTGGACGAAGTCGCAGCGAAGGTGCAGTCCATGGAAGAGCAAGAAAAGAAGCTCAATGCCGAGATTGAAGACCTCGAACTCTTCAAAACAAAGCTCAATGAGGACATTGCCAAAAACGGATCAGAGATCGTTCGCGTGCAGGGAAAAGTCACTGAGAGCATGGATAATATCAAGGGGAACACCTTCCAAGCATCCATCACTTCCGTCGACCGGCGCTGGGACTTCGTCATCATCGGTGCAGGTGAGAAATCCGGACTAGCCCCAGATACTAAGCTCCTCGTGGTCCGCGGTGGTAAGTTAATTGGTAAGCTCTCCATTCACCAACTGGAGGCGAATCGCGCCGTTGCTGACATTGATCCCGGTAGTGTGAAAGTAGGCTCTAGTCTCCGCGCAGGGGACCAAGTGATTCTTGAGAAAGTGCGCTCTAATTAAGAGCGCATTCTGGAACTCAAGGCTCCAAAAGGCAGTTCGTTTTGAGCGGTCTTTTTTAAGCTCTAAAAAAAATACCTTTTAGAACACGCTTACGATTGACGAAGCAAGAAATCGCTGTGCATATTCGCGGCGTTCAAGACCTTTAGGACCTGTGGCTGAGTGGTTGAAAGCGCTCCCCTGCTAAGGGAGTATACCGGTAACGGTATCGAGGGTTCGAATCCCTCCGGGTCCGCCATCGCCCCATTCCAGCTTGCTGGGATGGGGCGATGGCATTTCTAAGCTAAGCGAGAAAGGAACGAGCTGAGGGAAGTGACGGGAAAGGAGGGAAGTGATCGAAGTGATCAGGCAGCTTTCAAGGCCTCAGGGTTCAAGGCCTCAGCTCTCACAGCGTCAGGCTTCTCCCAGGAATTTCTCAAAGAATTGCCCCGCGACACTCTCAAGCACTCCCGCGTGCCTGCACCCTCCTAAGCGAGATCCCCCTAGCATTCTAATGCTTTTCGAGTGCCTTAGGCTCATCCAAGTCGATGAGATGCTCAGGTTTTTTGAGCTCGCCAGAGTTCTGTCTCATAAGGCCCTCCGGCCCGAAGACCCATGCCAGCAGGAAGAGGACTCCGGTTGCGGTAGCCATCATACCAGAGCTTGTCGTCTCCGGTAAGCCGAGGAGATGAGGAAGAGCTTGAGAAGAGAGATGCCCGAGAAGGGCGGAGAGAACGGCCACAATCAGACTCGTTGCGATGAGAATGGGAAGCCTCCGGGTGAGAAGGAAGGCGGTCGCTGGAGGGACGATGAGCATCGCGATGACAATGATGGACCCCACAGCCTCAAAAGAGGCAACGGTGGTCACGGCAACCATCGTCATGAGAAGGTAGTGCATGAGCATCGGGCGGAATCCTTGAGTTTTTGCCAAGCTGGGGTCGAAGGAGGCCAAGGTGAATTCTTTGAAAAAGAGGGCAATGATGAGGATATTGAAAAGAAGGGTGGCGGCGATGACGAGGGCCGCGCGCGGGACTTGAATGAGGTGTTCCGCAGTCTCGAAAAGGGTGACGAGATCGAGGGGGGTGTATTCGAGCGCTCCGTAAAGGACACAGGCTGGATCGAGGTCCACATGATCAGCCGATTGCTTGATGAGAATGAGACCGATGGCAAAAAGAGTGGTGAAGACGATGCCCATCGCCGCGCCGCGTTCCACCTTGCCGAAGCGGGTGATCCACTGGGTAAAAAGAGCGGTGAGAACCCCCGCGATCGCTGCTCCAAAAAACATCCACCAACTCGCGCGGCTCCCCGAGATGAGAAAAGCAATCGCGAGACCCGGGAGGACGGCGTGGCTGATCGCATCGCCCATCATGCTCATCCGCCTCAGCAGCAGAAAGGTCCCCGGCAAGGCGCAGGCCAGCGCGCAGAGCGTGCCTACGAGGATGATGTGTAGATCATTGGCGGTCCAGTTCATGAATTAAAAGCGCTTTGTAAATTCGGTGAGAGCGAGATTTAAGAAAAGGTGCTGAAACATCGAGTGATTTGGTGGGTGTTTTTTTTAAATGGCGTGGGGAGATTTGATATCGGACTTGGCGAGTTCCAGCTCGGCTTCGAGTTGATGAACGATTTCTGCGCCGAGGAGGTGCTCGACCATATCGGCATCGCGGTCCACGTGAGAGGGGGCGATGTCGGCGTGCTTGATGAGATACATTTCCCAGAGGCGATGGTTCCGAGTGATGCGGGAGGCCTCCCCAAAGCCAGATTCTGAGAGGCGGAGCTCGCCTGAGGGTTGCCGCTCGATGTGGTCTTCCGCGCGCGCCTGGCGGATCAATCTAGGGAGCTCTCCCTTCGACCAATAGCGGTGTTTTCGCAGGAGTTCCATTGAGATTGGAATGTTTTTTAAAGGTGCTTCGCTTTGGGTGTTTTCGAGAATCTCGAAGGTGGAGCGGAGGAGGTGTTGGCGGCCTACTTTCTTCTGAAGTTTGAGATGGCGGAGGTAGCGGGGGAGGACTCCCCGGGCTCGCCCGAAGATCATACTGACTAGGAAGATGAAAGAGGCGCTAATGACGATGATGGCTCCGGCTGGAAGGTTCGAGTAAAGCGCGGAGATTGAGGCCCCGAGCCAGCCAGAGACTGCTCCGATCATGGTAGAGATCCAGAGCAGTTTCTTAAGATCATCCGTCCAAAAGCGAGCCGCGGTGGGTGGAGTGATGAGGAAGGCGATGATGAGAATGAGGCCCACCGCTTGCAGCCCGACGACGGTCACGGCTGTGACGAGTCCCATCAAAATGACATCCAGCCGGAGAGTGGGCCAGCCATCTACGGAGGCGAAGTCAGGATCGAAGCACAGAAGCGTGAGTTCTTTTAAAATCAGAATCGTCATCACGCTTGTGACCAGCAGGGTGACGATAATGAGGCAAAAGTCAGACCACACCATCGAGGCAGTGCTGCCATAGATGAAGGAGTCTAGTCCCGCGGAGCTTTGGCCGGGGATTTTTTGCACCATGTTAAGAATCGCGACTCCGAGGCCGAAGAAAACTGAGAGAACGATGCCCATCGCCGCATCATCTTTGAGCCGGGTGCTACGGCGGATCGCAAGCACGAGAAGGACCCCAATGAGCCCGGTGATGGTGGCTCCAGTGAGAAGGCCGGGGAGGCTTTTCCCGCTGAGTCCCATCGCGGACATGAGGGCGAAGGCGATGCCGATCCCGGGGAGCGTGGCATGTGAGAGTGCATCGCCCAAAAGAGACTGCTTTCGCAAGAGGAGGAAGCTTCCGATTAAGCCCGCAGTCCCGCCTAGAAGGGCCACGCTAATGACCACGATCCTCGTATTGTGTTGCTCTAGGAGGAGGGTTTCACGCAGGATTTCTAAGTCCATATCCTTAGGGGCGACCGACGTTTTTGAGCGCTTGCGCTACGTCATCGAGGAGGTTCAGTTTTCCTCCATAAGTTTTTTGGAGGTTCTCGCGTGTGAAGGTTTCGGGCGTGGGCCCACTGGCAACGACGCGCATGTTGAGCAAGACGAGGTGATCAAAGTAGCGCGAGACGGTGGCGAGGTCATGATGGACACAAAGGACGGTTTTTCCGCGCGCGTTCAGGCTTTGTAAAAGCTCGATGATGGCTTGCTCTGTCGCGGCATCAACTGCGGCGAAGGGCTCATCCATAAAGTAGATCTGCGCATCTTGCACCAAGGCGCGGGCGAGGAAGACTCGTTGCTGCTGTCCGCCGGAGAGTTGTGAGATTTGCCGATTTGCAAGGTGGCCGATCCCGACTTGCTCCAGCGCTGCGAGTGCTTGTTTTTTCTGGGTCGTGCCGATGCGTTTGAACCAGCCGAGTTTCCGATAAGTGCCCATCGCCACCACATCCTGCGCGCTGACTGGAAAGTCCCAATCCACGCTTTCGCGCTGAGGAACATAGGCGATGAGGTCTCGCTGCTCCGCGTAGGGTTTCCCGTAAATGAGGGCCTCTCCGGAGGTGGCGGGGATGAGGTCTAGGCAGGCCTTAAGTAGGGTGGATTTCCCTGCGCCATTTGGCCCTACGATCCCCGCGAGGGAGCCATCTGGAATGTTGAGATCCACATCCCACAGCACAGGCTTACGGTGGTAGGCTACGGTGAGATCGTGAACCGCAAGTGGGAATTCAGGGGGGTGTTCTGGGCGCATTTTTAAGCTCTGTGATGGTGTCTAATGACGCAGTTTTCCTTGGAAGCCATTCGGCGGGACGTCACCGCCCAGCGCGTTGGTGATGGTGGTGATATTATGATCCATCATCCCGATATAGGTCCCCTCGTAGCTTCCGGCAGGGCCCATCGCATCTGAAAAAAGAGTGCCGCCAATTTTCACCTGATGACCTTTTTGGGCCGCTCCCTCGATGACGGCTTGAACTGATTTTTTAGGGACTGAGGACTCCACGAAAATTGCGGGGATTTTTTTCTCAACGAGGTAAGTGACGAGGTCGTTAATGTCCTTATTCCCGGCCTCTGATTCCGTGGAGATTCCTTGGATTCCTCGGACTTCGATCCCGTAAGCTTTGCCGAGGTAGGAGAAGGCATCGTGGGCTGTCACGAGGATTCGTTGATCTACTGGGATGGTGCCGAAAGCCATGAGAGCGTATGATTGGAGCTCGCTGAGGGATTCTTGATAGGCGCTGAGTCGGGCGGCATAGTGCGCTTTTTTGCTGGGATCGAACTGAGAAAGGTGGCTCTCAATGGCGGTGGCAACTTTTGCCCAAATTGAAATATCCATCCAAAGGTGCGGGTCAGGATGGGCGGGATCGCCAATTAGGGAGACGCCTTCTAGGCCCTCGGCTACTGCGAAAATTGGTTTTCCTTTCTCTTTTCGACTCGTGAGAATGCTGCCCATTTTTCCCTCAAGCATCAGGCCGTTATAGAAGACGAGGCCCGCTTTTTGAATGCGGTCGACCTCAGATTTCAAAGGCTTATGCCCGTGAGGATCCACTCCCTCACCAATCAAATTAATCACCTCTTGTTGCTCTCCGGCGATCTCACGGGTGACATTCGCGATCATGCCGATCGTGGTGATAATGCTGCCATCCGTGGCTGCGGCTTCTTTCTTTTTTGTGCAGGAGATTGATAGGAAAAATGCGGGAAGGAGGGTGAGGAGCCATTTCATGGGGAAAGGATAACGAGTGGACTTTGACTTGTCAAAATTTAAATCTTGAAGAGTCGTGACAGTCTGTGGATGGGCGCTCAGAGGCCATAAAAAAATCCGCCCCCTGTGAGGGTGCGGATTTTTCAAAAGGGAGAGCGGCGTTCCTAGCTGACATAGGAGAGGGAAGCGGCGGTGGCCTCGATCTTATCCTGATTGTCCATGAGTTCTTTAATGGGATCATACTTCCCGGAAAGGAGGGCATGGCGAGCAGAGTCAGGCATCTCGACTGAGAAGCTGAGCGCGCCAGCGGTAACCGTCATGTCCTCGAGGTTGATCTTCACCTGGAGTGAGGGATCGGCCGAGCAGGCGGCTTTGAGAGCATCGATATTTTGCTGTGAGGAGCTCACGCAGGGGAGTCCTAGCGTGGTGGAGTTCCCGTAGAAAATCTCCGCGAAGGATTCAGCGATGATCGCGGTGAAGCCGTATTTGCTGAGTGATTGTGGAGCATGCTCGCGGGAGGAGCCGCAGCCGAAATTAATGCCGGCGACGAGGATGGAGGCTCCCTTAAAGTTCTCATCGTTCAGCGGGTGCTGCGTTTTCTCGCCGGAGACTGGATCAAAGCGGACGTCGTAAAAGGCGTATTCGCCGAGTCCGTCGAAGGTGACGCACTTCATGAAGCGAGCGGGGATGATGCGGTCCGTATCAATGTCAGCTCCGGGGATCGGGACGGCTGTTCCAGAGACCTGTGTGATGGGTTCGATGGCCATGGTAGTAATGGTAGGAAGTGAGAGAATGAGGGGGTGATTAAGCGACCACGCTTTGGAAAGTTTCGGAGAAAGTCTCTCGGGCATCCGCGATTTTTCCTTCGACGGCGGCGGCGGCCACCATGACGGGAGACATGAGAACGGTGCGCCCGATGGGGGAGCCTTGGCGGCCTTTAAAGTTTCGGTTTGAGGAAGAGGCGCAGATTTGATCGCCTACCAGTTTATCGGGATTCATGGCGAGACACATTGAGCAGCCCGCGGCGCGCCACTCGAATCCGGCTTCCTCGAAGATTTTATCAATGCCTTCTTTTTCGCACTGGATCGCGGTGATTTGCGAGCCGGGAACTGCGATCGCTTTGACGTGCGAGGCCACCTTCTTACCTTTTAGGAATTTAGCAGTTTCGCGGAAATCTGAAAGGCGGCCATTCGTGCAAGATCCGATGAAGGCGACATCAATGGGGATGCCCTTAATGGGAGTGCCAGCAGGGAGTTTCATGTAAGCGAGGGCTTCTTCAATGACGGCTTTTTCCTCGGTATCCTTCGTGGTGGCGGGATTGGGAATATCCTCGCCAATCGTGATGCCGTGGTCAGGGGAGATTCCCCAAGTGACGGAGGGCTGAATGTCTTCTGCATTGATCGTGACGACATCGTCGAAGACGGCATCTGGATCAGAGGCGAAGGATTTCCATTCTGCCACGGCCGCTTCCCAAGCCTCGCCGGTGGGTGCGTAAGGGCGGCCTTTTAGGAAGTCGAAGGTGGTCTGGTCTGGGTTCACGTAACCGCAGCGTGCTCCGCCCTCGATCGCCATATTGCAGACGGTCATGCGCTCTTCCATCGTGAAGTGATCGAAGGTGGAACCGGCGTATTCGTAGGCGTAGCCAATCCCTCCTTTCGCACCGAGAAGGCGGATGATGTGGAGGGTCACATCCTTCGCGTAGACGCCTGGGCGTAGCTTGCCATTGACCTCAATTTTACGCACCTTGAGGGATTCCATGGCCATTGTCTGGGTGGCTAGAACATCGCGGACCTGGGTGGTGCCGATGCCGAAGGCGATGGCTCCGAAGGCTCCGTGAGTCGCGGTGTGAGAGTCTCCGCAAGCGATGGTGGAGCCAGGTTGGGTGATGCCTTGCTCAGGTCCCACAATGTGGACGATGCCTTGCTTGCCGGACTTGAGGTCAAAGTAAGTGACGCCAAAATCATCGCAATTTTTACGAATTGCATCGATCATCTCAGCGGCGAGGGGATCGGCGGGTTGGTCTTGATTCTCGGTGGGGACGATGTGGTCGATTGTGGCGAAGGTGCGTGCGGGGTATTTCACGCCAACGCCCAGATCACGCAGCATCCCAAAAGCCTGCGGGCTAGTGACCTCGTGGATGAGATGTGTTCCAATGAAGAGCTGAGTGCGCCCATCGCTCAAAGTGCCCACGCGATGCGCGTCCCAAACTTTTTGATAAAGTGTCTTTCCCATGACGTGATCTCACTTGTTTTAGCGAGGCTGCGAAGATGTACGGAAAAGTTCGTAAAGGCAAGTAAAGGGGGGCTTTGAAAGTCAGAAGACTAGGCGAAGAGGGCTCCGCCAGCCGCTGCGATGATGACGAGAGCCCAGACTGGGATGAGCTTTTTACGCAGGATCATAAAGAGAATGAGCACTCCGAGGGCATCTGCTAAATTCAGGATGCTCCCATCCGTGGCCATGCGCAGGAGAGCGACGCCGAGCACTCCTACGACTCCGGCATTTGCCCCGTTGACCGCTCTCTGGGCCCAGCGTTTACCGCGCAAGCGGCCCCAAATTTTCATGGTGCCGCCGAGGAGGAGCATCCCTGGGAGGAAGACGGCGATGAGGGCGGCCCCGGCTCCGAGCCAGGGGTTTCCAAAAATGTCAGCCTTCACGCCGAGGAAGGCTGCGAAGGTAAAGACTGGGCCGGGGACTCCTTGAGTCGCGCCATAGCCGCCGAGGAAGACCTGCTTATCCATGTATTGCGGAACCATGCTTTCTTGGAGGAGCGGGAGGACCACATGGCCTCCGCCAAAGACGAGAGAGCCTGCGCGGTAGATCCCGGCAAGTGGGCCGCTGTTCCCAATCGATAGAAAGAGGAGGCTGAAGAAGGCGAGGAGGGCGAGCCAAGCGTAGATTCCGCGACTCGGAGTCTTCTCTTTCTCGATCTGCTCGCCTGCCGAGAGGGTGAAAACACCGATGAGTCCGGAGATCGTGATCATCAGCACGGTCATCCACGGAGCGGTGAAGAGCCAGAGCATGAGGAAGACGAGGAGGGCGATGCTGAGGCGGCGCAAGTCTGGCGCCAGTGAGCTGCGCATGCCCAGCCAAGCTCCTGCGACCACTGCGAGGGCGATGAGCTTTAAGCCGCGAACCGCTCCCTGAGCGGCCTCTCCCGAGAGGTCACCCATCCCCAGTGCAACAAGAATGAGGACGATGGCTGAGGGCAGTGTGAAGCCGATCCATGCGGCGAGCCCTCCGAGCAGCCCGGCTCGCTCATAGCCGATTGCGGCTCCGAGTTGGCTGCTTCCTGGGCCCGGGATGAATTGCGTGAGAGACATGAGTTCAGCAAAGCGGGACTCACTGATCCAGCCTCGGCGGGAGACATATTCTTCACGGAAATAGCTCACGTGGGCCACGGGACCTCCAAAGGATGTGAGGCCGAGGCGCAGGGCGACGATGAAGCATTCTAAAGCGGCATGCATGCTGTTCTGAAGAGAGCAAAGGAGGAGATTCTGTCAACGATGGGCTTTGTTTTTTGACTGGCAGAGCGCGGGGGAGTGATTGAAGCTTCCGCCATGAAGTGGATCTGTTTATGGGCCTTGATGTTGGTGAGTTGTGGCTCGGAGCCAGTCGCTCAGCCCTTTTTGGCGAAGCCTCTCAAGGCAGGAAAGGAAGTGGAAAAGAAAGTGGGAAAAGAGCGGGAAGAGAAGCAGAAGTTGGTGAAAAAAGAAAAACTCTTGGCGGGGCAATTAAGCTTCCATGGTTTGAGTGAGGCTGAATTAGCAAACTTCCGTGTGATTCCTGAGCGTGGCAAAAAGCTGCTCCGGGCCGAGAATAAGACCTTCGAGCAGGTCGATGGCTTTTGGTGGAAGGGGAGCGGGCCGGCTGAATGGTTTAAAATTCCGGGGACCAGCTCGGCTTGGGTGGGGAAAGGTGAGGTGCCTAAAAAGTACACTGCTAAGGTGGAGCGGGCGGGCTTGACGGTGCACACTCGCAGCAATGGGCTGGTGAAGTTGGTGGGAGCGCTCCGGAAGGGGGTGAAGCGGCCGGGCTGGGTGAAGAATGTGGGCGAGACGAAGTGCCCTGCCGCTTGGCCTTGGGCGGCGCTTGTGGAATAGTAGAAACTTGCTAGTTCTCTGGGGTGCAAAATCGTTTTTACCAAGTCTTCGATACGGAGCGGGCCTCTGGATACCGCCCAGAGGGAGACTTCCGTTCGCCTTTTCAGATTGATCGGGACCGGGTCTTGCACACTCCGGCTTTTCGTCGCTTGCAGAGTAAGACGCAGGTTTTTTGGAGTGGGGAGTATGATTTTTATCGGACTCGTCTCACGCACTCGTTGGAGGTGGCGCAGATCGGGAAATCGATCTGTCATTGGCTCCGGTATTCGAGCGATTTGCTGAGTGATGATTTTTTTATCGATGAGGATTTGGTGGAGGCGATTTGTCTCTCGCATGACTTAGGGCATCCGCCATTTGGCCATGCGGGTGAGCGCTCGCTGAATCATTTCATGGCAGATTACGGGGGCTTCGAGGGGAATGCCCAGACGCTTCGATTACTCACGGAACGGATTTTTTCCCAAACACGAAAGGGAATGGATCCCTCGCGGGCCTTCTTGGATGGAGTCTTAAAATATAAGTCGCTTTGGTCAGAGTTGCGGACGGTCCGTGGAAAGTTGCCGAAGAATCACTTCCTCTATGATGCGCAGGAGGGGCACTTAAATTGGGCAATGGGCGGGAATGACTTTCCGGTGGAGTTAGTGCCGGGGGAGGTGAGAGATGCTTTTAAATCGATCGAGTGTCAGGTGATGGACTGGGCTGATGATACGGCTTATTCCTTAAATGATCTGGCCGATAGTGTGAAGGCGGGCTTTCTCACGGTGGAGAGGATCGAGCGCTGGGCCGAGAAGAAAGGGCTGCGGCCTGATGAGGGGACGGCTCTAGGCAGTCTTCTTAAGGCGATCCGTGGGCAGCGCATCGAGCCCTTCGTGGGGAAACAAATCGGGCGCTTTATTCAGGCGGCTCATTTGGTGAAGGCAACGAATTTTTTGAGCGCGGCGAGTCACCGCTATTCCTTGGAGTTGGTGATTGATGAGGAGGTGCGCGCGGAGAGTGAGCTGTTTAAGGCTTTGGCATACGAGGTGGTGTTCCTCTCTCCCCAATTGAAGCAACTGGAGCATAAGGGGAGCTACATGCTGCGGCGGCTCTGGGAGGTGTTAGAGAAGCGCTACGTGCTGGGCGAGGCGATCGATGGGCAGGACTTTGCGCTCCTTCCCGAGGCTGATGCCGCAGAGATCGCGGCGGCGGAGCAGCCGGAGGAACGGGCTCGCTTGATTTGTGATTTTCTCGCGGGGATGACTGATGGATATGCGGCGCGGACTTTCCGGCGTCTTTTTGAGCCCGGCTTCGGGAGTATTGGTGATCTCGTAGGTTAGCGATGCGTTTAGATCGATTGGTGGGGAAGTGGGCTGGGACTGGGAAGCGCAGAACGAGGGAATTTTTTAAGAATGGCGAGGTGCTCTTAAATGGGGAGCGGGCGGAGCGGGGAGGGCTGGTGATCGGGAAGTTCGATCGTGTCGAGCTGGCTGGAGAGGTGGTGCAAGACCGCAGGCCGCGCTATGTCATGCTGCATAAGCCGCGGGGTGTGGTGAGTGCCACACTTGATGAGGAGCATGTGACGGTGACTGATCTGGTGGATCAAGAATGGGCGGGGGAGCTTCACTTGGCGGGGCGGCTAGATCGTTACACCTCAGGCTTGGTCATTTTGACAAATGATAGCGCATACTCGGAGTCATTGACCGCGCCGGAGCAGAAGGTGGGCAAGCGATACCTCGTGGGGCTGGATGGGGTGATGGGCGAGGAGGTGATCTCGGGCTTACAGGCTGGGATGTGGTTCGCGAAAGAGCAGGTGATGACGGAGCCAGCGCTGCTTGATTTACTGAGTCCGCAGGAGTGTCGGCTAACGATTTATGAGGGGAAGCATCACCAGATTAAGCGGATGTTTGCGCGTTACGATTTAAGGGTGACTCAGCTGCACCGTGAGGCGATCGGGACGCAAGAACTCCCCTCTGATTTAGGGCCCGGGGAGTGGCGGGAATTTCATCCTGAGTCCTCGTGAGAAGGGGAGGATTCAGAGTTGTGAAGGTCTGAAAATTTAGGCCTCTTTCTCGAGCTCGTCTTCGTGGCTCGATGCGGTGGTGCCGAGGGTGGGAAGCACCTTGCGGACTAGTTTCTTCAGTCCGCTTTCGGAAGATTCATAGTCGACCTCTGCTTGGCGAACTGCCTTTTCCCAAGCTTGCGCGAAGCCTGGGGCCTGCTCACGCATCAGCCCGATGGCGTTCTCGATGATGGTGAGTTGGCGTAATTCAGCACGCCCGGGCTTATGTTGAAGAGTCGAGTTATTGACGCGGAGGGTTTCATTTTGCTCACGCATTTCTTCGAGCTTTTTTTGAAGGCTCTCATTGCCCTCGGCATTCACCTTGAGCTGGGTGTTGAGGTGTTGTTGGAGGTCACGGCTTTCCTCTTCGATCCGCTTGATGTCACGTTTGAGATTACGGCGTGTGCTGAAGGCGGACTTCCAAGTGAAGAAGGCGATGAGGAGGCCGAGGAGTAAGCCGCCAGCAAAGGGCGTGAAGAGGAGGGTTTGGAGAGTTTCCATGTTTTTTTGAGGGGGGTGTGAGGGGGCAGATGGGCCGATTTACTCGGCTGGGGGGAAGGCTTTTTCGAGTTCCTTGATGACCGCATCTGTGATGTCGGTATGGTTTCGCAGGTAGAGGACGACCGGCATTCTGGAGTTGGTGTCTCCACTCGTTTCAATGACCCAATCGAAGCCCTGAGATTCTGCGATCTTATGGGCGATGGCGATGATTTCGCTGTTTCTCTTATTGGTGGCGTTGACTAAGGTCGTGGTGAGTTTTTTTGATGTCTCGGTCGCGAATTCTCTCCATTGATTGCTGAGGTCATTAAAATTTTCCGCAGCAGATTTTGCGATTTCCGTGAGATTGGCTTGCTCTTCGGAGTTCGGGGCAACCTCTTGCATTTTCGCTTGGAGGGCCTGAATTTTAGGAGTCATTTCATCAAGCGCAACCTTGCGTGGGTCTTTCAGGAGTTTCTCTCGGGCGGCTTGGAATGCTGCAACATCATCTTTATTGCCTTGATGAGATTCCATGGCCTTGGTGATGTCAAAGGTGGCGATCTTAGGCGCAGCGAGCAGGAATGAGGGGCTGAGTAAGAGTAAGGCAAGGAGGAGGGAGAAGGGATTTTTCACGAGAATTGGGGTTTTGGTTGGATGAAAGTTGAGTGGGGTGCGGCTAGGGAGATTACTTTGATTGTTCAAGCATGCGCAGGAGGGAGACTTCCGCTTTGGCGCGCACTTCTTCAGGAAGTTCGACCTGTGGGGTGAGTTTGTCGAGGCAAGCGTGTAATTTTTCGAGGGTGTTCATCTTCATGTAGCGGCAATCAGCGCAGGCGCAATGGTCGGTGGGGCCGGCGATGAGGTTCTTCTCTGGGACTTCTTTCTGGATGCGGTGGAGCATCCCGGACTCGGTGACTACGATGACGTTTTGTGCGGGGGTTTCACGGCAGAAGTGGACCATTTTCTCGGTGGAGCAAACTTCATCGGCGAGAAGGCGGACGGCTTTGGTGCACTCGGGGTGGGCGACGACGACGGCATCTGGGTGCTCGTCTTTGATCTTCTGGATCGATTCACGGGTGAACTCGACGTGGACGTAGCAGTTTCCTTTCCAAAGGTCCATTTTCCGGCCGGTTTGCTCGATGACCCACTGGCCGAGGTTCTCATCCGGGACAAAGAGGATGGGACGGTCTTGTGGGGCTTGTTCGACGATGCGTGGGGCATTGCCCGAGGTGCAGATGACGTCGCAAAGAGCTTTGACTCCGGCGGAGCAGTTGATGTAGGCGATGACGTAGTAGTTTTTATCTTTGTTTTCCTTGAGGAAGGCCTCGAGTTGATCTGCTGGGCAGGCTTGTTCGAGCGAGCAACCGGCATCTTTATCAGGGAGGACGACTGTTTTGCCGGGGTTGAGGATCTTGGCCGTTTCTGCCATGAAGTGGACGCCGCAGAAGACGATGACATCGGCATCTGCTTCTTGCGCTTTATAGGCGAGGCCTAAGGAGTCTCCGACGTAATCGGCAATGTCTTGGATGGGGCCGATTTGGTAGTTGTGGGCGAGGATTACGGCGTTGCGTTCTTTTTTAAGGCGCAGAATATCTTTTTTTAGATCCAGAACGGGCTCGTTTGACATGGGGAGACTTTCCGAGATTGGTGGGGGGAAGGCCAGAATTAAAAAGCGCCCATCTGAATCTGCCCACTATGCTTTGCGCCATCGGCAACGGTGAGGCTGCCGACTCGGATGTTCCCGGTGAGGGTGGCCTTCTTTTCAAGGGCGAGCAGTCCGCGGCAGGAGATGTTCCCGGTGACGATGCCATCGATCTTACATTCGTTCATTTCGACGAGGTTGAGGAACTCGACTTTGGCGCGCTTTTCGACGAGGAGGCGGTCACAGATCACGTTTCCTACGATTTTGCCGTGGCGTCTTAGGGTGAGGTCGCCGGAGCACTCGGCGCTGCCGGTGAAGTCTCCCTCGACGACGAGGTTATGGCACTGGATGGAGGCACCGGAGACGATGCCTTTTTTGTGAATGTAGACGTTACCGCGTGTTTGGATGCGGCTACTCCACGGTTCTTTGATGTGTTGATCTTGGAGGGAGATGAGGCGGCCGCATTTGCGGCATTGGGTAGAGTTGGCGCGAGCGTTGGCGACGTGGGCATCGCCACACTCGAAGCAGGCGACGAGGCGCTCGTGCGCGGCCTTTTTCTTGAGCGAGCGCTCGCTGGGGGCTTCTGCATCATCGCTCTGGCGGTGATAGCGTGGGGCGAGTTCTTCGGGCTCTCCGTCTGATTGTGAAGCGATCGCAGCTTTGGTGTCTTCCCCTTCGGCAGAGCCGAGGAGGGGCTTGATTTCAGGCAGGTCTTCCTGGGTCTGTTCCTGCTCTTGTTCCTGCTCTTGCGCGGGGGAGGCGGGTGCGGGTGCAGCGGGTGCGGGTGCGGGTGCGGGTGCGGGTGCGGGTGCGGCGGGTGCAGGTTTCGTTGCGGCGGGTGCAGGTTTCGTTGCGGCGGGTGCAGGTTTCGTTACTGCGGGTGCA
>CALDZJ010000080.1 GCA_937944055.1 uncultured Verrucomicrobiales bacterium | reverse complement strand
AACATCACGAAGCCGGAGGGCTTTGAAGTGGAGCTTCTCTACTCGGTGCCGGGCGGCCAGCAGGGTTCATGGGTCAATCTCTGCAATGATGATCAGGGGAGGATCTATGCCAGTGATCAATATGGTGGGCTCTACCGCTTCACTCCGCCCGCTGCGGGGGAGGTCCTTCAGCCGAGTGATATCAAGAAACTTCCGCTGGAGATTCGGGCCGTGAATGGCATGCTCTTTGCCTTTGATGCCCTCTATGTGGCCGTCAATGACTATGAGCGGAAAATCGAGAGCGGCCTTTACCGGATCACTGATAGTAATGGCGATGATGAACTCGATAAGATAGAAAAACTCCGGGCCCTTGAGTCGCGCGGCGATCATGGAGTCCACGCCATTGTCCTGACACCAGACAAAAAAGGCCTCTTTCTTGTTTGCGGAAATAATGTGGACCCCACAGAGGTGGCTGAGACTTCTCCCGCAATGGGGACTTGGGGGGATGATCACCTGCTCCCAAGGATGCCTGATGGCCGCGGCCACAATCGCGACCGCCTCGCGCCTGGTGGCTTTATTTATCGCGTCGATCCAGATGGGAGAAACTTCGAAACCTTCGCGAATGGTTTTCGCAATATCTTCGATGCTAGCTTGAATCGCAATGGTGACCTCTTCACCTATGACGCTGATATGGAGTATGACTTTAATACCCCATGGTATCGTCCAACACGCGTGAATCACGTCCTCAGCGGCGGGGAATATGGTTGGCGTCATGGAGCTGGAAAATACCCCGAGTTCTACTTTGATAATCTTCCTGCGACTCTCAACATCGGGCCTGGATCGCCGACCGGCACAGTCTTCGGTTACGGCGCAAAGTTCCCCGCAAAGTATCAAGAAGCTCTCTACGTGCTCGATTGGAGCTGGGGAAAAATCTATGCCGTTCACCTCACGCCAGAAGGGGGCAGCTATTCAGCGACGAAGGAGGAGTTCGTAACCGGAGGCCCACTCCCCGTCACGGATGCCATCATTCACCCAGATGGGGCGATGTATTTCGCGATTGGTGGCCGCCGCGTCCAATCTGGTCTCTACCGTGTGAGCTACCGGGGGGATGAAAGCAGCGACTTGATCGATGCGAAAAAGGCAGAAATAAAAAAGTTCCCTCTGCACGAACTGCGCAAAAGTTTAGAGGCCTTTCACGGAAGAGTCGCTCCTGAAGCGATCGCTACGATATGGCCACATCTGGGGCATGAGGACCGCTTTATCCGCTCGGCGGCGCGCATTGCTCTAGAGCATCAGCCTGTTGCGCAGTGGAAAGAGAAGGCTCTCAGTGAAGCGAAGCCCCTCGCGCAAATCGAGGCTCTCCTCGCACTTACGAAACGAGAGGGTTCCAAAGAGAACACCGCCACTCGGGACGCGATTTTAACGGCCCTTTTAAAACATGATTACGCTTCTCTCGCTGAGGTGGATCGCCTTTCTTATGCACGTCTCATCCAGATCGTTCTTGTCCGTTTCGGTGATCCGGAGAAGGCGGTGCTCGATCAAATTTCCACGAAATTGGATGCCGCATATCCTGCGACGAGCTTTGAGGAGAATTGGCTTTTGACCGAGATTCTCGCCTATTTACAGGCTCCCAATACTGCCGCGAAAGCGATGGCTCTTATTCAAGCCGCACCGAGTCAGGAGCCGCAAATGGAATATGCTCGGAGCATCCGTTTTTTGAAGACGGGCTGGACGAGTGAGTTGCGCAAACAACAGCTGGAATGGTTCCTAAAAGCGGCGAACTATAATGGCGGTGCGAGTTTTACGAAATTCATCGAGTTCATCCGCAATGACTCCTTGGCCAGCTTCACGGAGGCAGAGAAAAAAGAGCACGCTGAATTGATCGCGAAGAAGCCCGTGCGCAAGAGTGCGATCGAGTTATCCGGTGAGATCTTCGTGGGTCGGACGCCCACGATGTGGAAGTTGGAGGACCTTAGCGAAGCTGCGCAAAATGGCATGAAGGGACGGGACTACGTGAAGGGGAAGCAAATGTTCGCCGCTACGGCTTGCTACGCCTGCCACCGCTTCGGGAATGCGGGCGGTATGACTGGCCCTGATTTAACAGGAGCCGGTGGGCGATACAGCCCACATGATCTCCTCGATCAAATCATCAATCCCAGCAAGGAGATTAATGAACAGTTTGCCCCCATCATTGTGACTCGGAAAAATGGCGAGACCCTCAGCGGAGTGGTGGTAAATCTCAGTGGAGATACCGTGACCATTAACACCGATCTGAGTGACCCCAATCAGCGGGTGAATATTGACCGTAAGTCAGTGGAGAGCATCGAGCCGAGCAAGGTCTCAATGATGCCTCCGAATCTCCTCATGATGTTGAAGAAGGAGGAGGTTCTCGATCTCGTCGCATACATCCTCAGCGGGGGAGATGAAAATCACAGCGCTTTTAAGAAGTAGCGGTCAGATCACTGCGGCTCGTCGTCTTTACAGATGCCTCTAGAAATCGAGAAGACTCGCGCGGCGGGTTTATCGAAAAGGTATGAAAATGCCCAAGAGAGGAGGACGGCGAGTTTATTCCGAAAGCCGATGAGGAAGGCCAAGTGGATGAAGAGCCAGGCTAACCAAGCCGGGAAGCCCTTGAGCTTCATCTTCCCGGTTTGCGCCACCGCGGCGTTCTTTCCAATGATCGCCATGATCCCTTTATCGCGGAAGCGGTAAGCTGGCCGCAGGCTTTGGTAACGCTCGGCGTAGCGAGTTTTCTGGAGGCGCTGATCTTCTTTTAGGACCTTCGCAATGTGTTGGCCCATTTGCATGGCAGCGGGGGCCAAGCCGGGGACAGTTTTCCCATCTGGATCGGTGAGGGTGACGAGATCACCAGCGGCAAAAATATGAGGATGCCCCGGAACCGCGAGCGAGGGCTCAACTTCGATCCGTCCACCACGATCACGGGGACAATCGAGTGAGGCTGTGAGAGGAGAGGCCGCTACTCCAGCGGCCCAGATGAGGGTTTCAGCCTTGATTTCTTGTCCGTCATTGAGGTGCAGATAGCCCTCTTCGATCTGATCGACGCGGGGACCTAGAATCACTTCCACGCCCAGCTCTTGGAGCCTTTCTAAGGTATATTTGGAGTGTTCCTCGGCGAAGCTTTTAAGGAGGCGCTCGCCCGATTGGATGAGAATGATGCGGAAGTCATTGAGGTCGATCCGCCGATAATCAGTCTTCAGAGCGCGGCGCACGAGATCTGAGAAGGCTCCGGCTAGCTCGACTCCCGTCGGGCCGCCACCGATGATTGCCACGGTCATGAGGCGTCTCTGTTCCTCGGGGTCGTCACACCGTTCCGCTCGTTCCAGCGCGTTGAGCACTTGATGGCGAATCTGGCGGGAGTCCTCTAAGCTCTTTAGCCCGAAGGTGTATTTAGCCCATTCATCCTTGCCGAAGTAAGAGCTGCGCGCCCCAGCGGCGATGACGAGACTATCGTATGAATACGTGCCGTGCTCACAGGTGATTTCATGTTGCGCGGAGTCGATCGCGGTCACGGTATCGAGCAGGACAGAGACGTTACGCGCCTTGCCAAGGATCGCACGCAGGGAGCGGGCGATGTCTACGGCAGAGAGCGAAGCGGTGGCGACTTGATAGAGCAGCGGCTGGAAGAGGTGATGATTTTGCTGGTCGATTAAAGTCACGCTAAAGCGCTCATCATTTGCGAGTGCTTGAGCGCAATGAAGGCCTGCAAAGCCACCGCCAATGATCGCGACTCGATGAGTTGATTTCATAAGGCAATAGTAGGGGAGTCGTGATGATCTGCACGGGGAATTTACAGCAAGATCTGAAGACTGGCTGCCAGACGATCTGCCTTCTTTTTATAGGGGGACTTGCGGTTTAAGAGATGGGTTTGCGTGCGATGAACTGGTCTTTCTCTTGCGGGTGCTTGAGAAGCCTGTCAGTCTTATGTCATGAAATTATATGATCTTTTAAAGCCCCTCTGGGTGTGGCTGGCCGTGATAGGCTCAGCGGCCCACGGGGATGAGAAGCGGCCGGTGTTCTACCCTTTCAAAGTGATGGTCGGCGAGCAGGAGGCGGTGGTGGATCCCTTGAATGAATTTTTTGCGGTCGTGAAAGATCCTGTCTCGGCTGATGCTTTGGTGAAAATCGAGGCGAAGGCGGAGATGCTCATCGCTAGCGCCTATCTCTGTCAGCGAGATGGAACGGTTCTGGATGACAAAGAGCCTTTTAATATCTTTGCCGCGAATTCTGATCAATTAGCGCTGGTGGCGACTTTGAAAAATGAAGCCCTCCAGCCTGGAACTTACCTCATGAGCGTGCTGGCTCATGGGAAGAGCGCGCGTCTGGTTTTTACGATTGCTGATCCGGAGGGGAAGATGGCTTTCCCAAAGGTGAGTGATGTCCTCAAGTATATTAAAGGCGAGTCCTAAGAACCCTTGAGCCAAAAGGAAAAAGAGGTGCAGTGGATTCTCCGCGAAGCGCCAGCAGGATGGGAGAATCTCGTTCCTGAAGGAATGCCAAAGATCTTAGGGCGGCTGCTTGCCCAGCGCGGCATTGAGGAAGCAGAGGTCGCTCCTTTTTTACGCCCAAAGCTCGCCGAGCTTAGTGATCCCTTTGAGATTCCAGAAATCGAACTCGCCGTGGCGCGGGTTTTTGAAGCGATCGATGGGGGGCAGAGAATTTGCATTTATGGTGATTATGATGTCGATGGTGTGAGCTCGATCGCGATTTTGCGCACTGTCTTGGAGGCCTATGGGGCACGGCCTTACTCCTTCATTCCGCGCCGCAGTAGTGAAGGATACGGCTTGAGCGGAGGAGGACTAGAACGCTGCCTCACAGAGTGTGGTAAGCCGGACCTTCTTTTAGCAGTTGATTGTGGCACTGTTTCTAATAGTGCGATTTCTTCACTCAAGGCTGAGGGGATCGATACCGTGGTGGTGGATCACCATGAAATGGGCCCAGAGGGGCGCCCAGACTGTGTGGCTTTGGTCAATCCCAAGGCCTCGGGTGATCGGCGTGAATACCTCTGCGCAGCTGGGGTGGTTTTTAAATTGGCACACGCCCTTTTGAAGACCCGCACGCTGGAGGAGTTCGATTTGAAAAGCGTCCTGGACTTGGTGGCAGTGGCCACGATCTCGGACATTGTTCCCTTGGTTGATGAGAACCGTCTCTTGGTGCGGCATGGCTTACGTCTCTTAGAAAAGGCGGAGCGACCTGGCTTGCGGGCACTTTTAAAACTCACCGGAACAGAAGGAAAATTAAGTAGCTCAGATATTGGCTTCCGCATTGGGCCACGCCTGAATGCGGCAGGGCGCATGGATCAGCCGGAGCAGGCACTGGAAACACTGATGACGAACTGCAAAAATGAGGCCACTGATTTAGCAGATGAATTAGAGCGTTTTAATAAGGGCCGCCAGCAGTTAGAGCAGGCGATTTTTGCGGAAGCGATGGCGATGTTAGAAGAGGTGAAAGATGAGCCAGTCATCGTGGTGGGCTCTAGGGCTTGGCACGCCGGAGTGGTAGGGATCGTGGCATCACGTTTGATGCGGATGTATCATAAACCGGTTTTTGTGATCTCGATCGATGAGAACGGGATCGGGAAGGGAAGTGGCCGTAGTATCGCGGGGATTTCTCTCGTCGAAGCCATTTCAAATGGCCGTGAGCACCTCATCGCAGGTGGTGGTCACTATATGGCAGCTGGCTTGAGCATTCATGAAGATTCCATCCCTGCTTTTCGGGAGAGTTTTGTGAAATTTGTTGAGGAGGGCTGTTGTGATGAAGATTTGGCCGCAAAGGTGCATGTCGATGCAGAGGTAGAGCTGGGGGATTTATCACTCGATTTCTTGTCCAGCTATGAGCTCTTGCAGCCCTTCGGGAGTGGGAATCCGCAGCCGGTTTTCATGGCGCGTAACGTCTGGCTCACGGAGTCTCCGCGCAGGCTGAAGAATAATCATCTGCGTTTATTCCTGCGCCAAGGGTATGAAGAGCGGGATGCGATCTTTTTCGGAGGTGGTGCAAATGAGCTACCCGATCCCCCGTGGGATGTCACCTTCACGGTCGATCGGAATGTTTTTAGAGGCCGCGTGAGTGTCCAGATTAGTATTCAAAATGTCCGCCCGGCGGCGGAGCCGGAAGATGAAGGCGAGTGAGTCACTGGCTGAGCTGGCCGGGATGCGCGGCCGGGAGTGGGAGGCGTTACAGTTGGGGGGGCTTAAGACTCTCAGGGATTTATTAGATTGGCTGCCTAAACGATATGAGGACCGGCGGCGTTTCGATGCCTTTCCTGCGGCGGCTGGCGGAGTGGCAGTTTGTCTAAAGGGGCTCGTCATTGACACGCAAAGGAGAGGCTTTGGAGGGAAGGGTTTTTATGAAGCAGTGGTGGAGGATCATGGAGGCGGCGGTCTTTCGCGCATCACTTGCCGTTGGTTTAATATGCCCTTTATGCAGAAGGTCCTAGCGACGGGACATGAAGTGGTTCTTTATGGAAATCCAAAAGAACATGCGGGTGGAATCGTGATCGATCATCCCGAATTTGAGGTCGTCTCTGAGGAGTCACGTGGCATTCATTTAGAACGGATCGTTCCTGTGTATCGCAATATTAGCGGGGTTACCCAGCGTAGATTGCGCGAGCTGATTTATAGTGCGCTTGAAGTTGCGGAGGAGAGTTCTTTCGTTCCGCTGCATGATGTCGACCCCACCTACCCCAGGATTGAGGCTTTTCGGGAAGTCCATTTCCCAGAGGAAATCGCTCAAACGGAAGCGGCGAGGCGCTACTTCGCGAAGGAGGAATTTTTTCTGCAACAGCTTCGCGTCTTATGGCGGCGCGCTCGTCATGCTGATTTGAGCGGTCGAATCTTAGGAAAGCAAACGACCCTTTTAAAAGAATTTTACCAATCTCTACCCTTTGATCTCACAGATGCTCAGAAGCGAAGTGTGAAGGAAATTTTAGCCGACATGCGCGTTCATCGCCCCATGAACCGGCTACTCCAAGGGGATGTGGGCAGCGGTAAAACCTTTGTAGCGATGTGTGCCATGCTCCTCGCGGTCGATTCGGGATGCCAAGCCGCGCTCATGGCTCCCACTCAAATTTTAGCCGAGCAGCACTACTTAACTTTTTTAAAATGGCTCACCCCTTTAGGCGTCACGGTGGGGCTGGCGACTGGGGATCGGCGGGAGGAAGTTCAAAACGCTCAAATGATCATTGGAACGCATGCCTTACTTTATGATAAGGTCGAGTTTCATGACCTTGGCCTGGTGGTGGTCGATGAGCAGCATAAATTCGGAGTAGCGCAGCGTGGGAAATTGATCCAACGCGGAGTCATGCCAGATGTGCTGGTGATGACGGCGACTCCGATTCCCCGCACTCTGACTTTAACCATTTATGGAGACCTTGATGTGTCTGTCTTAGATGAACTTCCGGCAGGGCGGGGGACGATTATTTCTGGCGTACGCGTGAAGCCGAAGGTGAGTGAGATGACAAAATTTCTCTCTAGCCAGCTAGAAGAGGGGAGGCAAATTTACCTTGTCTATCCCTTGGTGGAGGAGAGTGACTCAGTCAAAGCCGCCTCGGTGATCGAGCAGTATCCCAAATGGCAAAAACGCTTCAAGCATTTTGAGGTCGATCTCCTACACGGTAAAATGCCCGCGGAGGAGAAGGACTCCGTGATGGCGCGTTTTCGCGATGGAAAGTCTGAGGTTCTTGTCGCCACTACCGTGATCGAGGTTGGGGTGGATGTCCCAAATGCTAATGTGATGGTTATTTTTAATGCCGAGCGCTTTGGTCTCGCTCAGCTGCATCAGCTTCGTGGGCGGATTGGCAGGGGAGAACATAAGAGCTACTGCGTGCTCGTGACAGATGGCAAAAAACCTGAAGCTCTCGAGAAATTAAACATTCTCGCTGGAACAATCGATGGCTTTAAGATTGCGGAAGAAGATTTAAGGATTCGGGGTCCTGGTGAAATCTTGGGAACCCGCCAGAGTGGAATAGGGGGGCTCAGATTCGTCGAATTTCTCGCCGACACCGCGCTGATTCGCGAAGTCCGGGAGATTGCTGAAAAATTGCTCCGCGAGGACCCCAGTTTAGTCAAGCACTCTCATATAAAGAGTTGGCTCCTTGCGCATGCAGACGTCGCAACTCAATAACTCGTTTAATAGGTCGTCTGACCACGCTCAAATCGTAGCCGCTCTCTAAATAGACTAAAATTGGGAAAAAGAAAATTAGGTAACAAAAATTAGGTGACAAAATTAGGTGACAAAATTAGGTGACAGGCAACCAGTCTTGACGGGCGGGGGTTTTTGGGGCATGGAGGGGGCTGAAGTTATGAAGAATGAAGGGATAGCGGAGATGTCAGATTTGGAGAAGCTGGATTGTTTGACGGGGAAGATGTTGGGCGGAATTGCTTTGAAGGCGCCGAATTTTGGACAAGGAAAGAGGCGGCGTTTTGTCTTTGAGGACCGTTCTTGCTGCTACCATGTGA
>CALDZJ010000079.1 GCA_937944055.1 uncultured Verrucomicrobiales bacterium | reverse complement strand
AAGGGCGTCTCGGGAATCGATTATCAGGCGGAGCTGAACGAGCAGCAATATGCGGCGGTCAGTTCTCCACCTGGTCCCGCTTTGGTGATCGCGGGAGCGGGATCTGGGAAGACGCGCACCCTGACTTATCGGGTCGCTTATCTTTTGGATCAGGGAATTGATCCCAAGAATCTTCTTTTGCTGACTTTCACTAATAAGGCGGCGAAGGAGATGATGGAGCGGGTGCGCGAGCTCATTCCGCTGGATCTCACGGACCTTTGGAGTGGGACCTTTCATGCGATTGGGAATCGGATTCTGCGCCGTCATGCCGATGAGTTAGGGCTCACTCGTTCTTTCTCGATCATGGATCGCGATGATCAAAAATCACTCATGAACACGGTGGTCGCGGAGTGTGAGATCGACACCAAGCAACGCCGCTTCCCGAAGGCTGATGTCCTCATCACCATTTTCTCACTTGTTGAGAATACGGGGGTGAATCTTGAGGAACTCATCGAGCTCCGTTACCCTTACTTCGAGGAATGGGCCGCAGAAATCGCGCAGGTGGGGGAGGCTTATACGAAGAAGAAGCTCGATACCAATTCGGTGGATTTTGATGACCTCCTCATTCTTCCGCTCAAGCTTCTGAAGAAGAACAAGGATCTTTGCGCGCTCTACCAAAAGCGTTTCCAATACCTCCTCGTGGATGAGTATCAGGATACGAATGCGGTTCAGAGTGAACTCATTCATCTCCTCGCTCAGCCGCAGAATTCCGTCATGGTGGTGGGGGATGATGCGCAGTCGATCTACTCGTGGCGCGGCGCGGATATGGATAATATCCTCTCCTTTCCGGATCGTTATCCCGATGCCACGGTTTACAAGATTGAGACGAATTACCGCAGTGTGCCGGAGGTGCTGAGTCTCTCGAACGCTGCGATCTCGGCAAATAAGAAGCAGTTCAAGAAGACTCTCCAAGCGGCGCGGCCCGGTGGGTCAATGGTTCCGGCTTTGGTGCCTTTAGAAGATCCTAGATCGCAGGCGAACTTCATCGCGCAGCGCATTCTGGAGCTACGAGATGAGGGCATCGAGATGGAGGAAATGGCCGTCCTTTATCGAGCGCACCATCAGAGTTTGGAAATCCAGATGGAGCTCACCTCGCGGGACATTCCATTCGAGATTACCAGCGGCTTGAGGTTTTTTGAACAAGCCCACATTAAAGACATTGCGGCCTTTTTACGCTTCGCTACGAATCGGCGGGATGAGGTGAGTTTTAAGAGATTTTGTCTCCTATTGCCCGGCGTGGGGGCGGCCACCGCGACGAAGCTATGGCGTGCTTGGTTAAAGGTCGGAATCTCTCGAGATGAAGAAGCTCCCGCACGCTTCTCGGATCATCTGCTGAAGTTTTCCATTCCTGCCAAGGCGAAGAAGGATTGGGAACAGCTTTGCTACACGCTCGATGAATTAGTGATCGGTGACGGCTACGCTCGTCCGGCGGAAATGATCACGAGTATTCTGGAGGGAGTCTATGATGACTATATGAAGGCGAGTTTTGAGAACTATGATAATCGGCGCCAAGACATCGAGCAGCTCATTCTCTACTCCGAGAGCTTCGATGATATTCTGGAGCTTCTCGGCCAGCTTTCTCTGATGAGTTCCGCCGATGGTGAGCCGAGTGGGAGTCAAGCGGCGAAGGATGATGAAAAAGTGGTCCTATCCTCCATTCACCAAGCGAAGGGGCTGGAATGGAAAGTTGTTTTCCTGATTTGGATGACGGATGGCATGTTTCCTAATGGCCGCGTATTGGAGGCAGATGACCAAGACAGCTTCGAGGAGGAGCGGCGGCTCTTTTATGTCGCTTTGACCCGCTCGAAGGATGAGCTCTACCTCACCTATCCCCAGATTAATCCCAAGAGCTACACGGGCGATATTATCACGCGGCCCTCGCGCTTTCTTGATGACTGTCCGGAAGAGATGCTAGAAACTTGGGAAGTCGGCTCCGCTTGGTAGCTTTATGGCATGGCGCAAATGCGAGGTTGCAGGGGCGGGGGGATTGCTTATTGTTTTCAGGAACCCCTCATGAAACGTATTAGCGCCCCTCTTTTGGCAGCCTTGTTGGCCTGTCTTTTTCTGACTCAGTGTTCTGTGGTGCCTAGCTTAAGCGGGACCCGTGCGAGTCGCCTTCAAGGACTGGGTTATGAGGCGGTGCCGCTGCAGAAAGTGGCGGGGGACTCGCGCTTTTCTGCCGTTTTTAAGGTGAATGATGCGCCGATGCGCTTCCTTATAGATTCCGGCGCCAACAGCACCGACATTGATAAGAAGCTCGCCTCCTCGGTGGGGCTGCGCCAGAGCGATGGGGTCAAAGTCATCACGCGAGGAGCGCTGGGGCGTGAAATCTCAAGTGGGCGCGGCTTTGGCTCACTCCAAATCGGCTCCATGATTGCGAGACGCTTTCCCTTTACGATCGCTCCCTCTCCCGGGCGTAAGACTTCCACCAGTAGCTATGCTGGGCAAGTGGGGCTGGATGCCCTTTCTGCCACGGGGGCTTTGATCGATATCCCAGCGGCACGGATGTGGGTCCCCGGACCGCGCTCCGAGCGCGCACGCAATCCCCGCCTACTCGGGCTAGGTGAGCGCTCTGGATTAGGAAAAAAAACCCTCAAGCTTGGAACGGCCGGTCGCCTTCCGCACCTCATTCTAGAAGGCCGCTTGCAAGGGGTGCGCGTTTCTTGGGTGGTTGACACGGGTGCTGAGGTGTCCGTCATGGCTGCCGAAAGCTTCCAGCGCTTTAACATCCCGAGCCGAGCGACAAACTCTCGCATGATCGATGCCTCCGGTGATCGAATCGCCCTGCGGCATGCTCGGCTCGAGAACCTCCAATTTGGAGAGGTTAAGATCTCAGTCTTCGACCTTTCGGTGGCTCCATTATCTCAAGTGCGCCAATACTTCCGCGATGGCAATGGTCGACCCGTCGATGGCATTCTAGGGATGGACTTCCTCAGCACCGGGGCGGCCTTGCTCGACTCCGGATCCGGTCTCATCTACATGGGCCTCCCGAAGACTTAGG
>CALDZJ010000078.1 GCA_937944055.1 uncultured Verrucomicrobiales bacterium | reverse complement strand
TGGTTGTTGCGTTTTGCGCTGCCGTATTTTGTGATTTTGTCGGCCTTGATGTTTTGGATTACGAGTCGGTCGGCGGGTTTGGGAGGGGCGTTTCAACTGGGTTTTGTGGTGTTTTTGGGGGTGGTGCTTTTTTACAAGTGGTTCGTGCAGTTCCCGGCGCGGACGCGGAAGTTGTATCGTCAGCAGATTGAGATTCAGAGTGAGTTAAGCTGCACGGTGGAGGAGGAACACTTCGGAATCGAGCATAAGAATGGTTATGTGAAGAAGCCGTGGGGGGAGTTTCTCAGGTGGACGAAAACGGATGAGATGATTCTGCTTTTCCCGACGGAGCGCGCGTATTTTTTGATCCCGAAACATCAGTTGAGTGAAGCGGAATGGGAGGGAACGGTGGCGATGATGGAGAGGAAGTTGGGGAAGAAATGAACGAATGGACGATTACAGAATGGGTAATTGGCTTGGTCGAGGGTGGGCAAAAAAATCTGCGTAATCTGCGCTTAATCCTTTGAAATCTGCGTTAAAAAATTTTCCGTTTGAAGGTGGGCAGTCTGGAGACAGCCCTTCCTTGGGTTGAGATTTCGAGTGCTCTAGAGAGAGAGGTTCTTAAGACATTCTGTGAAATCGTCTGTAGGCGAGAACTGAAATGCTTTGCTAATTTTTTGGCGTTTTAGAAGTCCTTTTTCTTCGAGTTCTTGGAGGTCGGTACGGGCTGTTTGTGTTGCGATGTTATGGCTCGTGCGATGGCTTACCACGGTGTAGATGGCTCTGGGATTACTAGCTGCGTTGCGGATGAGGGCGAGCTGGCGATGGTTGAAGCCAAGGGAGGGACTTATGGTTTGGCGGAGGGACTCGAGTTCGGCTTGCTTGTGAGCGATATAGTCATGCAAGGACTCCATGGATTGATTAAGAATCTGGAGTTGATGTAGCAGGAAGTAGTTGAGATCGTTATCGTCGGTTTCGGTGTAGAGAAAAGCTCGGTAGTATTTTTTTGGGGCTTTGAGAATTTGCTGAGAGATCGAGATGAATTCGAAAAGCCAGAAGTCGTGTTTCAACATCGACCAGTAGAAAAGGGCGCGAGCGGTTCTGCCGTTCCCGTCGATAAAAGGGTGCTCATATGCTAGCCAGAAGTGTAGGATGATGGAACGAATGACTGGGTGTAAATAACCAGTCATGGCGGGATCATTCGCAAAATCGCAGAGTTCTTGAATCCGATCTGGAAGTCCCTTTGCTGAGGGAGGAGTGTGGAAGACTTCTCCGCTTTCTATGTCTTCGATTCGGACTTGATCCGTGGCGTTACGGAAGCGGCCTTCGTCGAATGGTGTTTCGAGGGTTCCAGAGGATATTTCCCGGTGGATTTCGAGAATTAGCTCTGGAGTGAGATCGGAGTTCTTGAGTTTTCTCAGTTTTTTCATGGTGAGAAAATTGTTGAGAACCATCTGTTCATTCTCATCAATGGGCTTGCGATTTGTGCGAAGCATATCCTTAGCTTGAGAGCGAGTGACGATGGCTCCTTCCAGCTGGCTAGAAGTGATGGCCTCTTCAATGAGAGAAGAAATATAGTATCGATCCCGACTGTCCGGTGTGGTGATTTCTGGTGGTGCGGATACTCCGCCCCCTGCTTGCATATCTACTTGATGGAGAAGCTGGAACATTTTCTGGGTTAGAAAGAAATGGAACTTCCGGCCCTTGGAGTCTGTCAGCGGGATTTTCTGCGATTTGGTGGCTCTGCTGCTCTTCAAGGACGCCCATTTTTCCTGAGCTGAGAACTGAGAGTTTCCGGATCTGTGCCTCAGTTCCTCCCAGTGGAGATAGCGATCTGTGTCCGCAATTTCCTTGCTGGCACAATGCATGATTTCGATGGACCGATCGAAAGTCCCTGCGGATGCGAGTATTTTCTCCCAGCTAGGAGGTGTTTGTAGGATCTTCATTTCTTGCTAATTGGTATAAAATTAGCAGGAAATTGGCTTTTAGCAATACTTCTTGCTAATTTGTTTGTGATTAGCAGGAAATTAGGAGAAGAGAGAAATTTGCTGAGGGGGCAGTTTGGAGACAGCCCTTCCTTAGGTTGAGATTCCGAAAGCCTCTAGAGCTTTCGGCTACGTTGATGCGGGGCTTGCGGGATTTGGGGTGAGGGATTATTGAGTGGCCCTGAATATCACTTATCCAGACCTGCCGGTTTCGCGGCGGAGGGAGGAGATTCTCGATGCGATGCGGGGGTCGCAGGTGGTCGTGGTGGTGGGTGAGACGGGGAGCGGGAAGACGACGCAGTTGCCGAAGATGGCGGTGGAGCTTTCACGCGAGTTGGGATCTCAGAGCGGCTGCCGGCAAGACGGTCAGCCCGCAATGGGGAGGATTGGTTGCACGCAGCCGCGGAGGTTGGCGGCGACTTCGGTGGCGCGGCGGGTGGCGGAGGAGTTGAAGGTGGAGGTTGGAAAAGAGGTGGGTTGGCAGGTTCGTTTTACGGAGGTGTGCTCGAAGGAGACGGTGGTGAAGTTTATGACGGACGGGATTCTGCTGGCGGAGACGCAGGGGGATAAGAATCTCGGACAGTATGATACGATCATTATTGATGAGGCGCATGAGCGGTCGCTGAATATTGATTTTTTGTTAGGCTATTTGAAGAGGCTGGTGAAGCGGCGGAAGGATTTGCGGGTGGTGATTTCGTCGGCGACTTTGGATGCGGGGAGGTTTTCGGAGTTCTTTGAGAAGTGTCCGGTGGTGCAGGTGGAGGGGCGGACTTTTCCGGTGGAGGATGTTTTTTTGCCGGGCTATGATGGGGAGAGTTTGCGCGAGCATGTGGTGCGGGGGGTGGAGTATGTGACGGACTTAGATCCGGATGGGGATGTCTTGGTGTTTTTGCCGGGGGAGCGGGAGATTCGTGAGTGTGCGGATTTGATCGAGGGTCAGGGCTTTGCGAATACGGAGGCGGTGCCGGTTTTTGCTCGGCTGTCTCTGGCGGAGCAGGAGAGGGTGTTTCAGCGGAGTGGAAAGAGGCGGGTTTTCTTGGCGACGAATGTGGCGGAGACTTCGTTGACGATTCCGGGAATTGTTTCGGTGGTGGATAGTGGGCAGGCGCGGATGAGTCGATTCAGTCCGGTGCGGCAGGTGCAGAGTTTGCAGATTGAGATGATTTCGCAGGCGAGTGCGCGTCAGCGGCGGGGGCGTTGTGGGCGAGTGCGGGAGGGGATTTGTGTGAAGCTTTATGATGAGGAGACGCTGGAGATGGCGAGCGAGTTTACGGATCCGGAGATTCGGCGGAGTGCGCTGAGTGGGGTGATCTTGCGGATGCTTTCGTTGAAACTGGGCGATGTGCGGGAGTTTCCTTTTATCGATCCGCCGGGCCCTCGGGCGGTGAATGAGGGCTGGGCGACGTTGGAAGAAGTGGGGGCGATCGCGAAGAAGAATGAGGCGCGGCTCACTGACACGGGGTGGACTTTGGCGAAGTTGCCGCTGGATCCGCGACTTGGGAGGATGTTGGTGGAGAGTGAGCGGCGGGGAGTTTTTGAAGAGGTTTTGATTATTGTTTCGGGATTGTCGGCGATGGATGTGCGGGAGCGGCCGCAGGGGAAAGAAGAGCGAGCGGATGAGAGGCAGAAGGAGTTTCTGGATCAGCGGTCGGACTTTGGGGTCTTTTTGAATCTGTGGAAGGGGATTCAGGATTTCCGAGGGGAGAAGGGGAAGATGCAGTCGAACCAGTTGCGGAGGTGGTGTGAGAGGCATTTTTTGAGCTATCGGAGAGTGCGGGAGTGGTTGGGAGTTTATGCGGAGCTGCGGCGGAGTTTTCACCGCAAAGGCGCGAAGGTGCGAAGAGGAAAGGGGCGGGAGCTTGGGAAGGTTGAGGGGGCTGAGAAGGGCGAGGGGGCTGAGAAGGGCGAGGAGACCGGAGGTCTCCGCCACGCGGAAGCGATTGAGACGGCAGGGGATGTTTATGCGGAGGTGCATAAGTCGGTGCTGACGGGGATCCCGAGGCAGATCGGGGTGTGGGATAAGGAGAAGAAGGTTTATCACAGTGTGGGGAATCGGCAGTTTGCGGTCTTTCCGGGGTCGGGCTTGTTTAAAGCGAAGCGGGCGCTGTGGGTTTTGGGTTTTGAGTTGGTGGAGACTTCGCGCTTGTGGGCGCGGAAGGTGGCGGAGATTGATCCGCAGTGGGTGGAGGAAGTGGTGCCGCATTTGTGTCGCAGTAAGTATCATTCGCCTTACTGGAATGAACAACAGGGGGCGGTTTATGGGACGGAGGATGTGGTGCTGGGTGGCTTGACGGTGGTGGAGGGAAGGAGAGTTTACTTTGGGAGGGTGAATCCGAAGTTGGCCTTTGAGGTTTTCGTGCGGGAGGCCTTGGTGGAGGGGAAGATGCGGGGGAACAATCTGGTGACGCAGAATTTGGCCTGGGTGAAGGAGCAGATTTTAGGAGGGGAGCGGAAGTTGCGTCGGGTGGGGTACTTGTGGGATGAGGTGGCGGCTTATGATTTCTTTTTTGAGCGGTTGCCGGCGACGACGAATACGACGAAGGAGTTTTACCAACTGACGGAGAGCCCGGAGGAGGCGGGGAAGTTGATGGTGCGCTTTTCTGATCTGATCTGGGAGGAGGGAGTGGAGGAGCATTTAAAAATGTTCCCAGATGAGGTGGAGCATGGGGGGCGGAAGTGGCGTGTGAATTATGTCAGTGATGTGGAGGCGGAGGATGATGGGCTGACTTTTGAGGTGGGGATTGATGACTTGGTGAGGTTTCCGGAGTATCTGCCGAGTTGGGGAGTGCCGGGGATTTTGGGAGATCGGGTGGAGTTGTTGATTCGGACTTTACCGAAGGATTGGCGTCGGGAATGTCAGCCGGTGGCGGAGAAGGTGGAGGGTTTTTTGAAGGAGTGGGAGGATTGGGAATCGCAGGGGAGATTGGAGGAGGCGCTCTTGGAGTATTTGCGGGAGAGAGTGGGGCGGAATTCTTTGGAGGGTTTGGAGCCGGAGCGCTTGCCGGGGCATTTGCGCCCGAAGGTGCGGGTGCGCGATGAGAAGGGAGAGGTGATGGCTTTTGGGGAAGATGTGCAGACCATTAAAGAGAAGTTGGCGGGGGAGCTGAGGGCGCGTCGGGAGGCGGCGGCGAATGAGGAGTGGGAGATGACGGGAGGAGAGGTGTGGAGTTTTGGTGAGGTTCCGGTGGAGGCAGATGGCGTTTTTCCGGCTTTAGTGGATGAGGGTGAGACGGTGGGGATGCGGGCTTTTTTAGATCTAGAGGAGGCGGAGGAGAGTCATCGGGCGGGGGTGGTTCGGTTGTTTTTGTTAGAGCATGCGGAGCATGGGGAATATGTGCGGAAGAATTTCCCGATGCAGATGGCGGGGCGATTTATGATGTCCCTTTTGCCAGAGGAAACTCTAGGAGACCTCGTACGTATTTCGGCGGAGGGGGGAATGGGTCGTGTAGTACGAGATGAGGAGAATTTTCGAGAGGCTTCGGCTGTGGGACGAGGAGAGTGGTATGGCTGTGCGGAGAGAGTGGCGGAGGCGATGGAGGGCTTGGCGGATGCGGATGGTCGGGTGCGGGAGTGGATGGAGAGGAATCGGCAAGATCGCCATCTGGCTGAGGTGGTGCGTCAGTTGGAGGAACAGCGGACGTGGTTGTTAAGGGAGGGCTTTGGGTGGAAGTCGGGCTATGAGCGGATGCGGAGGTATCAGCGGTATTTTTATGGGATGGAGGAGCGGATTCAGAGGTTGGAGACGCAGCCGCTGGTGAAGGATGAGGAGAAGCAGGATCAGTTTTTACCATTGTGGGAAGAGTGGTGGGCGTTGTGGCAGGAGAGGCCGGAGGCGGCGCGGCTTTGGGAGATTGGCTGGATGTTGGAGGAGTGGAGGTTGTCGTTATTTGCGCCGGGAGTGCCGCATGTGGGGAAGGTGAGTGGGAAGAGGATTGGGAAAGCTTTGGGAATGGACGAATGAACGATTGTGGAATGAACAATTGAGCTGGGTTGGGGGGGGCTTGGTTGTGGAAGTTCTTTGCACCGCTAAGGCGCGAAGGCGCGAAGGTTTGGGGGAGCTTGGGTTGGGTGGGTTGAGAAGTGGGGGTGGGTTGAGAAGTGGCCGGGACGGCCACGTTCCTTGGGGGCTTGGGGGCATAAAAAAGGCCCACCTTGCGGGGGGCCTTTTTGAAAAATGTTGATTTGGATGGGTTTACCAGCCTCCGTTGTCGCGGTCACGGTTTCCTCGGCGGTCGCGGTCACGGCCACCACCACGGCGGTCATTGTCACGTCCACCACCACCACGGCGGTCTCCACCGTAGCCACCACCACCACCGCCTCCGCGATTTTGCTGGGGACGGCGCTCTTCAGCTTCGTTGACGCGGAGGTTACGGCCTTGGAGGTCAGCTCCGTCCATTTCTTCGATCGCTTTGCGGGCTTGCTCATCGTCAGCTAAGGTGATGAAGGCAAATCCGCGTGGGCGGTTTGTCTCGCGATCGAGAGGGATGAAGAGGTCTTCGATAGTTCCGTAAGCGGAGAAGGCTTCACGGATGTCCTCATCAGAGGCGCTAAAGGGCAGGTTGCCGAGATACAATTTCATAGTCTTTGAAGTAAAAACGTAGCCGGAACGGGTATCTGCTCCGGCTACGTGTTAATAAGGTGGCGTGTTTATTTGAAATAGCGAGAATTGTTCTCGGTTTTTCTGAGTTCCTCAGGAGGGAGATCGTGGGAAGAATGATGAGACTACGCTTAATGGGAGGGGCGATTTTTAGGGGACGGTCGATTTTTGATTTTTAAGTGATTTCGGAGTTTTCATCGGTGAAGGGATCGTAAGGGACTGGGTGATCTTCTTCTCCGGGAAGGGTACTACTGGAGAGGGCGATTTTATCGCGGGCGTTTTCGAGGTCTTGGAAGATGCCTATGTGGAAGAGTGCATCTCCTTCATCGGCGAGTCCTTCATTTGTCCTCCCAATTACAATTCCTTGGTTTTCAGCGATGATTTGGGTTTCTTCGCCTCCGAAGGGATCGGAAACAAAACCGAGGGCATCGCCTTTCTCGACTGTGCTGCCAAGGGCGATGAGGGGGGTGAAAATGCCACCGATCGGGGAGCGTTCCCAGTAGCTCTTTTTACAGATGATGGTGTGGGTTTTGCGTGAGCGGGGGTTTTTAGCGCGTTTGCTGGTTTTTTGGGGAGGGAGGGTGTGGATGTGGCGCATGACTGAGATGATTCCTTGGAGTCCAAAGCGGATGGAGGGGGCATCAAGTCGGAGTGCTTCACCGCTCTCGTAGAGGATGGTGGGTTTATTGCTTTGAAAGCAGATTGAGCGGAATGAGCCTGGGCGGAGGTTGGCGCTCAGAGCGACCGGTGCGCCAAAAATGTGCGCGAGTTCGAGCGATTTTTCGTCGTTTGCAGTGACGCGAATTTGGGGGAGGTTTGCGCGGTTGACCGCTCCGGTATGCAGGTCAATGACGAGGTCACAGGCAGGAACGAGTTCTTCTGAAATGACGCGAGCGAGACGGGCTCCGAGCGAGCCTTTTTCAGATCCGGGAAAGAGGCGGTTTAGATCGCGGCGATCGGGTAGGTATCGTGAGCGATTTAAGAAGGCGGGAACGTTGGCGATGGGAACGGCTAGGAGCGTGCCACGAAGATATCTGAGGGAACGCGAGCGGAGGAGGCGACGGATGATTTCGCTGCCATTGATTTCATCCCCATGAATACAGGCGGTGACAAGGAGGGTGGGCCCGTCCTTGCGGCCGTGCACGACGACAACACCGAGATCGACAGGTGAGTTATTCGTAAATACTCCGACGGGAAGATTGACGAGTTTCTGAGTGCCTGCGTCGATGGATTCACCACCGAGCTGAAAGGGGGGACGCTGTTGGGTGCGTTTTTTTGGCTTAGCCTTTTCCACGGGTTTTGGTTGAGCTGGATTTCGCGTTTTTTTCGATCATCGAGATGATGCTTCCGGCGACGTCTTTTTTTGTGGCTTCTTCTATGCCTTGGAGTCCGGGGGAGGAGTTGACTTCCATGACGACTGGGCCGGAGTTGGCACGGAGGAGATCGACTCCGGCAACATTAAGTCCCATAATTCTTGCGGCTTGGACAGCGGTGGCACGCTCAGCGGGGGTGATTTTACAGAGGGTGGCATTTCCGCCACGGTGGAGATTTGAGCGAAACTCACCTTCGGCTCCTTGGCGTTTCATGGCGGCGACGACTTTGCCTCCGACGACAAAGCAGCGGATGTCAGCTCCGCCGGCTTCTTTGACGAATTGTTGGACGAGGATGTTTGCGTTGAGTCCGCGAAAGGCTTCGATAACAGATTCGGCGGCTTTTTGAGTTTCGGCAAGAACGACGCCCACCCCTTGGGTGCCTTCGAGGAGTTTGATGACGACTGGAGAGCCTCCGCAGAGTTTGATGAGTGAGCCGGTGGCCTTGGTGTCGTGAGCAAAGGCGGTGACGGGGAGGCCAACGCCTTTGCGGGAGAGTAGCTGGAGTGAGCGGAGTTTGTCTCGTGAACGGGAAATGGCGACAGATTCGTTCACGGAGTATGTGTTCATCATTTCAAATTGTCTTACCACTGCGGTGCCGAAGAAGGTTTGGGAGGCTCCGATGCGGGGGATGACTGCATCGAAGTCATTCAGCTCGGTATCGCCAATGAAGATGGAGGGCCTCTTTGAAGTGATGTTCATGTAGCAGCGGACGTAATCCAGCACCTCGACTTCGTGTCCACGCTCTTCCGCTGCTTCGACGAGACGTTTGGTTGAGTAGAGGCGTGGGTTGCGTGAGAGGATACCGATTTTCATATATTTTTTGTGAGGTAAGATCTTCCGGGGTTGATGAGAATATTTCCGTGATTTATTGCGGTGCGGCCTAAAAGCATGTCAAATTTCATGTTTTCGCGGTTGGAGAGACTGAGCTCGATCTCCCAATGGTGGCCTGGGATCTGGAGTCTTGTGCGAATGAAGGGACGATTTTCTTCATGTCCGCCGGAGTCGCGAACCAGACGGTAGTCGATTACGGGGGCTTCGACTTTGGTCAGGACCTCATGATTTTTGGGGCGTGGGTGGACCGTGAAGCGGACCCAGTCATGTTGGTCTTTTTGGAAAATTTCGTAGTGTGGTGTGTGGAGGCAGGAGGAGCGAGCGCCTGTGTCGATCTTAGCTTTGATGGACTCAATTTGAATATCGGGAAGGCTTAGCCATTCGCGCCAACCGAGGGTGAGAGTGGAGATAGACATGCTTGGAGTGGAATTCTGTGGGAGAGAGAGTGGGGAGAGCAACGGTTTTCTTGAGGGAGCTCTCTTTTTTCTCTTGCCAGCGAGGAGGGCTGAGCCTATCCCTTCGCCCGTCCTGAATAGGTTCGGGGGCGTTAGCTCAGTTGGTAGAGCATCTGCATGGCATGCAGAGGGTCAGCGGTTCGAATCCGCTACGCTCCACCATTTTACGTTTTTCAAGAAAGATGGAAGATGGGGACTCGCCTCCTTCAAGATGATGACCGGCCCGAGGCCGGTTTTTTTGTCAAATCGACCCATTTTATATCGCTATGCTTACTGGAGAAGACCTTGCTATCGCGTGTGCGACGGCGGCAGATGAACTAAAGGCGGAGGAGATCCGCGTTTTTGACCTTCGTGGGATTTCCACGTTGACGGACTTCATGGTGGTTTGTGCGGGGAATTCAATGCCTCACCTTAAGGCGATCGTGCGTGATGTGGAGGCAAGTGTGAAGGATAAGGGATCTGCGTCAGCGCTTCAGACTGAAGGGAAGGCGGCAAGCCGCTGGGTCGTGATTGATTTTGTTGACGTCATGGTGCATGTGCTCGATCAGGAATTTAGGGAGCATTATGCTCTTGAAACTTTGTGGGGCGATGCGAAGGAGGTGGTCTGGAAAGACTGCGATGAGGATTGAAATTATTAATACTGGAACTGAGTTACTGCTCGGTTCGACCCGTAATACGCATGGGACATGGATGGGGCAGGAACTCGTTAAGCTAGGCTTGCGGGTGCAGCGTCAGACGACCGTGCCGGATGGAGTGGCGATTGAGCATGCTTTATCCGAGGCGACAAAACGTGCTGATGTTGTTCTCGTGACGGGAGGACTAGGACCGACGAGTGACGATATTACGCGCGAGGCCACGGCGAGGGTTCTGGGGGTTGACTTGATGGAGGACGAGGCTGCTCTGCGCGCTTTAAAGGCTTTTTTTGAGAAGCGGAAGAAGCCGATGGTCGATGCGAACTTAAAGCAGGCTCAGAATCTGGTCGGGGCTGATAGTTTAGCGAATCCTAATGGAACAGCTCCGGGAATTTATGCGCCGCCTCGCTTGGGGGGTGAGCCAAGTTGCGCCGTTTTTCTTTTGCCAGGACCTCCTCGTGAGCTTTATCCGATGTTCCGCGATGAGGTGGTGCCGAGGTTGAAGGCGCTGGGCGGGGTGGAGGTGATCGATTCCGTGCGCGAACTAAAGTTCGTAGGGATCGGTGAAAGCGAGTTTCAAGATCGTCTCGATGCTCACTTGGCGAGGGTCGAGGGGCTGGAAGTTGGGTATTGTGCTCGCTTAGGAGAACTTGATCTGCGGCTCATTGGGAGTGAGGAGGCTATTGCAGGGGGGCGGAAATTAGCAGAAGAAATGTTCGGGGACTTTCTGGTGTGCGACGATGGGGCAAGTTTAGAGGAAGTCGTGGTGAGGTCCTTAGCCGAAGCGGGGAAAACTTTAGTGACCGCAGAAAGCTGCACGGGCGGGATGATCGCGAATCGTATTACGGATGTCTCAGGGGCTAGTGCGGTCTTTGGCTACGGCTTCGTGACTTACTCGAACTCTTCTAAAGTGGAGCAACTCGGAGTGAGTGAGGAGAGTATAGAAAAGTATGGCGCAGTGAGTGAAGAAGTGGCTCGCGAAATGGCGAGCGGTGCGCTTGAGGTGAGTGGCGCGGATCTGGCTGTCAGCGTGACCGGAATCGCTGGGCCGACGGGAGCTTGCGAAGAAAAACCAGTCGGCACGGTGTGCTTAGGCATCGCCACGGAGAAGGGGGTGCTAAGCTACCGCGAGCTTCATCCACGGAGTCGTCAAGATTTCAAGCTGCAGGTGAGCCAGCGGGCGCTTGATCTGATCAGGCGCGCCCTACGTTCGCCCGAGTAGTCGCTCTTATGATCCATGAAGGGGAGATGATGATAGGGGGGCCTGATGATAGTGAGGCCTATTCCGCTTTCGTTTCCGGAACGATTTCATAAAGCAGCGCCTTTTCTTTGTGTAAATACTGTTTAGCCAGCTTATTCAGTTCATCGACGCTCATCCCTGCATAGTCTTGGCTGCGGGAGAGGGCCCACTCTAGCTTGAGAGGTTTTTCCTGACTCCCATTTAAGACCGTTCCGAGCCAGTAGCTATTGCTGCGAAGGCTTTCCTTAAGGCTCGATTGGATGGGCTTGAGCGAGCGTTCTAGCTCATCTTGGGTCAGTCCCTCGCTTGCCATCTTATGAGCAATCTCGATCATGAGTTCACCATATTTCTTCGTCTCCTCTGGAGCCACTTCCGCGACTGCTTGGAAAGTCCCGTAATCGAGTTCCTTGCTGGGTGAAGCACTGGCGCTGGGGCTATAGGAACCACCAAGTTTTTCGCGAATTTCCTCACGGAGACGATCACTGAGAATGGAAGCGAGGACGCTGAAGCGGCGTGAAGTTTTCACATCCTGACCCGTTGCGGGGATTTTCCAAACTACCATCGCGGTGGCATTGGGGATCTTAGAATCGAAAGTTAGTTTCATGGAGCCGGGGCTGGCTGGGAAATTGATCTTGCGGCGCTCCTTAAAAGCGGGCTTCGTCGTTTTGCGCTCAGGGAGTGCGCCGAAGGTCTTTAAGATGAGGGGCAGGGCGAGCTCGGGATCAATCTCCCCGACGATGCTTAGCTCTAATGGAGCCTCTCGAAAGGCGGGCATGAGCCAGTCCTTCACCATCTCACTGGTGTAAGTCATGGCTTTTTCTTGTTCGGGGAAATTGAAGCGGAAATCTCCTCCGGTGAGGTGTTGGTTTACCTTGAGCATGGCGCCCTGCATGGAGTGCTCTAGTTGCTTGTAGATCATGGGGAGGGCGCCTTTAAACATGCGCTCGCCCTCGGGTCGAAATCCAGGATCGGTGAGATAGGCGCACATAAGCTGGAGTTGTAGCTCGAAATCCTCTGGGGTGGTGCGGCCGCTGAGTGAGAAGGCAGCTTCTCCGACATTGAAGCCGACGCCCACATTCTTTCCGGCGAGGATGCGTTGGAGGTCATCTACGGAGTGTTGGCCGAGGCCGCCCGCCTCGAAGACGGCATTCGCGAATTGCTCAAGCCCGGCACTGCCTTCTGGTTGGGTGAGCTGGCCGGAGCCAAAGCGGGCGATGAGGCTAATCGAGTTCTTTTGGAAATTGGTCTTTTTATAGTTTACGCGAATCTTGTTAGAGAGTGTGAGCTGCGTGGCATCGAGTTCCTGAAGCTGGGTCTTTTTTGTGACGGTTCCGGCCGGGCCAAATTCAGTGTAGGCGAAGGGGGAGAGCTTGCGCTCACTCGGGGGGCTGACTTCTGTCTCGCGGCTCTTCAGGAAGATTTTTTTCAGCTCCTTGTCTGTTCCCTCGGCAGCTTCGCGCGTCGCAAGAACGAGTGAGAGATCATCGGTGTCCCAGAATTCATTAAAGGCTTTTTGACAAGATTCGGTGGTGATTTTGGCAAGAGCCTCCTTCACTAAGTCGAGGTCATCCTCGGGGGTGGTAAAGACGCTTTGTTGTCCGATTGCAGAGACAAAAGACATGGCAATCCCTGGTGAGCGGCGCGTGTCTTTGCGCTTCACGGCTTCTTCAGCCAGGTTGATGAAGCGGGCCTTGGCTTCGTCTAACTCATCTTGTGTGAAGCCGAATTTCACGGCCTTGCGGAGTTCTTGCTCTAGGAGTGCAGTCGCTTCCTTCCATTTTCCCTCAGCAGGGGTGAGTTCTAGTCCGCCTTGCTCGATCTGGTTAAAGAGGACGGAGCGGTTGGCGCTCCCGCTGAGGATGCTGGCGTTTTCTTCTTTGGCAATGACGGCAAAGCGGCGATTAAGAATCGCGTGAGCGATGGCGAGGGGATAGCGGGCCGCGCGGTTCGCTACGGTGTCGGGCTTTACCCCGTAAGCTCGGAGTGAGTAAAGTGAGAGGTTCGCGGAGGGTATCTCCTGATCGGTAAAGACGGCTGATTGCAGGCCGTGGCCGGAAGGGGGGACATCCTTGGCGGGGTTTTCCCCTGGGGCGCTGGGGTTTTGGAGAGAGATGAAAGTTTCACGAACCCGTTTTTCCATCTCCTTAGGGTCAATGTCACCGACGACGATGAAAGTCATGCGCGCGGGAGTGTAGAAGCGTTGGTAAAAATCTACGAAGCGCTCGCGCGGGGCATTTTTAATCACCTCCTCGGTGCCAATGGGGACACGCTGCATGAGGCGGGATCCTGGGATGAGATACTCGAATTGCTTCAGCATCATGCGGTAGCCGACGGAATCACGGGAGGTTTTCTCGGAGAGGATGACGCCGCGCTCGCTCTCGATTTCTTCTGCGGTCAGGAGGGCGCCATCGGCGAAGTCCCGCATGACGGTGAAGGTGAGATCCACTGTTTCTTCATCAAGATTTGGGAGGTCGAGCATGTAGACGGTTTCATCAAATGAAGTGTAGGCGTTGGCGTGCGCCCCGAATTGGATGCCGAGGCGCTGCATTTTAGGGATGAGCTCGGCTGGGGTGAAATTCTTCGAGCCATTAAAAACCATGTGCTCAAGGAAGTGCGCGACGCCGCGTTGGTCATCAGCTTCCATTAGGGAGCCAGCTGCGATGTGGAGGCGCACTGAGAACCTGCCGGGTGGCTCGGCATTTGGGTAGATGATGTAGTTGAAGCCATTATCCATGGAGCCGAAGAGGGCTGCGGGATCGGCCTCGAGGTCAGAGCCGAGGCCGGCCACGGGATTTGCTGCGAGCGGAAGGATGAAGGCGGCCGCGAGTGATAGAAGAGGTTTCATGAATGTCGGGAAATTAACGGGAGTGAGTCGGAAGGGAAGCGGAGAAGTTTCCGTGATTTGTTTTTCTAGTTTCTTTCTGGCAGATGAGAGCGGAGAAAGTGGAATTTGTGAGGCTTGAGAAAGAGGGAAAGAAGGGCTGAGCAAGGGAGCCAATCAAGCGGGCCGGGGGGGGCGATTTCGTCCAGCACGGAGGCCAATCTTTCGGAATAAGTGCTTAAACTCCAGGCGGAGGTATCGATCTCGCTGGCTGGTTTTTTTAAGGCGGAGGCGAGCCAGTCGCGGAGCCAAGGGAGCTGGACATTCCTGATGACGTCAGCTTGCAGGCTTTCTGGGAGGTTTCCGAAATCGACCTCAGGTGTTTTTGAAAATTCCCGCCACGCGGAGTTGAGTTCTGCCTCAGTCAGGCGCTGACCATAGGCGGAAATGGTGGCTTGGAGGCTTTCAAGAAAATGTGCTTCTAGCTGTGGGAGTGCGTCGAGAGGGATTGGGATGCTTCGATAGAGGGTCCCGTAAGGAGTGAAGTCTTTTGTAATCTCGGGGAGGTCTCGCCCGATGAGGGGTTTTTTGAGAAAGGCGGGATCTAGAAAAGTCAGGCCAAAGCCCTCGGTAATAGAAGTGGTGATGAGGTGGCTGGCGCGCGCGAGCCAGCTTTGAAAGCTCCCGGGAGCACGCCCTACCACATCGAACTCGATGGGGAGATGTTCTTCTTGCGCGAGGGCTTCCCAGCTATCGTGAATGAAGGCGGGTTCCTCGCAGCCTGCCCGCAGGGCAACTGCAAAGCGAGTGCCCTCCGGGGCGTGGGCCGCGAGCAGGCAAAGCTCGCCTAGGTTCTTGCGGCGGATTCCGCGCACTGGGTAAAAGAGCAGGGACTCTTCCGGTGGGGAACTGGGGAGGGTGGGGGGATTGACCGCATTTGGGAGAAAGTGGCAGTGAGCTGGCGGAAGGCCGGCTTTTTTTAAGGTTTCGAGATCGCGGCGATTCACCGTGGCGTAGTGAATGTGTGGAGCGAGGGGGTAGATTTTTTTACGATTTCTGAGGAGTTGATAGTTCTCGGGGCGGCCGTCTTCGACGAAGTCATGGATCTGCATGAGGATCTTTTTCCCGGCAGAAGCGGCAGCCTCGATGAGATCTGGATAGGCCACATTGAGCCCTAGAGTGGGATTATGCATGATCCAAAGATCAGCAGGGACCTCGAGCAAGCGTGCGATGGGAATGCTTCCTTCCTTTTGATAATCGAGCTCCGGAATGATGAGATTTTGACAATCCCAATCAGGCTCTGGACCGCTGGAAGCAAGGATGACGTGATGGCCGAGCTGCCGGAGGACCTTCACCTGTGATTCAATGACGCGCGTCACTCCTCCCGGTCTGAGGTGGTAGTGGACGATGAGGAGGGTCATTGAGCGGATGAGGGAGGGGAGAAGTCTGCATGATAGCGTTGCGATGGCAACTGGGATTCGCTAGCCTACGGGCATGAAAAATTCCGCGTGGTGGCAGATGTCGATTGCGATTGCCTCAGTGACCTTGGGTGATCGTAAGAGGCGCAGGCAGTTCATCACTGGGCTCTTGTTTTTCGCGCTGGCTTACTTTGGTTTTGGTTATTGGATGAT
This sequence comes from uncultured Verrucomicrobiales bacterium, assembly GCA_937944055.1. GTDB lineage: Bacteria > Verrucomicrobiota > Verrucomicrobiia > Verrucomicrobiales > Akkermansiaceae > SW10. Next base: position 72,794 of record CALDZJ010000078.1, on the reverse strand, counting down.
CGATGGCTGGCTGGGAAAGGACCTCTGGCGGATGCTTTTCTACTGGGGATTCCTGATGTTGCTCCTTCTTTTTCTGATGGTGTTAGCCCTCTTCGATGGCTTGGCAGTGATCGGAGAAGAGCGGCGTAAGCTGGGGCTGAGCCGGCAAAAAATCGACGAGGAAATTCCGAGAGAGTAATTTGTGACTTGCGGCTTTGCTGGCCTCGCTTCATCCCTTAGTCATGCCTACTGATCTTGACCGCCTCTTCGAGCACTTGCGCTTTCCAAGTATCTCTACTGATTCCCGCCACGTGGCCGATGTGCGCGCCAATGCTGAATGGTTAAAAGGGCAGTTCTTAGCGATGGGCTTACAAACTGAGCTGCATGAGACTCCGGGCCATCCTCTCGTGGTGGCGCGAAACGAGCAGATTGCGGGGCGGCCTACCGTTCTGATCTACGGTCACTATGACGTGCAGCCGGTTGATCCACTCGAGCTTTGGGAGTCAGCGCCCTTCGAGCCAGAAGTGCGGGATGGCAAGATCTGGGGCCGTGGAGGCGCCGATAATAAAGGGCAGCACTTTGTCCACCTGCTCGGGGCAGAAAAAACGATCCAGGAGGAGGGCCAACTCCCGCTTAATGTGATTTTCCTCATCGAAGGAGAAGAGGAGATTGGTTCACCGAATTTGGTCCCATTTTTAAAAGAACATGTGGATGACTTAGCCTGCGATATTATTGCCGTGTCCGATACTGGAATGGTCGCACCTAGTGTGCCAACCTTAGGATATGGTCTGCGCGGCATCACGTGTCTGGAAGTCACGGTCAAGGGCCCATCTGGGGACCTCCATTCTGGGGTTTACGGGGGATGCGTCGCGAACCCCGCTACGGCGGCGGCTCGGATGATCGCCAGCCTGCATCATGCTGATGGTAAGATTGCGGTGGAAGGATTCTATGACGATGTCATTGCTCTTGAGGACTGGGAACGGGAAATGTGGGCACAAGTTCCGGGTGCTACGAACCAAGATTTCTTAGCGACTACCGGCTCACCTGTTCCTTTTGGCGAACCGGGGTATAGCATGGCAGAGCAGCTCTGGGCGCGCCCCACCGTGGAGGTCAACGGGATGGGCGGAGGTTACCAAGGCGAGGGCTCAAAAACCGTTTTGCCTGCTGAGGCGATGTTTAAACTCTCGTGCCGTCTCGTGCCGGGCCAAGATCCTGATAAGGTGCAGCAGCAAGTGGAAGATCATCTGCGGAAGCATCTCCCCACTGGGGTGACGGTGGAAATTTACAAAGGTCACTCAGGGAAGGCTTACCATAATGATCCGCACTCGATCTATGGGAAAGCAGCGCAGGCTGCTTTAGCGAAGAGCTTTGGCCGCGAACCGGTCTTGATTCGAGAAGGTGGCAGCATTCCGATCATTCAGGACATGAAGGAGATCCTCGGAGCAGATAGTTTAATGTTAGGGCTGGCTCTGCCGGACTGCCAAATCCACGCTCCCAATGAAAATTTCGCGGTAGAGAATTTTGAAAAAGGGATCGAGATGAGTCGTGAACTTTTAAAGGAACTTTCCAAAATTTAAGCGAGTATGAGCGACGAGAAAAAGGACTTCATCCGTGAGATCATCGCGGCAGACATCGCGAGCGGGAAGCACGCGGCTCCCATCACACGCTTCCCACCGGAGCCGAATGGCTACCTCCACATCGGCCACGCGAAGGCGATCGGCGTGAACTTTGGCATCGCTAAAGAGTATGCCGCACAGGGAGCGCGCTGCCATCTGCGCTTTGACGATACCAACCCGCTTAAAGAGGATAATGAGTATGTGGAATCGATCAAAGAGGACCTCACTTGGCTTGGTTACGATTGGGGTGAGCATCTCTACTTTGCCAGTGATTACTTTGAGTATTTTTATGACTGCGCGGTGGCATTGATCGAAAAAGGGCTGGCCTATGTCGATACCCAGAGCTTGGATGAGATCCGGGCGCAGCGTGGGAATGTCACGGTGGTCGGGACTGCGTCTCCGCATCGCTCACGCTCGGTGGAGGAGAATCTAGAACTCTTCAAGAAGATGAGAGCAGGCGGTTTTGAAGAAGGGGCCGCTGTCCTGCGGGCGCACATCGACATGGAGTCCTTTAATATGAATCTGCGTGATCCGGTTCTCTATCGTGTGGTGCATGCCTCTCACCACCACGCGGGGGATCAGTGGTGCATTTATCCAATGTATGATTTTGCCCATCCCCTCGAGGATGCCAAAGAACACATCACGCATTCGCTGTGTTCCTTAGAATTTGAGAATCATCGGCCGCTTTATGATTGGGTGGTAGAACATTGCCCAGTGCCATCGCGGCCGCGGCAGATCGAATTCGCGCGCCTCAATATCGGCTACACCGTGATGAGTAAGCGGAAGTTTATCCACTTGGTCGAGGAGGGGCACGTGACAGGCTGGGATGATCCGCGCATGTCCACGCTGAGCGGGATGCGGCGCCGTGGCTACCCGCCAGAGGCGATTCGCGCCTTTGTAGAAACGGTGGGACTGACGAAGCAGAATTCCCTCTCTGACTTCGCTCTTCTGGAGTTCGAGGTACGAAACTTCCTGAATGTCGCGGCATTGCGCAAAATGGCAGTGCTTGATCCGGTGAAGGTGGTGGTGACAAATTACCCTGAGGGAGAGAGCGAGCTGGTCTCGATCCCAAATCACCCGCAAGACGAGAGTCGAGGCACGCGGGAGTTGACCTTCACGCGCGAGTTCTGGATTGAGCGCGAGGACTTCATGATTGAGGCACCCAAGAAATTCTTTCGCCTAAAGCCAGGGGGAGCAGTGCGCTTAAAGGGTGCTTACATCATTCAACACTGCGGTCACCTCCTCGATGACCAGGGGGAGGTGAGCGAGATTCATTGCGAGTTCATCCCCGATACGATTGGCCAATCACCGCCGGAGGGCGTGAAGTGCCGCACCGCGATTCATTGGGTCTCTTGCTCTGAGGGACTGGATGCCGAGGTGCGTCTTTATGATCGCCTCTTCACGGAAGAAGTCCCAGATCAGGCCGAGGGTGGTTATCTGGCTTGCCTGAATCCAGAAAGCCTCCGCACGGTGACCCAGGCCAAGGTGGAACCAAGCCTAGCAGCGATGCGGCCGGGTGAACGCTGTCAGTTTGATCGGCTCGGATACTTCTGCGCCGATTCAAAAGATCACGGCCAGCCTCAGCCCGTTTTTAACCGGATCGTGACGCTGCGTGATTCTTGGGCCCCTGTAAAATAACTGATGAAAGGCCACCAATATTGGATGGGGGTGGTCTTTTTCCTGCTCGCTGCCGCTCCCGGATTTTGGTTTCCCGCACTCTCGAACGTGCTGGATGAATACGGGCTAGGCTCGTGGAAGTTGGCGATCTTTTTAGTCCAGCCGATCACGAGCTTGATCTCGCCCTTGATCTTTAGCGCGCAGGTTGATCAACGTTTGCAGGCCCAAAAGGTGCTAGGGTGGATCATGCTCCTTGGAGCGAGTTTTCTCTTTCTCTCCTTTCACGCATTGGAGCACGAGTGGGGTGGATCTTGGTTCCTTTTCTTCTTCATCATCAATAGCCTCATCTCAGCGCCCGCTTGGTCTCTGATCACCACGATCACGCTCTCTAATCTCGCTGATCCGGGAAAGAACTTTGGCTATTTCCGAGTCTGGGGGACGATGGGCTGGATGATTGCGGGATGGATCGTGAGCTTCGCGGCGCTCGATTTCTCAGCCGAGACTGGGAAGATCGGTGCAGGCGTCAGGATTCTGGCGGGTCTGGCGTGTTTCCTTTTACCGGCGACCTTACCACAGGGAGCGAAGGCGAAGTCTTGGAGTGATGCGCTAGGACTGAGTGCGATGAAGCTCCTGAAGGACCGCGATCTCTGTGTTTATTTCACCTCGGCCCTCTTGTTTAGCATTCCGCTCGGCGCTTACTTTCTCCACACGCCGGAACATCTCAAGGAGTTAGGCGTCACTGCGGTGAGTGGAGTCATGACGATCGCGCAGGTGACAGAGACGGTGGCAATGTTGGGCATGGGCTGGGTCATCGCGCGCTACCGGGTGAAGAAGATCTTGCTAATCGCGCTCGGTTTTGGGGTGCTGCGATATGGCTTCTACGCCTTTGATGAAGTGACGTGGTTAGTCTTGGGGATTTCTTTGCACGGGATTTGTTGGACCTTTTTCTTCGAGGCGGGCCGGATTTTCCTGCATCGGCGGGTGGACGAGGGAATGCGCACGCAGGCCCAAGCCCTACTGGGCTTTTTCACGGGAGGAGTGGGCGGGATTTTAGGAGTGATCTTCGTGAATCTTCTCTACGAGGCGATCGTGCCGCAATTCGGATGGTCACTTTACTGGATGATCCTAACGGGGATGAATGCCATCGCGATGTTGCTCTTCGCCCTCGGTTATCAGGGGCTGACTAAGCCAGTTTCTGAAGGGCCTGAATCCGGATAAGGACAGGCGGGTGCGAGTGATCTAAAAAGACCTCAAGTGGATGAGGCGTGAGATTAGAGAGGTTATTCGCGGAGAGTTTCTTCAAAGCAGAGATGAGAGGAGCCGGTGAGCCTTGATGAACAGCCGCGTATTCATCGGCCTCGAACTCGTGCTTTCGTGAAAGGATATTCATGAAGACGGAGAGAATGCGTGAGACGGGTTTAAAGACGATCATGAAGAGGACTAAACCCGCCGCGATCGCAGTCTGGGAGCCAACCGGGATGCCGAAGGCGGCATAAAGTTGCGAGCCAAAGGCGCTCTCGGGATTCGTTGCCATTCCTAAGAGGAAGAAGATGACCGCGGTCTGGATGATCGAAATGACAAGACGCTGTAAGATGTGTTTTTTCTTAAAGTGGCCAATCTCGTGAGCGAGGACGCCGACCAACTCCTCGTTGCTTTGGCTCTCAATCAAAGTATCAAATAAGGCGATTTTTTTTCGTTTTCCGAAGCCCGTAAAGAAGGCGTTCGATTTGGAGGATCGCTTAGATCCATCCATCACGGAAATTTCGGTGAGCGGGAAATCGCACCTTTCTGCCATGCTCTGAATCGCTTGATTGAGTTCGTCATTCTCCAGCGGGGAGAATTTATTAAAAAGCGGCAAGAGGAAGGAGGGAGCAAGGTAGGTGAGAGCGAGCGAGATCAGCGTAAAGCTGAGCCAAGCCCAGATCCAAGCGTTCGGGACAGATTGAAAGATCCAGAGGATAAGTCCCACGATCAAGCCCCCCAGAATCGCTGTGAGAAGGTGCGATTTCAGCTGGTCGGCAAGGTACGTTTTAGCGCTTGTTTTATTAAATCCAAAACGCTCTTCGAGGACGAAGGTGTGATAAAGATCGAATGGGAGTGAGGCGGCCCATGAGCCGAGATAGATGAGAGCGATGAAGCAAAGACCGGTGGGAATTTGGCCAAGTCCCCACTGATTCACCAGTCCATCAAGCCAGCCAAATCCCCCTAGAAACCAAAAGACGAGGAGAACGGTGAGTGAGGCAATGGACGAAAGAATTCCATACTGAGCCTGTGCTTTTTCATAGGCTTGAGCTTTTTGATATTTTGCATCATCCCAAACGCCACGGAATTCTTCAGGGAGCTCTGGCTTGAGGTTCTTGAGCGTAAGAATCGTGGCGACGAGATCGAGCTTCCAGAGGAGAAGCAGGGCTACGATGAGAAGAATAGCGAGGAGATTGAACTCGGGCATGGGGAGAAGGTCAGGCTCAGGTGGGCTGGCGACAAGCTGAATTTTCCCGTCCTTTCAGCACTGGCAGTGAGCGAAAGAAAAAATCACTTAGAATCTTGAAGTATTTAAGAAATCTTTAATAATTCAGGCCGTGTTTCGTCCCGCTCGGCAGATGAATTTTAGTTTCCTAGAGAACTCGGGAGGCTCGCTTGCGGCTGTCGATTCCCCGCCCTTGGTAAAGGAAGTGGGCTTTAGTGGGCCAGATGAGAAGTTAAAGAGACTGTGTGAGAGTCTGCTGCGGGACTTAGGGGTGGATGAGCTAAGAGGGCGGATATCTGTCGAGTGGAACGCCCGTATGAGATCTTGCGCGGGGCGAGCCTTTTGGCCAAAGGGTCTCATTCAGCTCAATCCAAAGCTTGCTGGAATCTCAAAAGCAGAAGTTCGTCAAACGGTGCTGCACGAGCTGGCTCACTTAGTGGCCTATGAGCGCAATCCGAAGCGCTCTATCAAAAGCCACGGCAGGGAATGGCAAGAAGCCTGCGTTGAGCTGGGCATTCCAGGCGAGAAAGCGACCCATGAGTTAGCCTTGCCAAGTCGCATTTTAAAAAGGAAGTGGCGCTACGAGTGCCCTGAATGTGATAAGATGATTGAGCGGGTCCAGCGCTATAAAAGCGCAGTCGCTTGCTACGATTGTTGCCTTAAAATGACCGGTGGGATTTATCATGATTCACTGCGCTTAATTGAGGTGAATCTGGAAGCTTAAAGAGTTCCCAGGAGTGATCAGGAGCTGCGAGGAGTTCCCAAGAGTGGGCCATTTTAGGCGAGGAGATTCTCGCTGTGGTGCGGAAGGTTGAAGTAGCTTTGCGCATTGTGGTAACAAATGTTGCCCACCATGTTGCGGAGGAGCTGTTCATCCTTCGGCAGCTTTCCGTCATCCACATCCTGCCCGATGATCTGGCAAAGAAGGCGGCGGAAGTATTCATGACGTGGGAAGGAGAGAAAGGAGCGTGAATCCGTCAGCATCCCGACGAAGTTCGAGAGAAGGCCGATTGAGGAGAGGGTGTTTATTTGCTCCTCCATTCCCTGAAGAGTGTCGTTGAACCACCAGCCGGAGCCGAACTGGATTTTGCCGCGCTGCGGCGCCTCTTGAAATGAGCCACAAGCCGCTGCCAAAATGGCATTATCACGCGGGTTGAGATTATAGACGATCGTCTTCGGGAGCTTATGAATCTCACTCAGTGAATCGAGGAAGGAGTAGAGAGCCTCGCCCTGCGGCCAGTCTCCGATGGAGTCAAAGCCGGAGTCTGGACCTAACTTTTCAAAGAGACGGGTGTTCGGATTCCGCTTTGGCCCGAGGTGCAGCTGCATCGTCCAATCTTTTTCCGCAAGCCACTGTCCGAGGTGATACATGATGAGGGCGCCGAAGGAATCAGTCTCTTCAGGATTGGCTGCTTTTCCTTCACGGGCGTTGTTTAGAATACGATCAGCCTCGCTGCCGTGGCAGGGATTTGAAAGGGCGTAGCGCATGCCGTGGTCACTCATGCGGCAGCCCTTCTCGTGGAAGTGATCAAGGCGGGCGCGCAGAGCGGTCAGCAGATCAGAAAAAGTGACGATGTTTTCGCCCAATTGCTCGAGCCATTGATTAAGGACCGCGGGACGATCCACAAAGAAGGCCTTATCTGGGCGAAATGTGGGGTAGATTTTAGTGGGACAATCTAAGGCATTGGCAGTCTCATGATGGTAGAGAGGGTCGATGGGGTCATCCGTCGTGCCGATCGCATCAATGCGGAATTTACGTAGTAATCCTTGCGCGGAGAAGTCTGCCTCGCTCAGCCGCTCATTACAGCGCGTCCAAATTTCCTCAGCGGTTTCAGGGCTGAGAAGGGTCTGGATCCCGAAGCAGCGCCGGAGTTCTAGATGCGTCCAGTCATAGAGGGGATTACGCAGGGTGTTCGGAACGGTCTCAGCGAAGGCCTCGAATTTTTCTCGCGGGGAGGCCTCACCCGTGATGTGTGACTCAGGGATGCCATTGGCTCGCATGGCGCGCCATTTGTAATGGTCATGACCGAGCCAAAGTTCCGTGATGTTTTCCCAGCGCTTGTCATGGGCGACTTCATCGGGGGGAAGGTGGGTGTGGTAGTCAATGATGGGCAGGTCTTTCGCTGTCTCATGGAAGAGCTCTCTTGCCGTTTCAGAGAAGAGAAGGAAGTCGTCATCAAGGTATGTTCTAGCCACCCTTTAAAGCTAGAGTATCAGGGGAGCGCTGGCAAAGAGAGAAATGCCAATGAATGACCTGCCATGCCCGAGTGGTGGTGGCGCGATTTTACTGAAAACTTAGAAATTTAGAGCTTAAGACGCTCCTCGTAGGCCACGCTCGCAGGCCCCCCTTTGCGCAGATAGTCACGGTAGAGTTGTCTCGCTTCTTCTTTGCGTGACTTGGTGAGAGCGATGATGGAGAGGTTAAAGTAGGGCTCATAAAGTGCGGCGTTTTGAGTGATCGCTTCTTTATAGTGGAACTCTGCTTCACTGATGTTGTTTGTTTTTCCGGCAATGTTCCCGAGGAGAATATGAGCCTTGGCATTTTGAGGATTGAGCGAGAGCGAGCGCTTCATTTCATCAGAAGCCTCATCGTAAAGCCCCTGACGATAGAGGGAATCTCCGAGCATGAAATGAGCGAAGGGGATCTTACGATCACCCGCGATCAAGATTGATTTTCGAAAAAGCCGGGCTGCCGCGTAGGGGTCACTCAGGCGGAGTTGCACGATCCCCAGATTCACCATCGCTTCCCAAGCTCCGGGGTCCTCATCGACGATGAGTTGCAGGTTTCCCCGTGCCGCTTGGAAGTCACCTTTTGTAAAGAGACGCTTGGCCACTTGGTTGAGATCTTTCGTCATTTGCCGCAGGTCGGAGCTGGCTTTATTGAACTCCTGAGCAGAAGGGCGCTCGCTATTGGTAAAGCTGGGATTCTTCACGGTACGCTCTAGCAATTCCATTTCCTCAATCGTGAGCTCGATCTTTTGATCCCCATTGATGCGGGCCATCGCATCCTTAAAATCACGATCGGTTTCGGCTTTCCGCTCTCCTTGCTCCAGTAGGAGTTTCGCAGCGCCTACTTGCGCCGCAATCTTCGCCTTCTGTTTCTCGATGATTTCGCGAAGCATCGCCACTTCCTCCCGCCCGCGCTGGTTGAGTTCTTTCCCGTTGATTTGGGAAAGCAGATCTTCTTCAGCTTGCTTCAGGCGTTTTTTTAAGCGCTCCATGCTTTGGTTTGCCTGGGTATTTGATTTTTGGAGATTCTCAATCTTCGCTTTTGCCACGACGAGGCGTTGTTTGGCGAGGAGGATGGCGTCTTTCTTCGAGTTCCCCTCAGCCTGCACGGTTTCCAGATTCGATTTGGCCTCGTTGAGCTCCTTACTCAGCGTGACATTTTGCGTGATCAACTGCTGCACGCGATCCGCTTCATTCATCTTGAGGAGGGCCTTCATTTGATCCCGCTCCCCGATTAGGCTATCCCGCTCGACTTCTAATTCGGCGACCATTTTCTGCGATTGGTCCAATTGCTGAGTCAGGTCATCGACATTGCGATTCACTTCCGCAATCATGGCGTCTCGTTCCTGAATGACGGCCTGAAGTCGCTCGATTTGCTCCTGCTGTCCTTCTACCACGCGGCCACTAATTTTACTTTGCTTGGCAATGATGGCTTCCAGCTCTGCCTTCTCGGCGTTCGCTGCAGCGAGGAGGCGCTGCGTGTTAGCAAGGCGGCGTAAGGTCTGTTCCTTTTCCGCGTTCGCTTTATTTTTGGCACGCTGCATCGCATTGCGTTCTCGGCGGAGTTGCTCGATTTGATCATTCAGATCCCGCACCTGATCGCGCAAGGGGGAGGCAGCAAGCCGTGAGAGTTCTGCTTCGCGATTCTTGATCGATTGGCGAATGCGGGCGCTCTCGGCATCGCGTGGATTTGCCTTCTGAGCGAGCTGAAGTTTTAGCTGCTGAATCATTGTTTGCAGCTCCTTGATGCGCCTTGAGTCCGTGCCGCTGGGGTCGATCATGCCCGGGACTTGGAGATTCGGTAGAGTCTCGCCCGGGATTTCTAAGAGAGGTGTTTCACCCGCGTCTTGCTCTGCCTTTTGCTGAGCCAGCGCTTTTTCATGGATCTTCTCCATTGCCTGTTTCGTGGCGTCACTGCGGTATTTGATGCCTTCGCGCCGGAATTCTGGTCGGGTCATCTTGATGATGTCGAAAAAGGAACTCGCCTTACGATATTTCGTGAAGGCTTTGACAAAGTTCTCCTTCTCTTCCAACTCCTCAGCCTCCTTCACCAGGCTCCAAGCTTGGAAGTAAAGCTCTCCCGGATCCAGATTGGCGAGTTCCTCAGGGGTTTGGGCCCAAGCTTGACTCGCAAGCAACGCTGCTAAAAACACGCGGATGAGATGACGTAGGTAGGTCATGAGAGGTCTATGTCTTAGCAAAGGGCCCGCAAGGGGGGAAGGGCAGAATGAATGGAAGGGATGGAAGAAAAGGGGAGAGTTCTCCAAAGAAAAAATCGGGAAAAAATCGGGAATTGCGCCTTTCCCTCATCATGAGGTTGACAGTGGTGGGGGAGGCGATTACCAATCCGCCGGAGACGGCGGAGTAGCCAAGTGGTAAGGCGCGGGTTTGCAAAACCTGTATTCGCGAGTTCGATTCTCGCCTCCGCCTCCAAATTTTTCTGGCCGGATTCCTTTTGGAAATAAAGGGATTCGGCCTCTTTTTTCCGCACTCTCCCCCTCAGTTATTGTGTTTATCATTGGGCTGATCCTTGAATACCTGTTCTTCGGCTTTTGTGGCTGGCTGGGGAAAGTGTTTGTCAAAATCCTCACGCTTGGGAAGATCAATCTGGACGATGGGGATTATTCTGAATCAGTGATCACTGAGTGGATCGGAGTGGCAGTCCTCCTCGTCTGTGCCCTACTGATTTCATTCCTGATCAATTCGGAGAATGAACAATCTACTGAAGTGATCCAGCCTAGGGGCGAGTCCGAGCCCCTGCGGCAGATCTGCATCCTCACGAGGTAAGAGCTGCCGTTCACTTCCAGCCGTTGATTTCCAGCGATCAAAGAGGAAAGTGGCGGAGAGGGAAGGAATTGAACCCACCAAGGACAGATTGCCCTTCAACGGTTTTGAAAACCGCGGCGACCACCAGGCACACAGCACTCTCCGCCAAGAGTGTGGTCGAGAAATGAGAGATCGTCAAATCAATGAAGGGGACATTGTTGAAATTTCTCAGTTTCTAGGGGATGATTGGAGGAGCGATGAAGGGCTTTCTTGCTGCCATTTAGTGAAAGTCATGAGAGGTGGCGGCGAGATCATGCGAGAAACCGAGGCCTTGCAGGGAGGTCACGTAGATGCTGGCTTGTCTTCCCTCGCTGATTTGTAAGCGCCCTTGCACGAGGAGGAAGGGCTCGCTGGTGATGAGGGGCTTAAAATTTTGGAAAGTTTTCCGGGGGATGAAGAGGTTGGCGATCCCGTATTCATCTTCTAAGGATATGAAGCAGTGGCCTTTTGCGGTGCCGGGGCGTTGACGGCAAATGACTAAACCGGCAATGCTCAGGGGGCTCCCGTGAGGCAGGGTGAGAAGGCTGGCAGAGGTCGCCAGTTCTTGTTTATTCTGCTCGCGCCAGAGGCGCATGGGGTGGGGACCGGTGGTGGAGCCTTGGAGGGCAAAATCTGTCTGGAGCCGCTCGATGGGCGTCATCATTTCTAAAGTTCCCTCGTTCGCCGGCTCGGTCACTCGCTTTGTTTCTCCTTTGAGAGTTTGCTCTGAGGCTTGTTGGGCGAAGAGGTCATCCTCCGGGAGTTGCTCAGCGAGCCATAGGGCATCCCGGCGGTGCTTGACCCCGTGAAGATCATTGAGGGCTCCGGAGGAGGCAAGGATGCGACGTTCTTTGGCATTGGGCCGCACTCGGCGTAGGAAATCATCGAGCGATTCGAAGTGTGCCTTCGAGCGTTCCTCGATGATCTGCTCTTTCGTGCGCTGCCGTAGCTCCTTGAGGCGGTGCAGGCCGAGGCGGAGCCGATGATTATCAATGACCCCCGTATCGAGCTGTGAGTGGATGATGGAGATCGGCTGCGTGCGGATCCCGTGGCGCTTTGCGTCTTGGATCAAGGTGTTCACCGAGTAGAAGCCCATGGGTTGGTTGTTGATGAGTCCGCAGTAGAATTCTGCGGGGCGATGCACCTTGAGCCAGCAGGATGCGTATGCGATGAGGGCGAAGGAGATGGCGTGCGATTCCGGGAAGCCGTAGAGTGCGAAGGAGCCGATGGAGTCGATCACTCTTTGCTGGACCTCGGGCGTGACTCCGCGCGCTTGCATCCGTGTTTTGAGCTTTTCAACGATGGCATTCATGCGCTCATCAGATCTTTTAAAAGACATCGCCTTGCGGAGTTCATCCGCCTCTGCTCCGGTGAATCCGGCAATCACCATCGCCATCCGCAGCACCTGCTCTTGGAAGAGTGGAACACCGAGAGTCCGCTTCAAAATGGGTTCAAAATCTGGGTGAATCGAGTCAATGGGCTCTCGTCCGCTGCGGCGATTCAGGTAGGGATGCACTAAGTCTCCCACGATGGGACCGGGGCGGATGATCGCGACTTCCACTGCGAGATCGTAAAACTCCCGCGGCTGCATGATGGGGAGGGTGGCCATCTGAGCGCGGGACTCGACCTGAAAGGTGCCGATCGTATCAGCTCGGCATAGTAAATCGTAAGTTGCAGGATCGTCCTTGGGGATCTGGGAGAGCTGGACTGGGCGGCCTCGGCGCTCGCAGATTTTCAAGCTATCTTCCATCGCGGCCAGCATGCCTAAGCCGAGGAGATCCACCTTGACGATGCCGAGGTCCTCACAATCATCTTTGTCCCATTGCAGCACGGTCCGCTTCTCCATCGCGGCGGCTTGCAGGGGAACAATGTGGTCTAAGCCTTCGTCACAAAAGACCATCCCTCCGGAATGCTGGCCGAGGTGGCGAGGGCAGTGGAGGATGCTTTGGTAGAGCCTCATGAGCGGCTTGAAACGGGGGTGAGAGGAGGGGATCCCGCACTCCTCGACTGTGCTGCTTAGGTCCATCACACGGTCGCCCGGGTCATCATGACTCATCGAGAGCTCTTCCTCCCGAGTTCGGTCCTGCACCTTTGTTGAGGTGCAAAGTTCTGAGAAGCGACTGGCGATGCTGTCTGGGAATCCCAGAATTTTAGACATTTCACGGAAGGCCGATCTGGGTTTGTAGGTGATGACATTCGCGGTCATGGCGGCTCCTCGTGGAGCGTATTTTTTGAAGAGGTATTGGATCACCGCTTCCCGCCGTTCACCGGAGGGGAAATCGATGTCAATATCTGGCCACGATTGACGATTCTCAGAGAGAAAGCGCTCAAAGAGGAGGCCGCTCGCAACTGGATCGACACTCGTGACGCCGATGGCATAACACACTAAAGAGTTGGCTGCCGATCCTCTGCCTTGGCAAAGAATCCCCTGTGAGCGAGCGAAGCGCACAAGATCCCAGACGATGAGAAAGTAGCCTTGAAATCCGAGTTTTTCAATTGTCGATAGCTCAATTTCAATTTGTTGAAGGTGTTTTTCACTTAATTTACGGAATCGAGAAGCGAGGCCTTTTTTGACGATATAGCGGAGATAGCCGGCGTGTTGAGAAGCTGTGAATAAGTTTCCGCTCTCGGGATCGCGAAAGGAAGGAAAGCGATAGCCGAGTTTCTCGAGCGAGAAATCACCGCATTCCTCTGAGAGGGCTTGGGCATTGCTAAAATCCTGTGAATAACCTGTGAATAAGTCCTGAATCGCTTTGGGGGATTTCAAAGAGCGCTCGCCATTGCTTTCGAGGAGTCGTCCGGCGTCATCGAGCGATTTATGCTCCCTTAGGCAGGTGAAGGCATCGGCGAGAAGGCGCTCTGATCTCTGTGCGTAAAGAGGCGCATTGCTTGCGATGATGGGGATTTTGAGAAATGCGGCAAGATCGCGGAGGGTGTGATTGAGCGTCTCTTCTCCGCGGCGGGAGTGGTGGGAGAGGGCGATGGAGAGATTTGCGGGGCCGAAGTGTGCGAGGAGACGCTGAGCTGCGGCGTGCAGATTTTCCTTGCTGGCTTGGCGGAGTGAATCGGCCGTAAGAATGGCGTGATTTCCGGCGAGGTCGTGCCCCTCAAAGGTGTTCACATCTTCTTCACAATGCAGGCTCGTGATGAAGCGAGAGAGGTTTTGGTATCCGAGGCGAGATTTGTTGAGAATCGTCAGTTGATCGAAGTTGGAAACGGACTCGAGGGTGGCTCCTGTGATGGCTTGGATGCCCGCTCTCCGGGCGGCGGCATGAGCGCGGGCGGAGCCGTAGAAGCCCATGTGATCGATCAGGCCCAGTGATCGGTGGCCCAGCTCAGCAGCGCGCTGCACGAGGGCCTCTGGTGATGAGGCCCCTCGGAGGAAAGAGAAATTTGATTTAGCGAGGAGTTCCACTGCGAGGGAAGAGGTAGCACTTTACTGGGTAGAACAGGAGGAGGGAATTCAGGAGGGAATTCGATGCGGGGGCTTGCTTGCAGGGGGGGACTCGGGTAGGAGAAGCCCCATGTCTGAGTTGCCGAAGGGTTATGAGCCCGCTGATGTTGAGAAGTCTTGGTATCAAGCTTGGTTGGATGGGAAGTGTTTCGAGGCAGATCCGGCGTCTGATAAGCCGCCTTACTCGATCGTCATTCCGCCACCGAATGTCACGGGGATCTTGCACTTAGGGCATGTCTTAAACACTACGATTCAGGACATCTTAGCGCGGCGAGCGCGGCAGAAGGGTTGTGAGGTGCTGTGGTTACCGGGGACGGACCATGCGGGGATCGCGACGCAAACGAAGGTGGAGCGGCAGCTGCGTGATGAGGAGGGGAAGACGCGGCGCGACATCGGGCGTGAGGCCTTTTTAGAGAAAGTCTGGGATTGGAAAGAGAAGCATGGGGGGATCATCATTCAGCAGTTGAAGCGGCTGGGCTGTTCCTGCGATTGGGAGCGGGAGCGCTTTACGATGGATGAGGATTACTCGAAGTGGGTTGCCAAGGTCTTCGCGGATCTTTTCAACGAGGGGCTCGTTTATCGAGGCAAGCGGATGGTGAACTGGTGCCCGGTATCTCTGACGGCCTTATCGGATGAGGAAGTGATCCCGAAGAAGCAGAACTCTCAGCTCTTTTACATGAAGTATGAGCTGGTGGAGACGCCGGGGGAATTTTTAGAAGTGGCTACGACTCGGCCAGAAACTCTCATGGGGGATGTTGCAGTGGCGGTGAATCCCAAGGATGAGCGCTATGGGAAGTATGTCGGGAAGAGGGTGAAGCGGCCTTTTCCACCTGCGGAAATCCCAGTCGTGGCGGATGATCACGTGGATCCAGAATTTGGAACGGGGGCCTTAAAAATTACTCCGGCCCATGATAAGGCGGACTTTGAAATCGGAATGCGTAATGAGCTCGAAATCATCGATATCTTCCACCCTGACGCCACGGTAAACTGCCCTGAGGTGCCGGAGTTAGATGGCTTAGATCGCTTTGTGGCTCGTAAGAAAGCGACTGCGATGCTGGAGGAGATGGGCCTGTTGATTAAGGTGGAAGAGCATGAAAATAACGTAGGGTTCTCCGAACGGGCTGATGTGCCGATCGAGCCGCGAATCTCGATGCAGTGGTTTTTAAAATACCCCGCGACTGAGGAGACCGCGAAGGCGGTGGCGGAGGGAGACATCTCCTACCGTCCGGCGCGCTGGGCTAAGACGCACGGGAGTTGGATGGATGGCATTCAGGATTGGTGCGTTTCTCGGCAGCTTTGGTGGGGGCATCGCATCCCGGTTTGGTATCGCAAAGAGAAAGTGGAGGCCTTGCAAGGGGCTGAGTCTCTGACACTAGAGGACCTCTCAGCCGGTGATTTACACGTGAGCGCGGAGCCGCCTGCGGATCCGGAAAATTGGGTGCAGGATGCTGATGTGTTAGACACTTGGTTTAGCTCTTGGTTATGGCCCTTCGCGACGATGCAAAAGCTTGATGAAGAGTCTGACCTGGCGAAGAAGTTCTACCCCACCACGGATCTGGTGACGGGGCCTGATATTATCTTCTTCTGGGTCGCTCGTATGATCATGGCAGGGTATCGCTTTCAGGGAGAACTGCCCTTTAAGAATGTCTTTTTCACCTCGATCATTCGCGACATTCAGGGACGTAAGATGAGTAAATCCTTGGGGAATTCCCCTGATCCGATCGACCTCATGGATAAATACGGGGCGGATGGCTTACGCTTCGGCCTGATGCGGACGGCTCCAATTGGCGCGGATTTACGCTTTGATGAAGCTCAGGTGGAAGAGGGGCGCAATTTTGCCAATAAAATCTATAATGCTTGCCGTTTCCGGAGGATGGCCGGGAGTGACTCACGGGTGGACTTTGAGCCGAGTGCTTGTGAGAGCTTGCGGCCTTATCATCTGGATATTTTAGCGAAGTGTGATGCCCTCGCGATCAATCAAGAGAGTGCTTACGCGGAGTATCGCTTTAATGAAGTGGGCCAGCAATTGTATGATTTTCTCTGGGGTGAATTTTGTGACAAATTCCTAGAAGCGGTGAAGGGCGACCTGCGTGAAGAAGCGAGTGAGGAGCAGCGGGAGACCACTTTAGGAGTCTTCGACCTTGTGATGGCCCGTTATTTACAATTCCTGCATCCCTACATGCCACACATGACCGAGGAGTTAAGCTCCCGTATGGGCTACCTTGCCGAGGGGGAATTTGTCATGGAAAAGGAGCTGCCAAAAACCGCTCTTCTGAGTGCGGTTGATCCATTAAAAGTGCAAGAAGGTAGTGCGCAAGCGGCGGCGGTTTATGAAAGTGCGGCAAAGCTACGAAATCTCAAAGCTGAATATCGTCTGGCCGCTCGCAAGGACGTGCAATTTATCGCGAAGAGCGGCCCTGCTTGGTTGGAGGCCGAGGCTGATACTCTCGCACTCCTCGCGGGCTCCCAAGGAGTGACACGGGAGGAAGCCTATCAACCAGAACAGGGAACCCCGGGGGCGGTCACGCCAGCAGGCGAGATCTTCATGCCGCTCGATGGGCTGATCGATGTCGAGGCGGAGAAGAGCCGCTTGGATAAAGAAATCGAAAAAATCCAAAAAGAAGTCGGGAAGGCAAAAGGGAAATTGGGGAATGAAAAATTCGTCGCAAACGCAAAACCTGAAGTGGTAAGTGCTGAGCGAGAGAGACTTACGGAATGGGAGGGGAAGCTAGCGCAAGTGCAAGAGATGCGCCGCAGCCTGAGCTGAATTATTCTTTCATTTGAGCTGAGAATAAAATGAGCTTACATTACGCGCCTGAATGTTAATTGGGGATTTAAAGCAAATCAAGGGGATGACGGGGGAGACGATCGAGCTCCTCAGCGCGGTTGGCGTGGAGAGTCTTCCCTCACTGGCGCAGAGTGATCCCCTGAGTCTCTATGATGAGATGTTCAGGGCGAATCGTCACTTGTCTCTCACCGAGGAAATTCCCACGAAGCGGAAAATCACGGGATGGATTCGGGAAGCTCAGGGCTCAGATGAGCGGACGGATTCACGGTCTCAGGTAGCTCCCGCGCAGCGCTCCGTAGAAGAAATTTCAATCATTCTCCCGCTAGCTGTGGCGGTTAAAAAAGAGCAAATTATCAAGAATAAGATCGCGGTCAGTGATGTGCCGATGATGGAAGATTTTCTGGAAGATTTGGGAGAGCTTGGAGAATCGGGAGACCTTGTGTCTCAAGCTCCCAGCGCGACGCCTCGCAGAAAACAAAAGCTGAAACGAAAACTGAAACGGAAACGGAAAGATCCGAGCAAGGCTCAGGAAAAATCCGAACCCGCTTCTGGAACTAGCAAGCGAGGTGAGCGAGGCCATCTTGAGAGCCGGGCGGAGCGGGTCAGCAGTGGCGAAGGCCAAGCGAGACCTCAAAAAATTCCCACCTCGAAGTCAAATCCCCTTGCTCAGGGGGAGGAAAATCGGGTCACGAAGGAGAGCCGCCCAGCCCCGATAGAGCCTCTCAAAAGAAATGCTGGTTTTGATATCCGTAAAACGGCGAGCGCAAAACTCAATGAGGGGCGGACCCCTCACTCCCGCCGCTTTGTCAGAGGAGTGCTTCATCCTCAGCCAGGGCGCGTGAAGCTTGCGGCCTTCATTTCTTTCCTCACCTTTCTGCTTTTCCCGACGATTCTCATCGCGGCGGTGATTGTGATCTTCCGAGAGCCACTTCAGATCGAGCCATCGCTCTGGCTTTTAGCCGCTCCGGGGGCATTTTTCTTCTTCGCCTGTTTATATCTGGCCATTGCGAGGCCCCTTAAGTGCCGGATCTGTGGGCAGCCTCTTCTGAGTCGCAAGGCTTGCTTTAAGCATGTCAAAGCGCACCGCTTACCACTTCTCGGTTATATTGTGCCGACGAGCCTGCACATGCTCTTCTTCCATTGGTTCCGCTGCATCTATTGCGGGACGGCAGTGCGCTTAAAGGAGTGAAGCGCTTTACTCGCGATTTCGGGAATCGATAGAAATCGTGACTGGACCATCGTTACAAAGTGAGACCTCCATCATGGCTCCAAATGATCCTCGCTCCACTGGGCCGGAAAGCTCGGCGGAAAGGGCTTCGCAAAAATCGAGGTAGAGCGGTTCGGCAGACTCAGGGCGCGCGGCCTTTATGAAGCTGGGTCGATTTCCTTTCTTGGTGGAAGCGTGCAAGGTGAACTGGCTCACCACGAGGGCCGCGCCCGCGCAGTCAATGAGGGAGAGATTCATCTTAGCTTCTGAATCCTCGAAGACTCTCATCTTCGCGATCTTAGCCACGAGCCATTCGATATCCTCGGGGCCATCTGCTTCCTCAATGCCCAGCAGGATCAAAAAACCGCCGCGGATTTTGGAGATGACACGCTGATCGACCGAGACGGAAGCCTCGCTGACCCTTTGAAGGATGGCTCTCATGCGGGGCTCACTGTGGAGAATGTGCGCCAGAGTGCAAGGGCGTGGCCCCTTTTTTAAATCAGATCTACTGCCGAGATAAACATTGATTGAAGTGATAAAGAGGGGGGCTATGGTGCGGCTTATCATGAACATTCACCATCTTGAGCTCTTTTACTTCGTCGCGAAATTTGAGGGAATCACGGCGGCGGTGCGCAAGATGCCCTACGGCATTCAGCAACCTGCGGTGAGTGGGCAATTGATACAACTTGAAGAGAAGCTAGGGGTGCGCCTTTTTAACCGGCGGCCCTTTGCACTCACTCCAGCGGGCGAGGAGATGTATGATTTCATCTATCCATTTTTTTCGCGCCTGGGTGATTTAGAAGAAAAGTTACGGGGAGAAGAAGGGAGGCGTCTTCGCTTAGCGGCGACGGGATCGGCCTTACGGAGCCATCTTCCTGATGTTCTGGAGCGCTTAAAGGAAGAGGAGCCTCAGCTCAGACTTTCCCTTCAGGAAGTGGCGCCCTCAGAGGTGCATGGCTTGATCACTTCGCAGCAAGTGGATGTCGCGATTGGAGTTCTGGGCGGGAAATTATCAGAGGGCTTAAAGAGTGAAGTGCTGCTAAAAATCCCCTGCGTGTTATGGGTCCCGGCTGAGTCGAAGGCGAAGTGTTGGCAGGAGTTCCTCATGAAAGATCCGAACTCAAAAAACGGGATGATTGGAAAAGAAGCCCTCATCGGCCTGCCCGCTCATGAGGTCCTCCAGCAGCTCTTTCAGCGGGAATTTGACCGCCGAGACGTGAATTGGCCAACTTCCGTGGAGGTGAACTCCACTGATCTGGTGCGGGACTTCGTGCTGCGTGGCTTTGGCCTCGGGATCGGGGTCTTCATCCCCGGCTTACAGCCGCCCAAGGGAGTGAAGCCCCTGCCGATGAAGGGCTTTCCACCGCTGGTGATTGGTGCGATGTATCAGGGCCGTCCTAAAGAAGTGGTGAAAGATTTCCTGAGGATTTCCAAAGAGCACAGCAAGGGTCTTACTTGAGTTTTCAGTAAAGTTAGGGCAAAGAGGCCTCGCTTATGCATGAGGGACTCATTCTAAAAATCACCTGCCCAGATAAACCGGGCCTCGTTTCAAGGATTGCGACTCATGTGTCTGCCTTTCAGGCAAATCTCGTGGAGTTCAAGCAGTTCATCGAGCGTGAGCGCGGAGTCTTCTATGCGAGGCTGGAGATCGATACCGCGAGCTTAGAGATCCCTGTCGATGACTTCATCGCGAGTTTTGATCCACTGGGGCGCGAGATCGAGGCCGATTGGCACTTCCGCCGTCTTCCTTACCGGATGCGCACCGCGGTTTTAGTCACTAAGACGGATCATTGTCTGAATGAGATTTTATGGCGCACGGGTCTGGGTGAGATGCCCGTGGAGATCACCTCGATCATCGGGAACCGTGACGATTGCCGAGAAATCGCTGAAAATGCGGGAATTCCCTTCCATTATATTGAACTTGGAGAAGATAAGGAAGGAGGCTTTAGAAAGATTGAGACCTTGCTTGAAGCACAGGAGGTGCAATTAGTGGTTCTCGCACGCTTCATGCAGATCATGCCCAAGTGGATGTGTGAGAAGTATCAGGGGAGGATGATCAATATTCACCATAGCTTTCTGCCGGCGTTCATCGGGGCGAATCCTTATCGCCAAGCCTACGAGCGCGGGGTGAAATTAATCGGGGCCACTTGTCATTATGTGACGGGCGAGCTGGATGGAGGGCCAATTATCGAGCAAGAGGTCGAGCGCGTGCAGCACCATCACAGCGTGCGCGATCTGGTCCGGCTAGGGCGCGATTGTGAGCGAGCTGCCTTGGCGAAGGGGATACGCTATCATGTGCATGATCGGACGATTATCGATGCGGATCGAGCGATCGTTTTTCCGGACTAAATTGGGTTCTTTACCTGTCGATCTAGCCCGCTAGCGTTTCTGGGATTCCTTCGATGAGTGTGGCAGAACAACGGATAGATACCCTGCAAAGGGTGGAGCTGGCTGAGGGCATAGAAATTCACCTTCGCGCAGCGGGGCCATTTCTACGCCTCGTGGCCTATCTGATCGATTTATTAGTGGAGTTAGCTCTGTTGGCGGTCTTAGGCCTCATCATCAATGTCGCTTTTCCGGTCCTCGGTGAGAATGTGGGGCAAGCGTTTTACCTGTTGGCGGTCTTTGTCATTTGGTGGTTTTACCATGTGATTTTTGAGCTGAGTCCTTGGGGGGCTACGGTGGGGAAGCGGGCCTTTGGAATGCGGGTGGTGAATGAGGCTGGCGGAGCAGTGACAATGGGGCAGTCGATGATTCGTAATTTCATCCGTGGGGTGGAATGTGTTCTTCCTTTCGTGCCCTTGATTGCCTTTTTTAACCCTCGCTTTCAGCGCTTAGGGGATTTGGCGGCGGGGAGCTTGGTCGTGTATTCTCGTCCGCGTAAGGATCCGATCGTTCCGGGGCCTCCGCCGCTGAACGCGATTCCGGTCAATGTGACTCTCACACGCGAGGAGGAAGCGGCAATTTTATCCTTCCGCTATCGGAGTGGGAGTTGGTCTGCAGCTCGGCAGGTGGAATTGGCGAATCACTTGAGCGGGCTCACTGGAGAGACTGGCCCGAAGGGGGTGACGCGTGTTTTAGGAATGGCTCATTGGCTGGAGGAACAACGATGAACCGTCAGGAATTTGAGGCGAGAAATCGCGAGGAGTGGCAGTCATTCGAGGCTGATTTAGAAATCGCCGAAAAGGGGAAAGCAGGCCCTGGGGAGGTGAGTCTTCCTTCGCGTTTTCGTAAGATTTGTTACGATCTCTCCTTGGCGCAGTATCGCATGTTTGGGCATCAGATTTGCGATCGGCTCAATGGGCTTGCGATCCGAGGCTATCGTCTCATTCACCGGAAGCGGGGTGGCTTTGGTGAAGCGACAGTGGACTTCGTCCTTCGCACTTTCCCGCAGACCGTCCGTCGTGAGTGGAGGCTTTTCGCGCTGGTTTCGCTGGTTTTTTGGCTCCCATTCTTTGTAATGTGGGGGCTGGGAGAACGTGAAATTCAGTGGGTGCAGGCCTTTCTGGGAGCGGAGCAGATGGCGAGCATCGAGCAAATGTATGGCAAGGATTCTGACACAGCGGAGCATCTTAGGGAGGAGCACGGGTCAAATTTCATGATGTTCGCCTTCTACATTCAGAATAATGTAGGGATTGATTTCCGCATCTTCGCGGGCGGGATTTTTTTTGGCATTGGGACCCTTTTTTATCTTCTTTTTAATGGGCTCTATTTTGGGGCGGTCATTGCTTATGTGGAATATGTGGGAGAGCCGGAGTTGCTTTGGAGCTTTGTGGCGGGGCATTCCTCCTTTGAGCTATTGGGTTTTTTAGTGGTCGGTATGGCGGGGCTAAAAATTGGCTTGGCCTTACTCTCGCCGGGGCAGTTGAGCCGAGCTGAGGCCCTCTCGAAGGCAGGGCGTGAGGCTCTGCCTCTGCTGATTGGGGGTGCGGCAATGACGGTGCTGGCAGCGGTGGTGGAGGGTTTCTGGTCCGCCCAAGCGGTTGCGACGAAACTGAAATATGCGGTGGGAATCACCTTCTGGCTCTTGCACGGCTTCTACTTTACCTCCGTAGGAAGGGGGACGGCGTGGAGCTTGAGAAAGTAAGTGCTGAGATTCGTCCTCGCACAAGTTGGGAGGCGATTGATTTAGGAGTGAGTTTGGTCCGCGCCCATGCGGCTGCGCTGTGGAAAGGCTGGATGAGTTCGGTCTATCCACTCTGTTTGTTGATCCTTGCTCTGAGCTGGAATTCCTTGTTCTGGGGGGTGTTTTTAATTTGGTGGTTAAAGCCAGTCTGGGAGCGGGTGGCGCTGCACCCCCTGAGCCGGAGTCTCTTCGGTGAGCGTCTCTCTTGGCAGGACAGCATGAGAGTTCTTCTGGCGGAACTTTGGAAAAATAAATGGCTCGTAGGGCTGGGAGTTGGGCTAGTCTTGGTTGGGAGCATGCTGGGCGCGAATGCGGAACGAGGCGAGGGAGCGAAATCCCTCGCGCTGCTCTGGCTGGCGATCGTGGGCCTCTTGTTTTACCGATCGAGCTTGAGTCGCTGCTTGACCCTCCCAGTTAATTATCTGGAGGGCCTAAGCGGGAAGGAGCGCAAGGCGCGCATTCAGGTGCTCTCGAATCGTAGCTCCGGTGCCGGGGTGGGGCTCACCGTGATTTGCCTCATGATGGAGTTCGCCCTTTTTGCTTCTCAGTTGTGGTTGCTGAGCATCATGCTCCCTTCGGAAAATAGCCTCGTTGAATCCTTCATTTTAGAGCTTGGAGGTGATGAGTTTTCGCAGCCCATCCCGCGCTGGGTCGCGGTGCTGCTCGCGCTGTTTTATGTGAATGCGATGACTCTGGTGGCGTGGTTTTACACCGGAGGGGGCTTTGGCCTTTATCTGAACACGCGGACTTGGACCGAGGGCTGGGACATTGAGTTGAAGTTCAAGGGCCTGGGGCAACGAATCGGGAGGGGCAGAGGATTAGGCAGAGGAAGAGGGGTAGGCAAAAAATTCGGCGCAGGTCTGGGACTACTCATCGTCTTTTTCACTTTGCTAGGTGCGCCTCCGCTCGGGGCGGATCAGGGAGCCCAAAAGATTCTCGATCGAGAGGAGTTCGAGGTTCAGACGCAGCGGATTTATCGGAATACCTCCCGCGATTTAGGGACCTCAAAGGAAGACGGCGGTGGAAATGCCTCGAGCGCGGCGGGGATCTTCGCCGGGGTGGGGCCATTTTTGTTTTGGATCATCACGCTCATCCTCTTCGCTGTCGTAATCGGGGTGATCGTGACAAATTCCCACCTCTTCAGGAATCATGATGGGACCATGTTAGGAAATGAGAAGAAGGGGAAAACCGTGACCACGGTAGCGGGACTGAATGTTGAGGCAGAAAAGCTCCCGTCTGATTTGCTGAAAATAGCGCGCCAGCTGTGGGAGTCAGGACAGTATCAGGATGCTCTGGGCCTTCTTTATCGGGGCGCCATTTCGTCTTTGATTCGGAATCGACTCGTCGAGATTGAGGAGAGTGATACCGAGATGGACTGCCTGCGGCGCGTCACTGAAAAGGGGGAGGCGGCCAATGCCTCATACTTTAAAATTCTGACGATGGCTTGGATGAGCCAAGCCTATGCGCAGCGCCAGCCAGATGGGAAAACAATCGAGCATCTATGGTTGAAGTGGCCTTTCCAAGAGAGGAGGAAATTGTGAGATATTTCATCTTACTGTGCGCCATTCTCCTGTGGAGCTGTCAGAAAGAGAATCGCAGGGTTCTAGAGAGGGAGATCCCGCGGGGATACAGCGGCGAGGCTCGGCTAAATCCCTATCTTGCTGCCGAGCTCTATTTAAAAGAAAAGGGTTGGGCAGTTGAGAGTTCACGGATTTGGTCGCAGGATGGAAGGGAGACGAGCGTGGTCTTTATGCCGGTCTCTTTTTTACAAACTCAGGGGATGGGGATGCGCGTGCTGACTTGGGTCCAGCAAGGGGGGACCCTCATTTTAAGCGTCGAGGGCGGGGAGCAGGAGCGCAATGATTTCCGAGTCCAGCCCTCTCGCTCTCAACTTCCCGAAAAGGGGGATTTCAGCGGAATGGATTACCTCTTCGAGGAGCTGGGCGTCGAAGTGAAACGAGCGGATTGGAGCCCCTTTAGCGATTCCGAGGCAGAGGCGGTGGGCCATCTGAGTCAGTCCTGGCACATAACGAAACTCCGCGAAGATTTGGCGGTTCCGGGGATGCCGGGACTGCCGGGCCTGCAATTAGAGCAAGAAGGCGTGACAGGGCTCTCCGCCGCGCAGGCTAAAATTTGGGATTTTGAACATGAGGGGCTCTCCCGAGTCATCGGAGTGAGTCATGGGACCGGAGAGGTGATTGTGATGGCTCACGCTCGTCCACTTCGTAGTCCCTATTTAGCGCGAGCAGATCACGCCAAGTTTCTGGAAATGATCGCCCATCGTTATGCCGGAGAAGAGCCGGGGGAAATGGGGAGGATTGTCTTTCTCTACGGATCACAAGCAGGCTTCTTCGGACTACTCTGGAGGGAGGGGTGGATGTGTGTGCTGGCAGGCCTTGTTTTTCTGCTCTGCTGGCTTTGGAAAAAGGTCCCACGATTTGGGCCGCTTTTACAAGACTCTCATCAGAGTTCCCAATCCTTACCGTATCGCGATTCTTTGCAGGCCTCTGCTCGCTATCTTTGGCGGCGCGGGAAAATCAATCATCTCATCGCGCCCTTGCGTGCACGGATCATGCGTGAGCATCAGGGGGACCCTGCAAGTTTTTACGACCGCCTTGCCGAATCCTCTCAGCTTTCCCGCGAAGAGATTGTGAAAGCGCTCACTCAGCCCGTAAACAAAGACCCCGGCCAGGTCCTAAAAATGGTCCAAAAAATCCAAAGCCTCTTAAAGTGATGACAGAAAATGATCCTGCAAATTCTCCTCTTCCTTATTCTTCACAGGAAGGACCACCGCAATCCTCGACGACCGCGCTCAGCAGCGTGACCCGCCTAGCGGATGCTCTGCGGGGCGAGATTAAAAAAGTGGTCTATGGTCAAGATGAGACGATCGAGCAAGTGCTGGCGGCCTTTTTGGCAGGCGGTCATGTCCTCTTAGAAGGAAAACCCGGCCTTGGGAAAACTCATCTTGTCTTGGCTCTGGCGGGCACCTTTGGGGGGGACTTTGGCCGTCTTCAATTCACCCCAGATATGATGCCTTCAGACATCACGGGCTTCACGCTTTTCGATATGAAAAGCCAGTCCTTTCAAACTCGCCGAGGCCCTGTGTTCACGAATCTGCTCTTAGCAGATGAGATTAACCGCGCTCCGGCGAAGACCCAAGCGGCGCTGTTAGAAGTGATGCAGGAGGAGCAAGTCACGATCGATGGAGAGTCACTCTCCGTCGCGCCTCCGTTCATGTGCTTCGCGACGCAAAACCCAATTGAGCAAGAAGGAACCTACCCGCTCCCGGAGGCTCAACTGGATCGCTTCCTCATGAAGGTGATCATCGATTACCCGACGATGAGTGAGGAACTTCAAGTGGTCTCAAATGTCACCGCTACGGCAGGTGGGCGGGGCTTAGATCCGAGAGGAGTCGAGCAAGTTTGCGATCGCCCCACTATCATCGAAGCCCAAGCTCTGACCGCTACGGTGAGGGCGGTGCCGGAGGTGATCGACTACGCCTTGCGTTTAACGCGGCACACTCGTGAAGCGCAAGGAATGAGCCTCGGAGCGGGAACGCGGGGGGCCATTAGCCTCGTGCAAGTCGCTAAATCCTACGCCGTGATGAGTGGGCGTGATTACGTGATTCCGGATGATATTAAAGGTGCCGCGCTCCCTGTCTTCCGGCACCGCGTCCAGATCGCGGCGGAAGTGGCGATCAGTGGGCAGAATGTCGATGACCTCCTGAGTTCCGCTTTGGAATCGATCGAGGCTCCACGAATTTAGCGGCTAAAAGACAAAAGAAAAAATCGCTCGATGCCACTGCGCCCGACACATGCTCTCTTAGGGCTTTTACTCCTCTGGACTGCTTTGGGTTTAGCAGCTTCCATCTGGCCTGCACTCTCGTTCTGGTGGAGGTGGAGCGGAGTTTTGATGAGCCTGCTTGCTCTGTGCGATGCCTTGTCCGTCGTTTTTTTAAAGCCCCTATCGGTCGAGCGAACATTACCAAGCCGTATGGCTGTCGGGATCGAGTCAGACTTGCGCCTTAGGCTCGTGAATGGCTCGAAACGGCATCTCCACCTGTCGGTTTATGATGGGATTCCAGCCCGCAGTGACTGTGACATTTTCCCATGGAAGGGCTGGGTCAGAAAGCAGGCATATTTGGACCTGAACTACCCGATCACTCTGCACGATCGAGGTGAAGTCTGTTTTGGAAAAACCCATATTCTCCTGAGTTCTCTCTTGGGACTTTGGTCACGGCGGCATCTCCTAGGAGAGAATGCGCAACTGCGCGTCTATCCCAACTATCAGCCCGTCTTGAGCTACGCTTTGATGGCGATGGCTCATCGACCAGAACACAGCGGGATTGTTCGCAAAAACCGCGCGGGCTTAAGTCGAGATTTCCACCAATTACGGGATTACCAAATGGGCGATTCCTTGACTCAGATTGACTGGAAGGCCAGCTCGAAAAGGCAAGCACTCATTAGCCGGGATTTTCAGGAACAGCTCGATCAGTCCGTGATTCTGATGCTGGATTGTGGGCGGAGAATGCGGACGATGGATGGAAAGATCAGGCAATTTGATCACTGTTTGAACTCGATGCTTCTCCTTTCCTACATCGCTCTGCGGCAAGGAGACCAGATTGGCGTCTTGAGCTTTGGAGGGACCGAGCGCTGGCTGCCACCAGTGAAGGGCAGCAGTGCGATGACGACGATTTTGAATCACCTTTATGACTACGAAACCTCACCCTTTCCCAGCGATTTCAGTGAGGCGGCCGAGCGTTTGTTGAAGGTGCAAAGGCGGAGGTCCATGGTGATCCTGATGACGAATTTAAGAGGTGAAGATGCTGAGGAACTGCGGGAGCCTCTGCGGAAATTACGCGAGAAACATCTGGTCGTCTTAGCGAGTTTGCAGGAGTCGGGAATTGGCGAAATGCGGGAGAAAGAATTACGCAACTTTGATGATGCCTTGGCTTATCTCGCGGCGGAAGATTATGCCGCTGAACGTGAGCGAGTCCTTGCTGGTTTGGAGGGAGATGGCATCGTGACGCTCGACGAAACGGCGCAGCGATTTCCGGTGGCCCTGGCGAACGCCTATCTCGATCGGCGTCAGAGCATTTAGGAGGCAGAGGGCGCAAAGAGGAGTTGCCTTTTCGGCAGCGTTCACCTATCCAACGGGGGCAATGAAAAAAATTACAGTTCTTTTGGCTGCAATCGCTCTTGGCTTGTGCTCATGTGAGCGTCACGAGTGGGAATCTGATCCACCGAAATCCAGTGATACCGTAAATCTTTTCAAGCACGAGGATCACTCTGAAGATCACAAAGAAGGGGCAGATGCTCCTAAGGAAGAAGAGGAAGTGACTCAATAGGGAGCGGGGGGAGCGGGTCTCAAAGTGAAAGGGGCTCGGATCGGGTAGGGGAGCTAGCGCCTTGAAGAGGCGCTGATTGGCCTTCACTGCCTTCGGGTGTATCATGGGGGATGGCTTGGGGAATGGCTGGCATGCTGGGCGAAATGCTCGAAAAAAATCTCACCCTAGCTTTCTGATCAACTTTATTTCTTTTTTAAAAAAAAGCCCCTTTAATCTGTGATATAAAACTATATTTTTAGATATGATAGGGGGCTATCAGCGAGGTGTAGATTTTTTTTGTTCATTTTCTTTTTTTTGCTCTTCTTCCTTAAAGAAATTCCCTTTCCAAGCCCTTAGGTTTCAGTTATTCGAGGGTTCGTAAGGATGGAGGAACCTAACACTAAAACGACTTCTGAGGGGATTGACTCGCCAGCTTCTAGGCGGGGCAAGCAGACACGCGGTCTCCGGGCGGCTGTGGGGGTAGAGATTACTTATCGTAGTATTTACATAGTTCTTCTCAAGTTTTCCTCGGACGGGAAGGCTCGATGTCAAAAGTGTGGGACCTACGATTTTGATCCGAGCCTAGAAATTGATTCTCCGGCTTTTTCTTCGATTTTAAAGAAGGCACTTGCGGAATTTTCTCCTTCTTCAAAGGAGCTGCATGTGTGGGCTTGCCCCAAGCTAGATCGAGCCCGTCTCCATCATCTGAAGGTCCCGAAGGTGAAGCCATCTGGCCTCCCCGGGGCGGTGTATTGGGCGCTTCAGAAGGAGGATGAATTCGTTGAAGAAGAGACGATCGTTGATTTTGAAGTCGAGCAAGGGGGAGAGAGCGGGCCGATATTAGAGATCACGGGTGCACTGGTTGAGCGCGAGTGTGTCGAGAGTGTTAAGAAGGGTTTTGCACAATCCACTTATTCCTTGGAGGGGATCGGGCTTCCCCTTCTTGGTTTGCGAAATTTGGTGAAATTGAATGCAGGTCAGGAATCCCAAGGGCCTGTCATGATCTGTCAGTTGGGACAGCTTTCTACCAGTGTGAGTGTTCTGCTCAAAGGACGTTTGGTCTTTACTCGAAATATCCCATCTGGATTGGACAGTTTATCAGCCGCACTGACTCACGAAAGCGATCCCGCGCTAAGTGAGCAAGAGGGCTGCGAGCGGGTGTTGGACTTAGGGGGCGCGGAAGAGAATGGAGGGAGCTTTGGCAAGAATTTTGGGGACGGGGATGAGAGTGAAAGCCGTGAAAAAGCCTTCACCCTGCTCGTGCCAGTGCTGGAGCGCACCGTCCGGCAGATCGAGCGCACGATCGAGTATTTCCAAAATAACTTTGGTTCAGAATCGATCGAGACGGTTTTTCTTGGCGGTGAAATTGCGGCGCGCGGGAAGCTTTTCGACTTTTTTGCGGAGAAGCTCTCCCCTGAAGTGCTCGCGATTGATCCTTTTCATGGAGTCGAGCTGGGTGATCATGCTTCTGTTCCTAAAGAGAAAGCTGAGCGGGTGGTCTATGGTCCTGCCTTTGGTTTGGCATTGGAGGCCAATCAAGCTGGGATCAATCTTGCCAACACTTATCAAGAACGTCAGCGCGAGGGGGCGGAGAATAAGTTTTCCACGATCGCTTCTATCTTACTGCTGCTCTTAGCTCTCGCTGCGGCTTTATATTACAATTCTCAACGAGCGAGCTTAGGCGAGCTGAAGGTAGAGAAAGAAAAGCTCGAGGCCACGCTCGAGTCTCTAGGACCACGGATTACGGAATCTCTCGTTACGAAAACAAATCAAGAAGTAAAGGTGCTAGGAGAACGCCGCAAGGCAGCGATTAACCGCTACGAGGCTCTGGCGCTTTTGTCTGAGGTGACTCGACTGACTCCTGAAAACGTTTCACTACTGCACGTCTCAGCCGCGATGGAGGGCGGCATTACCTTCTTTGACCCTGCGGCACAAAACATCAAAGTGACGTCAGGGAAGGCGGTAGCGGATCGCAAGGGCACCCTGCTCCTAAGAGGGGTCGTCACGGGCGAGCGCACCAGCTTGGAGACTTCTCTTACCATTTATATTGCCCGCCTCGATCAATCACGCTTGCTGACCGAGATCGAGGTTGAATCGACCGAGTTGGTCCAAAGTGAGGGCCGTTTGCACCTCACCTTTACCTTAAAGGT
This sequence comes from uncultured Verrucomicrobiales bacterium, assembly GCA_937944055.1. Classification (GTDB taxonomy): domain Bacteria; phylum Verrucomicrobiota; class Verrucomicrobiia; order Verrucomicrobiales; family Akkermansiaceae; genus SW10. The sequence goes on along the minus strand of CALDZJ010000078.1, from coordinate 43,030 downwards.
CGAGACCGTCACGGAGCCGGAGAGCAGCGAAAACCAATAGAGACGATGGCAAAAAACTCACGCACCTCAACTAGCTTGAAATTCGCCTTACCGGTCATTTTGATCGTGGCTTTATTGACCGTTATTTTCATCGGGGTTCTTCCCACTTCACGAGGAATCGCGAGCACTAAGAAGGCGATTGTGGAGTTGAAAGCTGATATCGAAGAACAGAAGGCTTTCACTCCAATTTTCATCCCGCTCCAGCGACGTAAAAATGATTCCTTGCCGGAGGCGATAGCGGTCAATCAACTAGAGCCGCTTAAAATCGATGATCTGGCGGAGTTGCCGGAGGTTTTTGAGACGCTGGCCCGTGAGTCACAGGTCGAGCTCGTAGCGGTGACTCCGCAGGTCCGCTCGCTACAAGGGGGGCGCGAGATGTTGCGAGTGGATGCTCGCATGCGCGGACAGTTCTTAACTTTCAACAAGCTCTTGGGGGGGCTTAATAAAATGAAATCGATCGATTCTATCGACTCGTTTACGATTGATGTGACTGATTTGGGGCACGAAATGAATCTTTCAGTCTGGCTTGCAATACAATGATACTTAGAGAGAAAATATTACTCGGTTTAGTGGGAGTTGCCGCGGTCGGAGCAGTCGCGAGCTATCTGCCTGCAATCTTAAACCCGCCAGCTGGGGTTTCCGCACGGACCCCGATTGATTTTTCCTCCTTGACCGTAAAGGTTCAAACCAGCCTGAAGAAGGGCGAATCTACGAGTCGTGAGAAAGACATCTTGGCTGCCGCAACGACTAACTGGCTACGCAATCCCTTTCGAGATCGGCTTTTGGTAGTAGAAGAGCGTGAGGAACCCGTTGTGGCAGCACCTACCGCGGAATACATCGCGCCGCTTCCTGAGTATGTTGGCTTTCTTAGCATTGGTGATCGCTTAATCGCGATTATTGATGGGCAAGATTACCGAGCCGGGGAGCCGATCGATGGTGGGGAATTTCAACTCTTAAGAATTTTTTCAGATCACATTAAGGTTCTTCGACGGGGAGCGAGTGACCCCGTAGATGTGCCTCTTGCGAAGCCTTTTATTAATGGGAAGCCTCAAGAGCTGACGGCAGATCCGGATGAGAATGAGGAAGATGGCTCCTCTTCAGATTCGGAAAGACCTCTCGTGCCGGGTCCTCCTCCACTGGGGCAAGAAACCCTGCCTCCGACTCAAGTCCCGGGTGTGGAAGTGGTCCCACTTCCCGTTCTTCCTCCTCCAGTTAGCCCTGCCCCAAGCCCAGAACAATCTCCAAGCAGCACAGAGACACGATGAAAAATACGACAATGACCATCTTTACACAAAGCGCAGTTCCTCAGTTTTTGGGGAGATTTGGGCGCAGGTTTTTCGGAGTCCTCGGAATGGGTGTTTTCCTGGGGGGCTGCAATATGCCGTTCCAAGAAAAATGGGAGTCGGCGAGTGAAAACGCGACTTATAAGGCATGGAAGCAAGCGGCGGCAAATTCTGCAAGTTTCGCTCCGCCTGCTCCGGATTTCTCAACGATGCGCGATTTTCATGAGGAAGCTGAAACGGCTCTGCAGGCTACGCGCCCTGAGCCACTGCCACAGATCCCGATCAAGAACATTGTCTTAAGTCGTGAGATGGATGTCGGGGTATTGTTGCGGACCCTTGCGGATGCGGCGGATTTGAATGTCATCATCAGCAATAATATCTCGGGGCCAGTTCATGTGAGCTTGCGTCATGAAACTCGATGGGATCGCCTCTTCTTGGCCATTACGGAGGCTCGGGGAATTCACTATGATCTTAAGGATGATCTTTTGAGCCTTTTCTCGGTGCAAGACATCCAAGGGAAGATTGCGATGGAGCAGGCCCTGCATGATCAGACGATGGCGGCTGAAAGGAGAATGCGCTCCGAGCCGATGGGAGTGGAGATGATCCGCATCCATTATGCTGACCTCGATAATCTGGTTGCGGCAGTGGGCGAGACCATGAATGCGATGGTGGCAGATGATCAAGCAGCCGGGGGCTCAGCTGAGGCTGGTAATAGCGCGGCAGCGGAGGAAGAGGAGGGGGCCCGCTTCACAATTCGGGCCTCTAAGGATACGGGGCAGGTCATTATTCATGGCATCCCCACAGACCTCGCTCAGGCGCGGAAGCTCATCGCGGGCTTAGATCAGCCTTCGTATCAAATTTTGATTGAAGCCAGCATTGTCCAAGCGAGTAATGAGATTGCGCGCCAACTTGGAGTCCAATGGGGAGTCTTTGATTCAGCGGGCGTAGATGATCTGGATGTCGGATTTCCTCCAAATACTGATGGGGTGAGTTCTAACTTTCCGGCCGGATTCGACCTCAACGGGAGAGGCTTACTTTACGGCTTGAGCCGTGTGAGAGGGAGCCATCTCCTGCAAGCCCAGCTTTCAGCCTTACAGAAAGATGGAAGACTTAACATTGTCTCGAGACCCTCGATTACGACGCTGGATCAGTTGACGGCCATCATTGAGAGCGGGGAGGAGAGACCATTTGCATCCTCAGCCGGGAGCGGGGTCGCGGCGGTTTCGCAGGTCGAGTTTAAACGGGCAACCTTACGCTTAGAAGTGACTCCTCACGTGATTGATACGAATTGGGTGAAATTGGATATTAATACGAGTAAGGATGAGTTCGATGACACACGCTCGGTGATTGTGGATGGAAATGTGCAAACTCCGATCTTAACGCGCTCGGCAATCACTTCCCTCTACTTGGCGACGGGGCAAACGACGGTGATCGGGGGACTTTCCTCTGAAAGCACCAGTCTTCAGGAAGAGGGGATCCCATTCTTGAAAAACATCCCAGGCCTCGGAGCGATGTTCCGGAATAGCTCAGATCGTGATTCTTTCAGCGATACCTTAATTTTCCTGACTCCTCATATTCTTCCACGAGGCGATCAGCGGGTGAGGTATCAAGGGAAATAATTCAGACGATGTATCGTGAATATTAAGCTCGAGGAGATGCTACTTGAGGAGGGCTTCCTCACTCAAGAGCAGTTCGACAAGATTCAGGAGGCCCCTAGGCCAGCTGGCTTCAAGGTGGAGGAGTTCATCCTGCGGGAAGGGATGCTGGCAGATACGGATATGGTCAGTGTCTTAAGCCGGCGCTTAGATATTCCGAAATACGATTCTGAGAGCTATCCGATCCAGCGTGAATTAACGGAAATCATACCAGCCTCCATGGCGGGTAAACACCGGATGGTCCCCTTGCGCGAAGAGGGGAACTTGCTCTTTGTGGCGATGCCTTACCCCACTGAGGTGCTGGAGTTAGACACGGTACAACGCCAGATTAAGATCGAGTTGGAGCCCGTTATTTGTACTGAAACGGAGTATAATGAGCTGATGAATGGCCTTTACGGCCTGAGCTCGAGCCTTGGTTCTCAGTTTGAAGATGTGGAAGAGGTCCTTTATGGCAGCACGCAAAACAATGATGACGATCAAGATGAAGGTGAGCAGTCACAGGTTGAAGCGCTCAAGGATATGGCAGAGGGGACCACGGCGGTCCGTGCGGTTGACTGGATCATTACGCGCGCAGTCCGTGAGGGAGCAAGTGATGTGCACGTTTGTCCTGAGAAGACCCACGTGCAGGTCCGGCTGCGAGTGGATGGGATGTTAAAAGACTTACCGACCATGCCGAAGTCGCTTTTATCCTCGGTGGTCTCGCGCTTGAAAATTCTGGGGCGGATGGATATTGCGATCACTCGGGTTCCGCAGGATGGTCGCTTTGCTGCGAAAATTAGCGGCCGAGAAATCAATGTTCGGGTGTCGGCAATGCCGACAATTCACGGCGAAAATGTCGTGATGCGCTTGCTCGATATGAACTCACTGGTGTTCAAGTTAGATCAGCTCGGAATGCGTGAGGAGGATATCGCTAAAATCGAGGCGACGATCCAGCGGCCGCACGGGATGATTTTGAATACTGGGCCGACGGGAAGTGGTAAGACCACCACGCTTTACTCGGTCTTAGGGATGCTCAATCGCCCAGAGGTGAACATCATTACGGTTGAAGATCCGGTGGAGTATCAGATCCCTAGAATCCGCCAGGTGGAGCTCAATATTCGGGCCGGAATGTCCTTCGCGAGTAGTCTGAAGGCGATCTTGCGACAGGATCCTGATGTGGCGATGATTGGTGAGATTCGCGATGGTGAAACGGCTCTCATCGCGATCCAAGCCGCGCTGACAGGGCACCTCGTTCTCAGTACGGTCCACACGAATACCGCGATCGGCACGGTGGCTCGCCTCATTGATATGGGGATCGAAGCCTTTTTAATTTCATCAGTCGTTTCTTGTGTGATTGGCCAGCGTCTTTTGAGAAAGGTTTGCGATAGCTGCGCCGAGCCTTGGTCACCGCAGGCTGAAGTCTTAGAGTTTTGGGGGCTGAGCGCCGATCCTGATGCGAAGTTCTTGAAGGCGAAGGGCTGTTCCCGCTGTCGGAACTCCGGCTACCGAGGCCGGGTGGGTGTCTACGAGGTGCTTGTGATCGACGAGACCCTTCAAGAGCTCATCACCAGCAATGCGACCGAGAATGATTTGTTAGCAGCCGCGAGGGCTGAGGGGAAGTTTACGACGATGCGGGATGATGCTGCGATTAAGGCGCAGAGAGGACTGACAACGCTTGAAGAAGCAGCAGCGAAGGTTGTTTTGTAAAAATTGATATTTAGGATCGCTATTCTTTCAATTTTAGGTGAATAATCGGTCGATAAATTGATCGTCCATGGCTGAATTTACCTATCAAGCATCAAACCCTGCGGGAAAAATAAAGGCGGGCACGCTCACGGCGGACTCACTTGAGGACGCGCTTGCGCAATTAGGCCAATCGGATCTCATTCCGATCGAGTTAAAGCCGGCCGGTGATCACTCGAGCGGAGGGCTCATCACGCGTCTCAAAACGAACCACTTTAAGGTTCCGCCAGCCGAGCTCATCGTTTTTACCAAGCAGCTGGTGACGATGGTCCGCGTGGGAATCCCGATGACGCAGGCTTTCGGGATTCTGGAAGATCAGACCACGCAACCTCGCTTGAAGAAATTAGCAGGCCTAATTAAGGAAGATATCGAGGGCGGAATGAGCCTTTCCTCGGCGACGGCAAAGCATCAGGACGTTTTCTCCCCCCTCTTTTGCAGTATGATTGAGGCAGGGGAGACTGCGGGAACTCTTCCGGAGGTTCTTGATCGGCTCCTTTACCTGATTGAGCACGAGGCGAAGGTGAAAGCCGAAATTAAAACTGCGATGCGTTACCCACAGATCGTTGTGGTCGTTTTAGGCGCCGCTTTTCTGGTGATGGTGGGTTTTGTGATTCCTCGCTTTTCAGCCTTCTTCGAGAGTGCCTCTCTCGAGCTGCCCGCTCCGACGCGGCTCTGCATGTCCATGAGTTACGTTCTCAAGACTTATGGGCTTTTGATCCTTTTCCTCCTGATCATCGGAGGGATCGCTTATCATCGTTATTTTAATAAGACGGACAAAGGGATCTACCTTCGCGATAGTGCCCTTTTAAAAATCCCCCTGATTGGGCCAGTTCTGATCAAGGCGGCAATGTCCCGTTTTGCGAGTATCTTTGCGATTTTGCAGTCGAGCGGAGTGCTCGTGCTGGACGCGTTACGAATTCTAGAGAAGACGGTGGGAAATGCCGCTATTTCTGCGGAGTTTGCTGAGATTCGCGGAATGCTGGAAGAGGGTCACGGGATTGCAGGGCCACTCGGGGCCTCCCCGTATTTCCCGCCCATGTTGGTCAATATGGTGAAGATCGGGGAGGAATCTGGGCGGCTCGATGAAATGCTACAGCATGTCTCTGAGCATTATGATGTAGAGATTAGCTACACGATTAAAAAGATGACGGATGCCATCGGGCCGATTTTGATCGTTTCTCTCACAGGGGTGGTGGGTTTCTTTGCCTTAGCGATTTACCTGCCGATGTGGGAGTTGACCCAAATGGCCTCCAAAAAGACCTAAATTCCCAGCGCTCCGAAATTTTATGAACTTACCTGATTTAATGGAACTTGCGGTCATTCGCAGGGTCTCTGATGTGCATCTCGCGCCTGAAAGATGTCCCGCGTTTCGAGTGGATGGAGCCCTGAGACCTTTGGAAGATGAGTACGAGCCACTTTCGCCAGATGAGTGTGAGAAGTTGATCTTCAGCATGTTGACGGCCAAGCAAATGGAAGCCTTAGAAGAAAGGCTTGAAATCGATATTAGTCACTCACTTGATCTTCCAAGTGGCCGCACGCGTTTCCGGGTCAATATCCACCGCCAGCAGCGAGGGCTCGCTGCGGTCTTCCGCTTGATCTCGAGTGTCATTCCTTCTCCCGAGGATCTCACCATGGAGGAGTCGATCTACCGTTTCTCCAAGGTCCCTCGTGGGCTCGTTCTTTTCACAGGTGCGACCGGAACCGGGAAATCAACTACGATGGCCTGCTTGATCAACCTCATCAATGAGCGCCGTCCCAAGCATATTCTCACGGTAGAGGACCCCATCGAGTACACTTATGAGGAGAAGAAAGCCTGTATCACTCAGAGGGAGCTCGGCATGCACACTCATGGCTTCGGGCCCGCCCTAAAGTCCGCCCTTCGTGAAGATCCCGATGTGATCTTGGTGGGTGAGATGCGGGATCTGGAGACGATTCATCTGGCCCTGACCGCGAGTGAGACGGGGCACCTCGTATTCTCAACTTTGCACACGAGTGATACTTCCCAAACTGTCGATCGAATTATCGATGTCTTCCCGGCCTCACAGCAAGCTTTGGTGAGGTCCCAGCTATCTTCGGTCCTTCAGGGGATCGTCACGCAAGTCCTCCTGCCAAGGGCCTCGGGAACTGGACGAATTGCCGCTCGCGAGATCCTCCTCGCCACTCCCGCGGTGCGGACCATGATCCGAGAGGGGAATTCTCACCAACTTTACAATGCGCTTACGGGTGGGGTTAAGGGGGGGATGTGTCCGCTTGAGCTTTCTCTTGCTGCCAAGGTCCGCCAGAATCTCATTACAGCGGAGGTGGCAGAGCAGGAGGCAAACCGGCCCAGCATGTTGCATGATTATCTCAAGGCTCAGAATTTCTCCTTCGACGTTCCGGGCTTGACGGTGGCGAGGCCCGAGGAGATTGATAATGAGCAGCACGAGGGGCCGCGCTAGTGGTGTTGTGAGCGAGTTGTTCCGCGTTTGAGAGAGAGGGAGTGGGGCAGCCGGTGGGGAAGGGGAAGGAGATAAAATTCCGAAATTCTCCTCTTGCCATCGCGGAATTTTTTTCTAGTCTCCCGCCCACCAAGACGGTGGTCGTAGCTCAGTTGGTAGAGCTCCAGATTGTGATTCTGGCTGTCGCGGGTTCAAGTCCCGTCGATCACCCCATTTTTCTTTTTTTATTTTCTTTCGCTTCTGGCATTCCGACCCCGCGCCCGCGTTGACTGAAGCACTTCCTGAATGGCCGCGCTCTCGACTGAGTTCGGCTTTTTGTTTTTCCGCACGCTTGAATTCCCCGCTCCCTCCGGTTTGACTCTCGCTCACATGAGCGACGCAGCACATCCCGCCTTAGCCCAATTCGTCCGCGGCACCTCCAAGGTCCTTTCTGAACAGGAACTGGATGAAAAATTAAAGCAGGGGCGTCCTCTCCGGATCAAATTCGGGGTTGATCCCACCGCTCCAGACATTCATCTCGGGCATACGGTGCCTTTAGAAAAATTGCGCCAGTTTCAAGAGATGGGGCATCAAGCGATTCTCCTAATTGGTGACTTCACCGCGACGGTGGGAGACCCCACGGGCCGCAGCAGCGCCCGCCCACCGCTCACTCGTGATGAGGTTCTGGCAAATGCCGAGACTTACACCGACCAAGCCTTCAAGGTGCTCGACCGAGCCAAGACTGAGATCATTTTCAATGGAGATTGGTTTCGGAAAATGACCTATGAGCAAGTTCTCAAGCTCAATGCCCGCGTCACTTTACAACAGATGCTCCAGCGCGAGGACTTTAAGGAGCGAGTCGGGAAAGGGACGGAGGTCCGCCTGCACGAGCTGCAGTATCCCATCATGCAGGGCTGGGATTCGGTCGAGCTAAAAGCGGATGTCGAGATTGGCGGCACCGATCAACTTTTTAATATGCTGGTGGGCCGTGATCTACAAAAAGAAGAAGCTCAGCCTCAGCAATCGGTCATCTGCATGCCTCTTCTAGAAGGCTTGGACGGAACAAAGAAGATGTCCAAAAGCGCCAACAATTATGTGGGCGTCAATGAGCCTCCCAATGAGATGTTTGGAAAGCTCATGAGTATTAGCGATGAGCTGATGGATCGTTACTACCTTTTACTTCTTGGTGATGCGCGTGATGAAGCGCAGCACCCGATGGAGTCTAAGAAGGAGTTGGCTCGCCGCATTGTGGTTCGTTACCACAGCGAAGAAGAAGGACAGGCCGCGCGGACTGATTGGGAAACGCGCTTTTCAAAGCGGGATCTGGATTCGGTCGATCTCCCAGAGCTGGCGGCCAGCGATCTTCACGGAAATGTTCTCGAAGTGGTCAGCCAAGTCTTTAAGGAGAGCTTTGGCCTCGAAAAGTCGAATGGCGAGCTTCGGAAGCAATTCATCACCACTGGGGCCGTTCAGCTGGATGGCGAAAAGCTGAGCGATCCCATGGCTGAGTTCACTGGAAAAGCGGGGCAAGTCCTGCGTTTGAGCAAAAAACAAAGCGTCCGCCTTTCCTAGACGGAAGGGGGCTTTGGAAACGTTTTCCAAACAAGGAAATGACTCTGGTCCAATCGATAAGCTTGGGCTAACTTCCGCCTAGAAACATTTATGACTGAATTCTTTTATACCGTCCTCTTCATCTTCGTGGTGGTCATGTTGTTTAACGTCATGATTTTTATCCACGAGCTTGGCCATTTCTTGGCGGCGCGTTGGCGAGGACTCCAAGTGGACCGCTTCCAGATTTGGTTCGGTAAGCCTATCTGGAAGAAAGAGATCAATGGGGTGCAATACGGTCTCGGCTGGATCCCGGCTGGAGGCTTCGTGGCCCTTCCTCAGATGGCTGCGATGGAGTCAATCGAGGGAGATAACCTCGATGAAAAGCCGCTCCCGCCCGTCTCGCCGCTCGATAAAATCATCGTCGCTTTCGCCGGGCCGCTTTTCAGTCTCATGCTCGCTGTCCTTGCCGCGCTGGCGGTGTGGGGAATGGGGAAGCCGCAAGATGCCATTAAATCCAACGTCATTGGCGGCGTGCAAGAAGGCAGCGCCGCAGATGGCATCTTGCGTCCCGGTGACAAGATTCTCAAGATTGATGGAGAGCCCGTTCAGTGGTTTCACGGTCGTATCTTCGATGACATCATGACCCGGATCATGCTCACCGAGGGCAGTGATATCGATTTCGAGATTGAGCGCGATGGCGTGGTCCAGATCGTCACCACTCAGTTTAATATCGCGGAGACTCCTTGGTATAAAAGGCGGGCTCTGCCCCGCGTGGGCATCCGCCCGGGCAGCCCGGTCATCGTTGATCAAGCGCTGGATGAAGGCGTCACCGGGGAAGTGATTCCTAAGAACCTTAGCGTCATTGGGATGAGTCCTGCCAGCAAGTCCGGCCTCAAAAAGGGCGATCAAATCCTGAAAATTAACGACAAAGTTGTCTATGGCATCGGGCATGCCAATCAACTTTTTAAGGATTTTGATTACCAAAAAGTCAATCTACTCGTGAAGCGGGGTGAAGAAGAATTATCGCTCACAGTCACTCCCGAAATGCCCCTGAATGGCTACTCTGAGAACCCCATGCTCGGGGTTTATTGGGACAGCGAGGCCATGGTCAGCACCGAGATTCTCCACCCGAATCCATGGGAACAGATCAGGGATAGCCTCCGCACGATGTGGATGACCATTAAGACAATCTCCTCGCCAACCTCGAACGTTGGCGTGGACCAGCTCTCAGGTCCCATCGGGATCGCCCGGACGAAGTTTCTTCTCCTACAAGAACCAGATGGCTGGCTGCGTGTGCTGGCCTTTTTTGTCCTCTTTAATGTGAACCTCGCTGTCTTGAACATGATGCCTCTGCCCGTCTTAGATGGGGGGCATATCGTCATGGCGATCATGGAGTGGGTGCGCGGTAAGCCACTCCCGCAGCGCCTTCTCGAATTCGTCCAAACCGCCTTCGCCCTCCTCCTTATGGGCTTCATGCTCTACATCACCACCAAGGACATTGGCGATGAGGTGAATGAAACTAAGGCGGAGGGGAAGAGGACCCTCGAGTGGCCTAAATCATAACTCCCGAACGTATCATGAAGAGCTCCCAGCCCTCCGTAAATGTCGCTCGCCTGATCTACCTCGTTCTCTGTGAGCTGGCTGGATTTGCGATTGCTCTGAGCTCCGAAAGCATCCCGCTCTGGGCTGGCTTGGTGGGGGGATTAGGAATCGCCATTTTCTTCATCATCGTGGAGGGCTTGATGAAGGATTTCACCTTGCGGGGATTTTCCACCGCCACCTTTGGGGTGGCGATTGGCCTGCTTTGCGCCTTTCTCCTCAATCGGGCTCAGATTCCGGAGCTTATTAAGCTCGCCGCTACTCCGCTTAATGACCCGGGCATCGGGGAAGCTCTCGCCTTGGCCTTCACGGTCAGTTCCTATGCCTCCCTCGCATTTTTAGGATCAGTTCTCGCCCTTCGCAGTAATCAGGAGGAGTTCTCCTTTATCATTCCTTACGTGCGTTTCCGCCAAGATGCCGCCTCCGGGCAGCTCTTAATCCTCGATGCCGAAGTCATCATTGATGGCCGCTTACCCAGTCTTATGGCGGCTGGTTTTCTCACGGGGCGCGTTCTGGTGCCCCAGTTCGTGCTTGATGAACTTCAGGTGATGGCGAATTCACCCGCTTCTGGGAAGCGTCAACGTGGTCAGCGTGGCTTAGAAATCCTCAGTGACTTGCAAAAGAACCCTGCCATTCCTATTTCCATCCAAGATTCCCGGGGCATGGCTGAGGATGAATCATTCCAGGGTCGCCTCGTCCAGATGGCGAAGCTGCTCTCTGGGCGCCTCCTCACGACTGATGAGAATTTGACCAAAGTGGCCCATCTTCAGGGAGCGGATATCATAAACTTCAACGATCTTTCAGACGCGCTTAAACCTTCCGTAGTGGTCGGAGAATCCGTCCGCTTGGCCTTAGTTCGCGCTGGTAAGGATGATCATCAAGCGGTTGGATACATGCCTGACGGGACCATGATTGTCGTGAATCACGCCATCAGCAAAATTGGCACTTCGCAGAATGTTACGGTGGTCAGCTCCATTCAGACGAGCGCTGGGGAGATGATCTTCGCAGAGTTGAATAGCCAGGAGGATCACTAAACTGTGAGCGATGTTCAGGCAATCTCGGTGACTCGGCTCGCTCGCCGGATTCGGAATCTCCTCGAGATTGAAATCGGGGATCTCTGGGTGGAAGGGGAGGTGAGCAACCTGCGTCAACAATCCAGCGGGCATTGGTATTTCTCCCTAAAAGACGAATCCGCGCAAATTTCCTGTGCCATGTTTAGCGCGAAGCGTCGTATGGGAAATGAGGTCATTCAAGATGGGGCCAAGGTTCAGCTTCTGGGAGAGATTAGTTTTTATGAAGCTCGTGGAAGCACCCAGCTCATTGTTAAAAAAGCGCAAGCGGTGGGGCTCGGTGATCTGCAAGCTCGCTTTGAGGCGCTAAAGAAGAAGCTGAATGAAGAAGGCTTATTCGCGCAGGAGCGGAAGAAATTGCTGCCGGGGTTTCCGCGAGTGATTGGGATTGTGACTTCACCGACAGGAGCCGCTCTTCAGGATATGAAGAACGTCCTGAGCCGACGTGCTCCATGGGTGCAGGTTGTTTTGTATCCCGTTGCGGTGCAGGGAAGGGGAGCGGAGCGAGGAATTGCCCAAGCAATCCGACAGGCTGGGCGCGGTGGAGGTGAGACTCCGGATCCCGAGATCTTGATCGTGGCGCGGGGAGGGGGATCTTTAGAGGATCTTTGGAATTTTAACGAAGAGATGGTCGCTCGGGCCATCGCTAATTGTCCCATTCCGGTCGTGAGCGGAGTCGGCCATGAGATTGATTTCACAATCGCGGATTTTGTTGCGGATTTACGGGCACCCACCCCTAGCGCCGCTGCCGAATTAGTGGTCCCAGATCAGGCTGAATTAGCACATCGACTCAGCGAACTTGGGGGCCGTCTCGCCCGTGTGGTCTATGGGAGGATTGATCGGCTATCCGATCAACTCGACTACTACGAGCGAGGGGTTTTCAAACAATCTGCCGAGCAAAAACTCCAGCGGCCCATTTCTAGGATCGAGGGCCTAGAGCGCGATCTAGGGCACATCGTCCAGGAGTCGATGCAGCGGCGAGAGCACCTTCTTGGAGAATATGAACTGAGACTGGCGCGCTACCATCCGAGCGAGGTCTTTAAAAGGAGGCAGGAGAAAGTTGATCGGCTTAACGGGGATCTCACCAGCGCGGCACGTCAGAGCCTTGAGGACCAGCAGACGCGGATCGAACGGCTGGGTTCCTTGCTCCAAGCCCTAGGTCCGAGGAGCATTCTCGAACGGGGATTCTCGATCACCTTCAGAGCTGATGGCGAGATTGTGAGATCGATCGAGTCAGTTTCCTCCGGAGAGGAGCTAAGGGTGCAAGTGAGCGACGGTAAAATTAAGACGCGGGTTGAGTAGAAGTTTCTCTTCCGTGGCGGGGGCCTCTGGTCTCCAAGCCCGGATTATTGAGAATGGCAGGGAGAGCAGAGCTCTCCGCCACGTCCTAAAATGGAATGTCGTCCTCGCTGATTTCGGTCTCGTTATCGAAGGCGCTATCGAAGGAACTCGGAGGAGGATCAGAAGGGGCTCCTTGCTCGGCACTCGCATTGCCTCCGCCTTGCCCGCCGCCGGAGGACTCGATCTTCCAAGCATTGAGATTTACGTAGTAGCGGCCTTTATACTCATTCCCACGGATGTCGAAGGTGACCTTGAGTTCGTCGCCGATATTCAGGCTATCGAGTTGCTCAATCTTATCGCGCACTGTTTCGAATTTCACCATTTGGGGGTATTTCCCATCAGGGACTTCGATCACGAATTCGCGCTTCGTAAATCCGCTTGCGAAGGTTTGGAGATCTTCGAGGACTTTGAGCGTGCCGTTAAGTTCAAATGAATTTGCCATAGTTTGAGAAAGTGGGTGAGTTTTTATTTAAAATGACGCCGAATGATGAAGTCTTCTTGCTCCCATATTAATTCAGAATTAGGGAAAAGATCGACGTATTCAGGGAAGTAGGTATCGCCCTCATAGGACTGCTTCACGTGTGTGATGACAATATCGCTGAGAAGCGGGAGGAAAAAGCGATAAATCTGCTCTCCCCCGATGATGAAAACTTGGGGGTCAATCAGGGCGAATTCTCGCAGCTCCTGCGGTTGGTGAAGACTCTCTACGCCATCATGATGCCAGGCCGGATCATGGGTGAGGACGATGTTTTGACGGTGCGGAAGGGGCTTGCCGATCGAGTCAAAAGTCTTACGCCCCATCACAATCGGGTGGCCCGAGGTGTGTTTTTTGAAAAATTTCAGGTCGTCCGGGAGATTCCAAGGAAGCCCTCCGCCCTTTCCGATTACCCGCTCGGGAGTCATGGCAACAATGGCAGTTAATTTCATATCGCAACGTCTCCTTTAATGTGAGGGTGGGCCTCGTAGTCCACCAGCGTAAAGTCCTCGATCGTGAAATCATCCAGAGAAGAAACCTCGGGATTGATCTGCATCTGAGGTAGCGCTAAGGGCTTCCGCGTCACTTGCTCGCGTGCCTGCTCCAAGTGATTAGAATACAAGTGGAGATCGCCAAAAGTATGGATGAACTCCCGGGCCTCATAGCCACAGACCTGCGCCACCATCATGGTCAGCAGGGCATAGGAGGCAATGTTGAAGGGCACCCCTAGGAAGAGATCAGCACTCCTTTGGTAAAGTTGGCAACTGAGCCCTGGGTGCTCTGAATCCGGCTCGTGAACGTAGAATTGAAAGAGAAGGTGGCAAGGTGGAAGGGCCATCTCATCTACCTGAGCAACGTTCCACGCGGATACGAGGTGGCGTCGTGAAGTGGGGTTCTTTTGAAGGGTCTCCACGAGCTGCGTGATCTGGTCAATCGTGGAGCCATCAGCCCGGGGCCAAGAACGCCACTGCTGCCCATAAACCGGGCCGAGGTTCCCATTTTGATCGGCCCACTCGTCCCAGATCCGCACCTTATGCTCCTTGAGGTAGGCGATGTTGGTATCGCCTTTTAGGAACCAAAGCAGCTCGTGAATGATCGAGCGAAGGTGTAACTTCTTTGTCGTGATGCAGGGGAATCCTTCGCGGAGATCGTAGCGTGCCTGCCGGCCAAAAACACTCCGTGTCCCGGTGCCAGTCCGGTCTCCTCGTTCTTCGCCGTTTTCAAGAACGTCGCGGAGGAGATCGAGGTAAGTCTGCATGGCGCAATACTCAGATTTTCCATCAGCGGAGGCAAGCAATCCTTCGCTCGGCGTCTATTCGACACTTCGCTTGCTTGTTCCGCGCGAGTTTGGTGATTGAGTGATAAACCGCGATCATTCCAGCCTTTTGCGTGGACGCGAAATGGCGCGGGTTATTTGGAATTTAATGGCTGAGTAAAGATGCTGCGCAATGGCTGCTTTAGCCTTAGTTTTCCGCTTTCTTTTGCACCTTCTTTTCTGCTTTTTCGTTCTCTTCCTTTTCGCGGGCTTCTTTCATCTCGTTGGTGAATGATTCATCGCGGGGTGCTAGGGAGATAGGGTGATCGTCAATTTCGGGCGGCCAGCAATTGTTGCTGGTGTCGGCATCAGCGGTTTGTTCATGGGGATCGAGGACGATTTTTATGACGGGTTGATCGGTGACGAATAGCTTGCTGACTTTTTGGTGGTTTTTCTTCCAAATTTCGACCGGGACTTGGCGGTTTTCTTTTTTCCCGTTTGCGAGGTGAAGCTCGACAATCAGGGGCATGAGGACTCCGCCTTTATTTTCAAAGTGGGCGATGGTGAAGCTCTTCTTCGTTCGGAGGAGTCGGCGTTCCTGGGGTGTGAGAGCGCGGATCATTTGTTTGAAATCTTGGCGTTCTTCCGGGCTCACCTTGGGGCTCTCTTTTTGGTCGTAGAAGTCCTTGAGGCCTTTGTTTTGGTCCACGTATTTTGGGATTTTTTGATTGCGCTTCGCGACGATGTTTTTCTCGGCCTCTGCTTGCGCTTCCTGGGTCGTTTTTTTGGCAATGAGATCGGGGTCTCCTAGGTCAATGCGGTGTCGTTCAAATGAGGTGATGGCGAGGTCAACGTGTTTTGTGGTGTAGAACCAGGCGTGCCAGAACCAATCGAGATCCACTCCTGCGGCATCTTCCATACTGCGGAAAAAATCGGCCGGTTCTGGACTCTTAAACATCCAGCGGGTGCTGAACTTTTTAAAGGCGTCATCGAAAATCTCGCGTCCCAGAATGGTCTCGCGGAGAATGGAGAGAGCGGTGGCGGGTTTGCGGTAGGAGTTTTGTCCGAATTGGAGGAGGGATTCCGAATTGGTCATGATGGGCCTTTGCTCGGAGCTAGTCATGTAGCTAATGATCTTGCGGGGAGTGGCCCGTGAGGGATAGTTTTCTCGCCATTCTTGCTCGGTGAGGACTTGGAGGAAGGTGTTGAGGCCTTCGTCCATCCAAGTCCATTGGCGTTCATCTGAGTTTACGATCATGGGAAACCAGTTGTGGCCAATTTCATGGATGATGATGGAGATGAGGGAATTCTTAGTCCGTTCAGAATAGCTGCCGTCTTTTTCAGGGCGGGGGCCGTTAAAGGTGATCATGGGATATTCCATGCCGCGAACAGGGCCGTTCACGGAGAGGGCGACGGGGTAGGGATAGTCGAAGGTGAGACGTGAGTAGACGTTAAGGGTGTGGATGATAGCGTGGGTGGAATATTGACTCCAGAGGGGCTCGGCCTCATTCGGGTAGAAGGACATGGCCCAGACTGGGGCCTGATTGGTGGTGAGCTTATGGCGGAGGGCATCCCAGATGAATTTCTGAGAGGAGGCCCAGGAGAAGTCCCGCACGTTCTGCGCCTCGAAGAGCCACGTCTGAGTTCCTTTGGCTTTTGTTTTCTCATTTTTGGCGGCTTCTTCTGGGGTGATGATGAAGAGGGGAGCTTTCGCTGATTCGGCTTTTTTGAGCCGTTCTTGCCAAAGTTCCTTGAGGACTTCGTGGCCGTTCTTGAGTTCTCCAGTGGAGGCGACGACGTGGTTATCAGGGACGGTGATGGCGACTTTATAGTTGCCGAATTCTAGGGCGAACTCTCCGCGGCCTAGGAAGGCTTTGTTTTGCCAGCCGCGGACATCGGTGTAGGCGCAAACGCGGGGATACCATTGTGCAATTTGGAAGATTTTTGTGCCGCTTCCGAACTGTTCCATATTGCTGCGGCCTCGGGAGGTGCGGGAGTTGGTAAGGGTGTAGTGCCAAGCGATGTGGTAGGTGAATTTCCGGCCTGAGGTGAGAGGTTTTGGGAGATCGAGGCGCATCATGGTATCGACAATGCGGTAATTGAGGGCTTTGCCTTCAGAGTCGCTGAGGCTGTCGATGTGGAAGCGGCCATCGAAGCTTTCCTTGAGAAGAAGACTCTCAAAGGAATCAAAGGTCAGCTCTCCGAGGGCTGGGGCTTCCGTGCTTTGGTGGCCTGCGGATCCGGGCGAGTGTTTATTACGATCGAGCTGGATCCAGAGGTAGCTTAGGGGATGGGGGGAGTTATTATGATATGTGATGCTGCCGTGGCCGGTGAGGATGTTCTCCTCTTCATTAAGCGAGATGGCTAGATCGTAGTCTGCTTGCTGCTGCCAGTATTGTGGGCCGGGCGCGCCCGAGGCGATGCGGGACTCGCTCGGAGTGGGCCAAACTTCCTCTAGCTGACGGAAGGGGTCATTGTGAAATTCGATAGGGTGAGCGAGGCAAGGAGAGAGGTTGATGACGATGACGGCGAAGAGGTGAGTCAAAAGGTGAGTGGCGAGCTGAGTGCGGAATGGAGGTGCGAAGTTCATGAAAGAGAAGTGGCAATTTGGAGAGTGAGAAATAGAGTGATTCAGGAATGAGAGTTCACTCAAAGTGATAGTATTTATTCTTCACGGTGACATTTGGTGGCCGTTGCTGGTCTTCGAAGAATTGATAGCCTGTCTGGAGGTTTTTCCAAAATGGGTGCTCGGGGTGAGCTGACTGCTGAGCGAGAGCGGGGCCCTTGAGGTGAAAGGGAAAGATGTGAATGCGAAAGAAGGCCTGCCCACCTTGATGGGCGGCATCTGCGAGGGTGTAAATCTCTTCGATTTTCTCATCTGTCATGGCGAGGCATCCGATGGAAACATCTGAGCCGTGCACCATGATGAAGCTTCCGGTTCTGCCGTGAGCCTTGTCATAGGAATTTGGATAGCCGATGTTGAAGGCGAGGTGGAAATTACTCCGAGGGTTCATCTGGGAGGGTTTGACGAAGTAGAAGCCCTCTGGCACTTGGCGATCTCCTTCGCGGCGTTTGGGGCCAAGTTTCCCGGATGCGGCAGCGATGGGATAGCTGCGGAAGTGGACAAATTTCTCATTCTTTTTGACCCAGAGCTCGAGCGTGCGCTCCTCCTTAAAGGCGCGAATGAAAATGGGAGCTCCCCATTCGAGTCCTTGTTCTTGGAAGGCTGCTTTTAGAGCGGGGCTGACTTTTCGCGAAACGGCGGCGGAGCGTTTCGAGCCATTGGCGTAGTCTTCCGCTGAGATTTGAAGACTCTGAGCATGTCCAACCGAACTCATTGTTTTTGTGATAAGAAGGATCGCTGCGATTGCCAAAGTAATTCCCATGAAAGTCAAAATGCGCTGCATTGGGGGATTCTAAGTCAGGGCGGGGTGTGTCTTCGATGCCATTTTTTTTTGAAGTTGAAAATGCTTAAGTTTTGTGAATTAGTGAGGGATGCGTTTTGTTCCCCTTATCTTTGCAACGCTTGGTTTTTCTCACGCTGTGATGATTTCCTCCGGAGATGGTTCTGGCAATACGAGTGCTCCGGCAGATGACCCGGGCTTCGCGAATGTGGGAACACTAGGTGGAGCCTCAGCGGTGTATTTGGGGAATCAGTGGGTTTTGACGGCGAATCATGTGGGCCGAGTGACGGTTCCAAATGAGGTGCCGGTGATTTTTGGAGGTGTCAGCTTCGAAGTGGAGGCGGGATCTGGGCGTCGTCTGGAGAATCCGACTGGACAGAACTTAAGCCAGTTCACGGATCTCATCATGTATCGCCTGATCAATGACCCAGGCCTCACTCCACTTGACTTGGTGATGAACACCGTGAGTGCGGGAACTGATGTCATCATGATCGGAAACGGGAGGGGGCGGGAAGTCGATCAAACGAGGTGGAATGTCACGGTCGATCCCGCTGGCCCAGACACTTGGACTGAGACGACGAGTCCCTTTGCCGATGTGCGGGGCTGGCGTGCAGTGGGCTCAAAGGAGGTGCGCTGGGGAGAGAACAGCGTTACGGGATCAGCCATCGTCGATTTAGGAGCAACTGATGGGGATGTGGTCAGTTTTTTTACGACCTTTGATCGTTTTGGGAGGACTCACGAGGCTCAGGCAAGCAATGGGGACTCTGGGGGAGCGGTCTTTTTACAAGAAAACGGAGTTTGGAAGCTGGGCGGTATTTTAAATGCGGTTGGAACGGGTAATACCTTTCCCTTTGATGGTCGGCCTCCGGGGGAGACTTCCTCGAATCCCTATCCTTACTTCGGGCGGGTCTCTACGGCGGCGGATTTGTCAGTTTACGAGAGCCAGATCGAGGCGATTCGTGCGATCCCGGAGCCAAGTGCGGCCTTCTTACTGATGCTGAGTGGGGTCTTTTTAAGGGGACGATCGCGCTCCTGATTTGACGGGGGCGCTTCGCTTCGCTTCACTGCGGCGTGCGCAACTCGGAAAAAAAGTCCCGCAGGATTGACTGGAAGAAGACCTTCGGACTTTACAGCTATCTCGGAAAATATCGGGCGATTTTCATTCCCTCGGTGCTGGCCCTTTTCTTAACGGGGGCTTTGTCCCTCGCTTTTCCCTACTTTTTGGGGAGCTTGATCGGCTCGCCACAGGAGGCGATGAGAGAAGGGGTGGATGCGGGCAAGGTGAGTGCGGACATTAACCGAGTGGTTTCCACCCTCTTGATCATTCTCTGTGTGCAAGCGATGGTGGCCTACTGGCGTGTGAGGGGCTTTATTAAGGCCGGTGAAAGTGCGCTTTGTGACTTGCGCCAAGACGTCTTCGCCCGTTTGGTGAGATTGCCAATGCCGTGGTTTATGGAGCGGAGGACTGGTGAGGTGGGATCACGCTTTGCGGCGGATCTCTCGATCTTGCAAGAGACTTTAATCACGACGGTGCCGCAGATGGTCAGGCAGTCGGTGACTTTTATTGGGGGGCTCATCTTTATCTTCATCGCCTCGGTCAAGCTCTCGCTTTTCATGCTGGCAATGATCCCGGTGGTGGTGCTGGTGGTGGCGATCGTGGGGCGTAAAATCCGGCGCTGGTCTCGGGATGCTCAGGATCAGCTTGCGCAAAGTAACATTGTCGCGGAGGAGGCAGTGCAGGGCATCGCAGACGTGAAGGCTTACTCGAACGAGGGCTTTGAAGAAGAACGGTACCGCAGCGCCTTGGATGAATTTTTGGGCACCGTGATCGAGGGCTCGAAGGCCCGCGCGATGTTTGTGAGCTTCATCATCTTCATCCTCTTTGGGACGATTTCGATCGTGGTCTGGTTCGGCGCAGGGATGATGGCTAAGGGGCAAATTAGCAGTGAGCAATTCACCCACTTCATCCTTTTTAGTATCTTTGTCGGGGCCTCCCTCGGATCGCTCCCAGACATCATGAGTCAGCTGCAAAAAACGCAGGGAGCCACGGAGCGGATTCGGGAAATTCTAGATCACGAGATTGAGGACGATCGAGCGGCGAGTCACGAGAGCCTGAGCGGGGAAATGGCAGTTCAGGATCTGGTCTTTTCCTATCCCTCGCGCAAGGAAAAGAAGGTGCTGGATGGGGTGAGCTTTGAAATTGCAGCAGGCGAGCGGGTCGCTCTAGTGGGGCCAAGTGGGGCTGGGAAATCGACCCTTTTTTCTCTGCTTCTCGCTTTCTATGAAGGGGATGAGGGTTGCCTAACTTTCGATGGGAAAGCCGTTTCAGAATTCCCCGTGGCGACGCGTCGCGCAGCAATGGCGGTGGTTCCTCAGGAGGTGCTTTTATTTGGCGGGACGATCCGTGAGAACATTGCCTACGGATCGCCGGGAGCGAGCGAGGAGGCGATCATCGCGGCGGCCAAGAAGGCGAATGCCCACGAGTTTATCGATTCATTTCCGGAGGCCTATGAGGCGCTAGTGGGGCCGCGCGGAGTGAAGCTGAGTGGCGGGCAACGTCAACGCATTGCGATTGCCCGTGCCGTGTTGGCTGACCCTAAGATTCTTCTCTTGGACGAGGCGACCAGCGCGTTGGATTCAGAAAGCGAGAGATTAGTGCAAGAGGCGCTCGATGATTTAATGAAAGGCCGAACGAGTCTCATCATCGCGCACCGACTCGCCACCGTGAAAAGTGCCGATAAGATTTTAGTCCTTAAAGAGGGGCGGATCGTGGAAAGTGGGACCCATGCTGAATTGATGGCAAAGGCGGGGACCTATCGCTTGCTGGCCGAAACGCAGTTACTGACTTAATCTTTCGAGTTGGATTTTTTAAGGATCGGGGTGAGGTTAGCGGCGAGATGATCGACATGCTAGTGCGGCTGTATGACTTGCCAGAAAGTCAGGAACTTTATGAGCGAGTGGCGGAGTCTGGGGTGATTCTGCGTCGACCAGGGGCTTATGAGAAACACTTGGTGGAGAACTTTGTGAGGGCGCACTTCTCGCCAAAATGGGTGAGTGAGCTGCAGGTGGCATTTTCACGGCAGCCGATTTCTTGTTTTATCGCGACGAAAGAAAAGGAGGTCTTAGGCTTTGCCTGTTACGAAACGACGGCGAAGGGCTACTTTGGGCCGACGGGGGTCTCTGAAGCAGCCCGCGGGCTGGGCCTAGGGAAGGCTCTCCTTTTTAAGGCGCTGGAAGCACAGCGGGAGGCGGGTTA
Source organism: uncultured Verrucomicrobiales bacterium (assembly GCA_937944055.1). Classification (GTDB taxonomy): domain Bacteria; phylum Verrucomicrobiota; class Verrucomicrobiia; order Verrucomicrobiales; family Akkermansiaceae; genus SW10. The sequence continues at coordinate 21,963 of CALDZJ010000078.1, read as the reverse complement.
TGCCTACGCTTTCATCGGGGGAGTCGGCCCGAAGGAGTTCTATGCGAAGACGGTGGGAGCGGTCGAAATCCCCGGAAGTGATCCCGGGGTTTACCGCGATATTTTACCTGAGCCCCCTAGCGAATCATGAGCGGCCAAGATCCGAAATTTGTGAAGGGAGCCTTCGCGAAAATAGCCGATCGCTATGTGATGACAAATCACGTCCTAAGTCTGGGGACTGATATCCTTTGGCGGAAGAAAGTGGGGCGCATCGTGCAAGGCTGGCAAGCTCAGAGGGTGCTGGATGTGGCCACTGGAACAGGAGATTTGGCTTTGGAAATTCAGAAAAAATGCCCTGATGCGAGGGTGCTAGGATCTGATTTCTGCCCAGAAATGTTAGCTCATGCGACTGAGAGCGGGGTGCATGAAACGCAGCTGGCGGACGCCATGAATTTGCCCTTCGAGGACGCTTCCTTCGATGTGGTGACGGTCGCTTTTGGGCTCCGTAACATGGAAAACTGGGAAGGGGCCCTGCGAGAAATGGCCCGGGTGATTCGCCCCGGAGGTCATTTGTTGGTCTTAGATTTTTCACAAGCTTGTGGGCTTTTGAGAAAGCCTTATGGCTACTACTTGAATCGGGTGCTTCCGAAAATTGCCGGCTTACTGACTGGGCAAGGGGCGGCGTATCAATACCTCGCGGGCTCGATTAGTGATTTCCCTTTTGGTGAGGAAATGGTCGAGCTTTTCAAAAAAGCGGGTCTGTTAGAAAGTCAATGTGAGCCCCTGAGTGGTGGCATTGCCTCGATTTATACGGGGGTAAAGGCTGCTTAGTTTTTTAAGCGCATGGTGCTTTGATCGGGGCTTGCTGATGGGCGGAAGTTCGCTAGTTTTTTCGCCATGGAAATCACGGGATATGGGAATCAATGGGTGTGTGATCTAGTGCCTTATGAGCCGGGGAAGCCGATTGAGGAAACAGCGCGGGAGCTGGGGCTGGATCCTGATGCGATCATAAAGTTAGCGAGCAATGAGAACCCGCTGGGTCCTTCCCCGAAGGCGAAGGAGGCGATGATTGCGGAGGTGGAGAAGGCCCATCTTTATCCCGATGGCGGCGGATATCGTTTAAGGTCAGCCTTGTCCGAGAAACATGGAGTGGCTTTTGAAAACATCGTGCTAGGAAATGGCTCGAACGAGATTATCGAACTCCTCTGTCATTCCTTTCTGAAACCTGGGGCCTCCCTTATTGCGGCAGAGCATGCCTTCGTCGTGTATAAGCTTATGGCCACTTTATTTGGTGGAGATTATATCAAGGTGCCGGATCCGGGCTTTGTGCATGATTTAGAGGCCATGGCTGCGGCGATCACGCCAGAGACAAGACTCCTCTTTATTGCAAATCCCAATAATCCGACCGGAACTTTAGTCAATCAGGAGGAGATTGATCGGTTCATGGCTCAGGTTCCTGATCATGTCGTGATCGTTTTTGATGAAGCTTACCATGAGTTCTTGGAAGAGGCGCCCGATGTCATCCGCTATGTCAAAGAGGGGCGCAATGTGTGTGTGATGCGGACTTTTTCAAAGGCTCAGGGGCTCTCAGCCCTGCGAATAGGATATGGAATTACCACGCCAGAACTTGCGGGAATGTTAAATCGCGCGCGCCAGCCCTTTAATGCCAACGCGATCGCTCAAGCGGGGGCACTGGCAGCGATCCAAGACCGCGATCATATTGCAGCGACCGTGCAGAACAATGCGATCGGGCGACGCTTCTTTGAAGAAGCTTTTTCTGAGCGGGGATGGGAATTTATCCCGAGTCATGCGAACTTTGTCATGGTGAAAGTGGGGGATGGTGATGACGTTTTTGCAGGACTCTTAAAGAAGGGGATTATTGTCAGGGCGATGAGTAGCTATCAGCTCCCCGAGTGGCTCAGAATCTCAATCGGGACGCCGGAGCAGAATGAGCGCTGTCTTGAGGAGATGGACCGACTTCTCGCTAGTTGACTTCAAGCAGCAATTTCACTCTACTTGGAGCGACATGGAAATTCCCCCAGGACAGAAAAAATTTGAGTGTGAGCACTGCCAAGCTGCGATTTTAGTGCCGATTGATCTCCCCGCGACTTCAGCGCCTTGTCCTTCTTGTCATCAGATTACGACGTCTCCCCCGCTTGAGGCAGCTGCGGCTCAGGAAGTTCAGAGTGCTCCGGCTCCGGCTCCGGAATTAGCCGCCGTTTCATCTTCTTCCACGTCAGCTCCATCTGCCCCCGTGGAAGAGCAAGTAGCCTCTTCTGAAAGAGGAGAACAGCGCAGTGGGTCAAAAGGGGCTGGAATGCTTTGGGGAATCTTAGGCTTGATGGCCTTAGCGCTCTTGGTTCTGGCGTTTCTATTCTTCAAAAAATCACAAAAAAGCGAAGCGGCGCCAGCTTCGGTCGTAGCGGAAAATCCGATGGCCCCTAGTGAGACCGTAGGTGAGGCCGGTCCTTCATCGGATTTTGAAAAGCGGGCTACCGCCTTACTTGAGAGCTTTTTTAAGGCGACTTCAGTGGAGCAAAAGGCGAAGTATGTCATCGGTAAAGAGGCGAAGATTCCTGAAATGAGGGCTTTTTATGGAGAGGGCGCCATTGAGCCAGATGATCTGCAATCTGATTTCTTCTCGGAGTTAGCAATGAATCCCCTCGATCTTGCGCGTGGTATTTACCTTTTTGAGTTTGAGCTTCCGAAGCGCTTTAAGATGAGTGAGCTCTTTGGGCCGATCGCAGATTTTAAGACTCGTCTTCAGTTGGAGGCACCGGATATGCAGACCCGCTCAAAGGCCTTTCGCGAGAATTATGAGATGGAAGCAGTGCGAGCGATGGTTTTTTTCAAGGAGAAGGATGGCGAGCTTCTCATTGATTGGAATACGTATGTGCAGACGAAGAACCGCTTGTTTCGGAATTTCATCGAGTATCCAGTGGCAGGCCGCAAGGGGACATTCCGCGTCTTGCTCAGAGAGCATGTCAGCACGCTTTATGACAAGGGTGCTGCGACAAGAAACTACAACGTAGTGGAGCCGGCTCACTTTGAGGAGGATTCAGCCATTATTAAAGTAAAACGAGATTCCGAGGTTGGGAAAATCCTTGAAGAGCTGGCCTGGACTGATGTTCCTGAGAAATCAAACCGAGGTGAGGGGACCAGTAGGGGAGCAACTGTCGAGCTGGAGTGGAGCCAAGACTCTGAACCTGTCTTAAAAATCGCTAAGATCATTTGCTGGGAGTTCTTGGGGGTCGGGGGGGATCCCTCAAATCTCACGAAGGCAAATTAAGGATGCTTAAGACGATCACCGCGATCGCCAGCCCAGCAGGAACGGGGGCGGTCTCATTAATCCGAATCTCTGGGCCCGAGGCGAAGCGGATTGCCAGCGAGGCTCTCAGCCTCGCGAAGGAAAAAAGCCAGACTGGAGCAAAACTTCCAGCCTCTCGTTTTGTGGGCTTGAGGAAGATTCGCGATGCCCATGGGCGGGTGATCGATGAGGGGGTATTGGTCATTTTCGAGGGGCCGAGAAGCTACACTGGGGAAGATGTGGTGGAGTTCACTGGGCATGGTGGGGTGGTGGTGACACAGAAGATCTTAGAGCGCTTTATTGAGCTAGGGGCGCAGCCTGCTGAAGCGGGTGAATTCACGCAAAGAGCCTTCATGAATGGTCGACTAGACCTGACGCAGGCTGAGGCGGTGATGGACCTCATCTCGGCGCAAACCTCTCTTGCGCTTCGGTCTGCGAATGAACAGTTAGAAGGGAGACTTGGTAGGATTTGCGAAGAGATCCGTGCGGCTCTCTTGGGTGCCACCGCCCACTTAGAAGCTTACATTGATTTCCCAGAAGAAGACATTAATGCCGCAGTGGGTGCAGCTCTTTGTCAGACTCTTGAGACGCAAGAAGCGAGGATCCGGGAGTTATTGGCCAGCGCAGATCAGGGGAGAATTCTCCGCGAAGGGGTGCGGACCGTCATTTACGGAAAGCCGAATGTCGGGAAATCAAGCTTGCTGAATTGTCTCTTAGGCTATCAACGAGCGATTGTGAGTGCGCGTGAGGGGACGACGCGTGACACGATCGAAGAAGTTGTTAATTTACGAGGAATTCCGCTGAGATTGATCGATACCGCAGGGGTGCGTGAGTCGGATGACGAAATCGAACAGGAAGGGATCGCCATGACCCACGGCCAGCTTTCGCGGGCCGATTTAGTGCTGGAAGTGAGGGACCTCAGCGAGCCTTATGCGGAGTCTATCTTGGAAGTTCCGCCGGATGCTAAGCATTTGCTACTTTTGAACAAAGCGGACCGCGCTCATGAAAGTTGGGCAAGTCAGGAAGGCTTGAAGATTTCATGCGAAACTGGGGAAGGATTTCCCGCGATGGAGGATGCGATTGCGCAACTCTTATTGCTCGATGAGGCTCACTGGGGGGATCATTCCGTTGCGGTGAATGCCCGTCATCAATCTTGCTTGGTGAAATCCTCTAAGGCCTTGGAAGCGGCCTTGGCTTCCTTGCGCGCGGGAGAGGAGCCAGAACTCACGGCGCTGGATCTACGGGAGTCGCTCACTGCGATCGGAGGAGTCGCTGGAGTGGTCGATACGGAGGAAATATTGGGAGAAATCTTTAGCCGCTTTTGCATCGGGAAATGAAGTCACGGCGATATTCACTCGATTGGATCCTCCTTTCTACCGCCGCGATTGCCTTCCTGTTTGGGCGCTTTATTTCGCCTCGCTACGAGGAGCTTTTACTGGAATCTGGAGCAGTTGAGACGGTGACGCCCCTTTCGATTTACAGCCTCATTTTCAGCGCAGTTCTTCTCCTTGGCTTGCTCGCCCTCTGGATTTATCGTTGGAAGTCTCGCAAGAGAAAGTAATCTCTTACCGTCTACGGCTCCAATGCCGGCTGAAATTTCCTGAGCCTTGAACCTTGGCGAAAATCAGCGACTCTTAGCAAAACTATCATGAGCGAAAGATTCACCTTTTTTTTATGTTCCATTTGCTGCCTCTCCATTTGCTGCCTCTCGGCCCCAGCTCAGAGCGAGTCCGAGAAGCATGCGGCATGGATGGCGGCTCTCCGCTCAGAAAAATTCGAAGAACGGAAAGCGGCCTCGATTGAAATCTGGAGCGGCGGGCGAGGGAACCTCGATTTCCTAAATCTCCTCATCGCGGGGGATGACCCAGAGCTGGCCACCCGCGCGGTGGCGATCTTGCGGAAGGTGAAGCTCGGGATCACGCCGGAGACCTCAGAGGAGGTGAGCCAATTGCTTGATCAATATTTCGAGGCGACCGCGAAGGAAAAGATCATCCTGATCGAGAAATTATTGGCGCTCGAAGAGTACAATGTCCTTCTCCGACTCCGCGAGTTTGAGGATAACGAGACTGTGATTGGTCGGATTGATCAAATCATCGCGGACCTTCTTCCGGGAGTGGTGCGGCGTCATTTAAATGAGGGGGAGATCGCTTTGGCGAAGGAGTGCCTCGCCTTGAGTGTGCAATTTGATCACGTCATTCACTACGCGCACCTGCTGCAAGTGACGGGGGATTTGGATGAAGAAATCGCGCGACTCAGCCAGTCGGAATCAGAGGAAGATCAGGCCCGCTACCTCATTTATCTGCGCGTGCGAGCGGAGGCTCAGCTGCTACAAACCGAGGCAACGAGGCTAGGGGACCGCGATGCGCAAACGCTCGCTAGCCTTTGCCTCGGGGATCATCTCCCTTATTTAAGAAATCTTCTTGAAGCGAGTAATCCGACTCTCGCTGATCAGCTCTACATTAAATGGACCATCGCGAATCATGAGGGGAATCGCGCGGCAGAGAAGGAGGCTTACGATGCTCTGGTCTCTCTCATGGATCAGAAGAGAGAGCGCAAAGGCGCACGTGTTAGTCTCCTGCGGATGGGCTACGGTGAGCTGGTTCTGGGAAATCTTTCGCCAAGCGAGGACGAGGCGAAGATTCCCTACTTGCTGGCCCATGATCGCTACGCCGAGGTCCAAGAAATACTGACCTTACCCTTCGGGGAAGAGGGGGAATTTGAGCAATGGTTGGAGGACATCTCGACTCGAATTCGTAAGGAGCTCGATGAGCAGGGCCGCTCTCCTGCCCTGAGCCGCTTAAATCTCGCAGTGAGATTTCTGGAGGAAAGAGGGCTGAAAGAGAGGGCCATTAAGGGGGGGTATGCGCTCTTCGACTTGATCCGTCCAGTGAAGGATCTGAATGCCAGGCGCTATGCTCACGATCTGTATTTTGTGGCTCCATTCACCACCTTGACAGTCATCGCACGGGAGCTTAGCGAGCATGGAGCCTCGCTTGATGAATTCTTTGAGATGCTCCCCATTCCAGCGTCTGATGAGAGCCTCTGGCTTCTTAATTTTATCGGCGAAATGGACCCTGAAATGGAGCTCCGAGAGCGACTCCTCGTGACGATGTCCTTTTCGGCGCAGAATCTTTTAGTGAGCCCAGAGCTCTTTAAAAGGGTGCGGGATCGAGTCTTCGATGAAGTGAAAAAGGATGATGACCGCGTGAATAGTTTGCGCAATCTCCTGAATCTCATGGTCAACCGGAACCGCAAAGAAGACCTCTTGATGATCTGTGCGGCGCTTGCGGAAGAGAAGGAGCCCGATCACTTTGTGGAGGCGATCTTAGCGCTAGATGGGGGCCAGATCAAAGAGGGTGCAGAAGCGCTGGCAAAGATCGAAGGTGAGGCCTCAAGTGAGAGTGCCGAGTTCCTTTATCGGAAGGGCTTGGTCTTCAAGAATGCGGGTAAGGAAGGAGGCGAGGAGGCCATGAAGCGAGCTCTCTTGCTCTCAAATGGGAGTGCCTTAGCCCTGCGGGATTTTGCGATGGAGCACTTAAGACTCGGAGAGATTGAAGAGGCCTACGAGCTGATGCGGCGCGCTCTTTTACGAACTGAGAATCCCGCAGAGTCCTCGCGCGTTGGGATTCGCAACTCGATCATTGAGGAACTCGCAAGCGAGGCAGTTACCTTAGGGCGTTGGCAAAATGTCTTAGCTTATCGTGAGGTGAGCTTGTTCTCCCGCTTCAACGGAGCCGGAAGCGTGGAATACGGGATTTATTTGCTCCGCCCGCGTTTTCAGATCCTTCTGGCGCGCGGCGCGGTGGCGATGGAGCAGGGAGATGAAGAGAGCGCAGTGAGAGCCTTTTCACGAGCGCACGAGATCCTGCCGAGCGATGGCTACCTCGCCAATGATTTCTTTCCCCTGCTGCGTAATCTAGGATTAAGCGAGCTGCACGATCAACTTTATGAGAAGACGATCACCTCTTCCCGTGAGAGCATCCGCCGCTATCCCAAGGATCATAATGTTTATAACAACTTCGCTTGGATGGCCTCGCGAGCGAATCGTTCGCTGGATGAAGCGGAGGGGTACCTGAAAATCGCGCTTTCGTTGAATCCTGAATCGGCGGCTTACCTCGATACGATGGGAGAGATCTATTTCGCTCGCCGCGATCGTGAAAAGGCCGTGGCGTGGAGTGATCGAAGCGTGCAAAACTCCATCCTGGGGAGTCGGGGCAGCCGTTGGGAACTCCAGTATCAAAATCTCCGCTTCAGAGAGCAGCCTTTTCCAGTGGAATGACTCGCTCAGTGGGATCAAGAGGGAGACTAAAAAGCCCGCTCTATTCACAGAGCGGGCTTTAGGAATCTGCCTCACCGTCCGAGGCACATGAGCCGCTCTCCCGAAGGTCGAGGTTGGGGGTATCCATCAACCCGCTGTCTTCCAATAAAGGCATGACATTGAGTCTCCGGGGCAACCCCCATTAATAATAATATCGGGTCGGCCAATTAACCACATCTGGCGCATGAGGCAGATATGCGATGATAGGGGTGACTTTGCTTTTTCGCAATGAAAATTCAGGAACTTGAGCTAGGGTCACAAATTCTTCAGAATTGATCAGACAGAAAGCGCTTCCTCAGACGTTTTATCAATAATCACTCAGTCCATGACCGAAATTCTCATCAAGCCCGCCCGCGATACTGGATGTAGCGATCTTACTGCGCTTCAAGAAACCGTGGAGGAGGCGAGCCAGCGACAGGGCTCTCCGGTGGACGATATTCTCGACAGCGGGCTCGTCGACGAGGAGCCCTACATGCAGGGACTCTCTCACGGACTGAATATGGAATGGCTCGCAGAAATTCCCGCGGTGGAAAAACCGCTACCGCTGAGGGCAGCGTGTGGGCCACAGATCGCGCTGAAGCACCGTGTTTTACCAATTGAGATTGTCGGGGAAGGGGAGTCAGCAAGGCTACACATGGTGACTTATGATCCGCTAAATCTGATGGCCCGGCAAGCGGCTGCGCAGGCGATCGAGATGCCTCTCGTCTGGCACATGGCCTCACGTCGGCGCGTGCACGAGTCCCTGCGGAAGCTGTATGGAGTGGGTGCAGACACCTTTGAGCAACTTTTAGAGGGCCGTGATCTCGACCTTGATAATCTCGATAAAGATGAAGCCAGCGTCATCGATGAGATTGAGGATGAGGAAGCAAGTGTCGTGAAGTTTGTGAACCAAATTATCCGCGAGTCACTCGATCAGAAGGCGACTGATATTCACGTTGAGCCGCTGGCCGATAATTTGCGCATCCGCTATCGGATCGATGGGGGGCTGGTGGATATTGCGGTTCCTGATCAGATTAAGGCCCTGCAAGCCTCGGTGATCGCGCGTCTTAAGATCATGTCAAAGCTCGATATTGCCGAGCGCCGTCTGCCTCAGGATGGACGGATTAATCTTCAGTTTGAGGGAGCCTCGATCGATGTGCGCGTCGCGACCGTGCCGACCGTGGAAGGGGAATCAGTGAGTCTGCGTCTCCTGAACCAAGAGAAATTCAATGTGGAACTCCTCGGAATGGAGGACTTTGTTCTCCAAAAAATTAACAGCATTCTCAGCCTCCCGAACGGGATCATCTTGATCACCGGTCCGACCGGATCGGGTAAATCGACCACTCTCTATTCTTTCCTGAGTGAGTTAAACACCTCAGACACTCGCATCGTCACGATTGAAGATCCGGTGGAGAATAAGCTCGAGGGAGTGATGCAGATCGCGGTGAAGAGTGAGATCGGCCTCACCTTCGCGAGCGGGCTGCGCTCGATCCTCCGCGCGGATCCTAATATCGTCATGCTCGGTGAGATTCGTGACTTGGAGACCGCGGAAATCGCGATTCGGGCCTCCTTGACGGGGCACTTGGTCTTTTCCACCCTCCACACGAATGATGCGCTGGGAGGCATCAGCCGCTTGGTCGACATGGGAGTAGAGCCCTTCCTTGTGGCTGCCTCGGTGCGCGCTTTCTTGGCCCAGCGCCTCGTCCGCCGGCTCTGTAACGAATGTAAGGTGCCGATTGAACTTTCAGCAGAGCGGCGTCAGCGACTGGAGATCCCAGATCATATTCAGGGGCAAGCTCATGAGCCGGTGGGCTGTGATAAGTGTCGGGGAACAGGCTTTTCTGGCCGACTCGCTATTTATGAAGTGATTTTAATCGGAAGTGAAATGGAGGAATTGGTGGCGAAAAATTCAGCGGCCCCTATCTTAAAGGAACAGGCAGTGAAAGATGGCTTCGTCCCCATGCGCGAGTATGGCTGGCACAAGGTGATGAAGGGGGTCACGACGATCGAGGAAGTCGTCTCGGTGACCGCCACGGATCTTGCCGCGAAGCATTAAACATCAGGCAAGTCCAAAGCGGGGTAAGCAGTAAGAAGCAAACGACGATTTATTTTTTGATCAGGTGGCAAGTTTTACATACAAGGCATTGAGCGGAAGCGGAGCGGTCGTTAAGGGCTCCTTGGATGCGGGGGATCGAGGGGAAGCTCTGCGGCAGCTCGATCGTAAAGGACTTCAACCCGTCTCGATTAGCCTCGGCGGCGAGGCGAGTGCTCTGGTTAGAAAAGGTGACGTGAAAAAGGCCGCTGAGGAGAGCACCAAGGCAGAAAGCGTCAAGGCGGTGGAAGACGAGGTGATCCCTGAGGGTCCGATCAAGTTGAAGCGGGGTGAAATTGTCCTCTTCACGGAGGAACTCTCTGACATGCTAGCGGCTGGTTTGCAATTAGAGCCAGCTCTGCGAGCGATGGAAAATCGCCAAGAACTCGGGAGTCTCAAACTTGTTTCATCGAAGGTTCGCCAGCTCGTTCGTGATGGTAACAGCTTCTCTGCTTCGCTGCGCCGAGTGAGCCCGAGCTTTGGCTCTCTCTACTGTAATCTGGCTGCGGCGGGTGAGGCCAGCGGAGCGCTTGATACCATTCTGGAACGGCAAGCCCACTACTTAAAGACGCTGCAAGAGTTGCAGGGCAAGGTAGTCCTCGCTCTAATTTACCCCTGTTTTCTTGTTCTAGCTGGCATTGGGGTGGGCATCGTTTTTATCACTCAACTCATCCCGCAGCTCACCGGACTGATCGAGAATAGTGCGGGTGGCAAAATCCCACTCGGAGCGAAGATCCTCATGGGAGCCTCGAACTTTTTCTCGCAATGGTGGCTCGTCATGGTTCTCGTCATCGTAGCCGTCTTGATTCTTTTTAAGGCGTGGAAAGATAACGAGGCGAACCGACCGGCTTGGGACCGGATGAAATTAAAAATGCCCCTTTTTGGTCGGGTTCTGGAGCACCGCTTTTACGTGCAATTTCTGGAAACCATGGCGAACTTGGTTGGCAATGGTTTACCGCTTTTGAGGGCGCTTGAATTAACGAAGGATGCCACGCCGAACCTCTATCTCAAAGCGCACCTCACTGAGATGCTGGAGTGGGTCGGCGATGGGCGTTCTTTATCCGCTTCGCTGAGCCGAACGGGTGCTTTTTCTCCGCTTTTGATCGATATGGTTTCGGTGGGTGAGCAGACGGGGAAGATTGATCAATCTCTCCGCAAAGCGGCGAACCGCTTCGACAAGGAGTTGAATAATTCTCTGCAAGCGATCATGGCTCTCATCATGCCCGCCGTCTTATTAGTGATGGCAGTCTTGATTGGATCGATGGCTTACCTCATGATCACGGCGATCTTCCAAACTATCGAAAGTATCGGCACCAGATGATCGAAGCTCATAACGTCCACCGCTCCTACACTCTCGCTAAGAAAGAGATCGAGGTGCTGAAAGGCATCGACTTGAAAATCGAGGCCGGCGAGAAAGTCTTTCTCTGCGGTCCCAGTGGAGCTGGTAAGACCACTTTAATGTACACTTTGGCAGGGCTAGAAAATCCTCATCAGGGGAAAGTCCTGATCGATGGGACTGACTTCTACGGCCTCTCATCAGCGAACCAAGCTCGCCTGCGTAATGAAAAAATTGGCTACATTTTTCAGAACTACTTCCTCCTTCCCGAGCTCACGGCAATCGAGAACGTCCTCGTGCCAGGCTTGATCGGAGGAAAGTCAGACCCCGAGGCGGCAAGGGCGGCGCTTGAGCGCGTGGGCCTTGCGAAGCGGATCGATCACCTTCCCGCAGAGCTGTCTGGCGGCGAGCAACAACGGGTCGCGATCGCCCGCGCTTTGGTGAATTCACCCTCGATCATTTTTGCCGATGAACCGACGGGGAACCTCGATACTGCGAATAGCGATGAGGTCATGAAAATTTTGCTCGAGGTGGTGGAAGAGCAAAATGCCACCCTTGTGGTGGTGACGCACGATGCGGGCTTATCCCGTCATGGAGACCGTATTTTCACGATCCAAGATGGCGTGATTGCGAATGATTAATTTTACGCGGCTGCGCGGACGACGAGAAGATTCACCCACTCGGGCAAAAATATCTTGGTGAAACGACTGAAATCCGTTTAGTTAATTTCAGTTAAGTATCTTCATGAAGTGTCCCAGATGTGTGCAGAGCATCCACCGCGCGGCATCCTCGTGTCCGCACTGCGGCTTTACGATGTGGCATGTCGATGAATTATTCGGCATTCAGGACATGAGCTTAAATCGTTTCACCGATGCGGCGGGGGTCATGCGGATGAAGGAACGGGAGCCGATGAGGAGATTTTTGAAGCGCTTTGAGGCGAGATTTCCTCAGCTCTTTGTCTCGATTTATCTGGGGGCTTTTGAGGAGCTTCAGAGCATCCGCCAGCTGGGGTTTTGGATGCTGAACCGGGCTCAATATGTCGATCTGGATGAGGGACGGCCGAATGAAAATGGCATTCTGATTCTTGTCGATGTGAACTCGAAGAGCGCGAGCATCACTTATGGCTATGCCCTTCTGCCCTACCTCGATGAGAAGATGACCTTTGCGGCCCTCTCAGCCGGCCATCCCGCTTTTCTCAAAGGGGATTATCGCGAGGCTCTCACGCTGGTGGTGGCGAAGTTAGAAAGTTACTTAATGAAGGGCTGGAAGCGGGTGAATAAAGACCCAGCTTCCATGCTCGCTGAGAGTGGCCAGAGCCCCAAAAGAGTGGGGGAGCTTCTGGATGAGATCCGGGCCGAAGCGCAGGATCAACGAGCAAAGCGAGAAGGGGTGAGCGAGTGAAGGAAGTCGTTGTCATATTTATCTTTTGCTTAAGCCTTGGGGGGGACTTTCTCCTCGGGCAGTCTTTTCAGACCGCAGATGATGATGATGATGCGGTGGGCGGTTTCGAGGAATTCGAAGAACCTGCCGAGCTGATCCTGCCGAGCTGGACGCAGGATGATTTAGAGGCCTTGGAATCCGGTGACTTCGTTCCGGGCTCTGACTTGCTGGGAAGCATCGCATTAAGACTGCTACATTCAGATAATGAGGCCCCGATCGAGCTCGACCCAGCGGTGCGTGATTTACCGGATGACGATCCAGAGGATGAGGAATGGTCGACTAGGATTCAGGAGCAATTCTTCGCGCCTTATTTCCATGAGATGCCCAGAAGTTACCTCACGGATCCCCAGTATTTACTGACCACTCAGGAGTTCCGAGATCGGGAGAGTTTTCTCAATTATCATGCTCGGGATACGGAAATTGATCTTTATATTTACCTCTTCGACTCGTTGCAGGAGATCCCGCCCAGCGAGTCGATCGGGAGCGTGGTGCGTTCACACATCGATCAAGATAAGCCGGTGGCTGTCGTTTTTTACTTCTTGGGAATGCCAGAGAAATCCCAGCTCGCCTTTTCAGAGAAGGTTACGGAATCGGTCTCGATTGATGAGCGCGAAAAAGTGCTACGCATGGCGGTGGAAGAAGCTCTGGAAAAATCAGACCCTTCTTCCCAGCTCGATAGCTTCTCGATCCAGCTTTCGATCCGCCTTTATTGGTTAGAAAAGGTGGTGGCTCGCGGCGGAAAGGGAATTTCTTCGAGAAATCCATTTATTTATCCCGAGACTCAGAGCGCCTCCTCAGAAAATCTCAGTCCCTGGGCGAAGCTCAAACAAAATGCGGCTTTGTATTATTCGCTGATGATTCTTGGGCTTCTTTTTCTGGCGACCCTGCTGGGTTACCTTGGGCGGCTTATCGCTGAGCGAAAGCGAGTATATATCTTTCCCGATGCTCAGGGGAATCTCCTTTTAGAGGCTCCTCATGCTCCCGGAGTGGGCGGGGTCATTTCCTTCTCGTCCGGCGAGCTGCCTCCGGCTCGCCAGAAAAGTGATGTTCCTGATTATTTAGAAAAGATGTGAATCACTTAGACTTTTTGTGAACGAGGGGATTTGTTCTTGTAAGAATCCTCTGATTGGGCCATCTAGCGGTATCGAATTTTAATATTTTTGTTTTAGGTCCGGCTGGCTGTTCATCCTATACAGGTTCGGGGGTTCCTGTGAGCGTTAGCCGGGCCTTTCCTTTTTGATTCTCCTTCTGGCTGCGTGATTTTTTAGCGAAGCTTCCCCCTCACCTCGTCATTTGCGCCTCGTTTGCGCTTCATTTACACCTTTGTCCGTTGCCATGACGGACGATTCGCCTTATTTTATGATCATGAAATTGAGAGGCTTGTGGATGCTAGGCTTATTGCTGTTTCCTCCTTCGATGGGGGCTGAGCGGCTCTCGCTGAATGAGCAAAAAATCCCCCGGAATCTGGAAGATTTGCGTGCGATTCAGGGCGCTCTGCAATCCCATTTAGAGCGGGCCCGTGCGGCCACGGTCTGTCTGCAAATGGGTGAGGGCTCTGGGAGTGCGGTCATCATTAGTGAGGAAGGTTTAGTGCTCACTGCGGCTCATGTTACCGCGAAGGTTGATGAGGAAGTCAAAGTCATTATGGAGGATGGCCGTGAGCTGAGGGGGCGCTCGCTCGGGCTGAATTCGGAGACAGATTCGGCAATGTTACAAATCATCGATGACGGGCCTTTTCCTTATGTGGAAGTCGACTTGGAGGATTCTACGATCTTGGGGGACTGGGTTTTTTCGCTCGGTCACTCGGGAGGCTTTGATAAGAAAAGGGGGGTGAATGTGCGAGTAGGCCGCCTTGTGAAGCAGGAGAACTCGACCATCCAGTCCGATTGCATGCTCATCGGCGGAGATTCTGGGGGGCCGCTCTTTAATATGGAGGGGGAATTAGTGGGGATTCACAGTCGCGTGGGGACCTCTCGTGAGCAAAGCTTGCACGTACCGATTCGCGAGTTTCAGGCTCATTGGGAGGAGCTCAAAAAAGGTGATTTTATTGGGGAAGGGGGCTTTGCTCAAAAAGTGGAGCCCGGCACGGGTTTCTTAGGATTAGTAGCGAGGGATTCGGCGGACGGGGGGCTGGAGGTGCAGGAACTCTTTGCCGAGGGCGTGGCTGAAAAAGCAGGACTAAAAGTGGGAGACCGGATCATTGAGATCGATGGAGAGGTGGCCAGTGAGGAGAAGTTGACGGCTCGTTTGGCGGAGCTGGGAAGCGGAGAGGAGCTGACGCTTAAGTGGATCAGTGGCGAGGAAACCCAGGAAAAAACCCTAGAGCTAGGAGCACGACCATGAAGAGAATTTACCTGATTTTAAGCTTCGTTCTGGCTCTCCCGCTGAGCGCGAATTTACTCCCATCAGAACTCCGTAAGAATGGGGCCTTGATTCAAAAAGCCCTCGCTCCGGTGCAGGTCTCATTGCAGGAAAGTAGCGCCGTTTTTTTCAACAGCCAGGAATCACGTTCCTTTCTCTTTGGGACGATCGTGAGCGAAGATGGCCTCATTTTAACCAAAGCGAGTGAACTCGATGAAGTGGCGGATTTTTATGTCCGAGTGGGAGCTAAAAAATACCGCTCACCCAAGCTGCTTTCCCGTAATGATCAGTGGGATCTGGTCTTGGTGAAGATCGAGGCTGAGAACCTGCGGCCAGTGACGATGGATTTCACAGAGGATCTGGCCCATGGGACTTGGATCGTCTCGAACGGGGCGGCCGAGAGGAGGTTCCGCCGCCCGAGAGTCGGGATGATCAGCGCGAATAAGCGGGAAATCCCCGGAGGGAGTCCGGCGGTGCTTGGCGTGGCCTTAAAGGTGAGTGAAGAAGGACTGGTGGCGAGTGCTGTCTCAGAGGGCTCAGGGGCGGAAAAGGCCGGGCTGAAAGAAGGAGATGTCTTGCGAGAGATCGATGGAGCTGAGATCGAAAACCGTGAGGAATTTATCAAATACCTCAGCGGAAAAGGAGTCGGTGAGGTCATTCAGCTGAAGGTAAAGCGAGAGGCTGAAGTGATCGACTTGGCCATCACGCTCGTGGCGCGCCATAAGCTTTATCCGAAGGAGATGGACCGTAATGACCAGCTCAGTGGAGGGCTCGCGCAGCAGTCAGCGCGGAGGAGTGGTTTTCCAATGGTCATCCAGCACGAGACGACACTGACACGGAGGATGATGGGGGGGCCTCTCTTCACTCTAGATGGGCACTTTTTAGGAATGAACATCGCAGCGGTGAATCGAGTGGAGGTCTTTGCGATCCCAGCAAAGGAGCTGGCGGAAGTCTTCACCGCTCTAAAGCCTTAAAGAGCGAAAGAGGGGGCGGAAGAGAGAGCGCAGGCGAGGGGGGCGGCGGGCAAGAACGGGAGTGGGGAGCTTCCTTTAAGCGCCTTTGTTCTCGCGGTGTTTTTTGAAGATCGCGAGCGTTCGCTTTCGCTCGTCACCGTGGTCCACGATGGGCGAGGGGTAGCCTTTGGCAAGCGCTTGCCCCTCAGGAGGTGGAGCGAGAAAAAGCTTAGGGTCAATCTCCGCGAGCTCCGGGACCCAGCGCTTGATGTAAATGCCCTGTGGATCGAAGCGCTTTGTCTGAGCCCAGGGGTTTTGAATCCGGAAATACGGGGCGGCATCTGCTCCAGTTCCGGCACTCCATTGCCAGCCGCCATTGTTCGAGGCAATCTCACCATCGAGCAAGTGTTGGGCAAAAAATTGCTCACCAAGCCGCCAGTCGAGATGCAGGTCTTTCGTGAGAAACATTGCCACGATCATGCGGACGCGATTGTGCATGAATCCGCTCTGTAAAAGTTCCCGGATCCCAGCGTCGATGATGGGAAAGCCGGTCTGCCCACTTTTCCAAGCCTCGAACTGCTCGGCAGGCTCATCCCAAGGGAGCCCCCGCCAATCAGCATTGAACTCCAGCTCTAAGACGTCTGGGAAATGGTGGAGAATTTGAAAATAAAATTCCCGCCACGCTAGTTCCTTGAGGTATTGCTCAGAACCACAGTGTTGGGCCTTTTGGTAGAGTTCTCGCACGGAGAGAGTCCCCCAGCGGAGATCTTGGGAAAGGCGGCTCGTTCCGGGAAGGGAAGGGATGTCCCGAGTCCCGTCGTAATCAGAAATTCTGTTCGATAAGGCTTCTTTCAAGCGAGCACGGGCTGCCTTTTCTCCGCCTGGTAGAGTCTCGCAAGAGCTCGATTCCAAGCCCCAAGTGGCAAGGCTCGGCAATGGGAGCGAGGGGATGTTTGTGGGGGATTTGAACGATTTTGGACTGCCCTCCGCCTTCGCTTTCTTAAGAGGTAGCCAGCGCTTCGAAAATGGGGTGTAAACGCGGTAGGGCGTGCCATCGCCCTTGAGAACCTCGCTGACGCCGTGCAGGGCGGCATCTTGATGGCTGAAAACGGGGACCGGGGATTTTTGCTTCAGCTTAGCCTCGATCGCCTGACCAAAGGGATCGACATCTTCATTCAGGAAAATGGCCTCGGCTCCGGATTCTTCCACGAGCTTGAGCAGCTCGCTGACCGCCTCACCTTGTCGGATAATGAGAGCAGCGCCGAGGTGGGCGAAATTTGCCGAAAGCGAGGACAAGCATTCGCAGAGGAACTTTTGTCGCTTTTCGCCCGTCCAAAGATGGTCCTGAGTCCAGTCACTCAGAATGTAGAGAGGAATCACCTCATCAGCGCGAGCTTGTGCCTCTCGCAGCGAAGTATTATCGGTGAGGCGGAGGTCACGGCGGAACCAATGAATGGCGCGAGAAAAAGAATTGGGGGAGGCTCGATCGGGCATAAAGTGCTGAGGTCAGGAGGCTTCCAGAAGTTTATGGATCTTCTCGATGGTCGTTTTGCTCAGCTTGCCATTCACGCGGCGGGAGTGATCCACGATTTTGAGTAGCCTCATCTTTGTCTCCTCAGCAGCTTTGAGAGCTTTTTTCTCACTGCCGTGTTTTTTGTCAGAGAAATACTTAGTAAATGTCGTACCTGAGCGACTTACGCAGAGGCGCCAGCCCTCAAATGCGGCGGTTTCGTAAGTGAAGCGGGTCAAATTCTTACGGGACTTCATAATAGCTCATCTCTGCGCATAGATAGTCCAGCTTTTGACAATTACACCCGGAAATCGAAGCGCAGGGCAAAAATCTTTCGGATTTCGAAAGAGAAAAGGATTGCATCGACCCTTTGAAGCTGGTTCTTTCCGCCCCCAGCGAGCTTTTTGAAATCGCCGTAGGTCCTCTGTAGTTCCCCGAATGGGTAACTTGCTCGCAAGAGGGAAACCCGGCAACGATCCAATACCATGTCAGAAGAAACTACCGAAGTTGAAGAGAAAGAAGGCCCAGTAAAACTGAACCGCTTCGAGCTCCCCAGCCGCCTCATTAAAGATGAGGATACCGCCACCGATACTTATGCCCAATTCACTGCCGAGCCATTCGAGCAGGGATTCGGTCACACCATCGGGAACTCATTGCGCCGCGTGCTCCTCTCCTCCTTGGAAGGCGCTGCCATCACCTCGGTGCGCATTGCTGGCGTTCAACACGAATTTGCGACTCTCCCCGGAGTCATCGAGGATGTCACCGACATTGTCCTCAACTTGAAGAAGGTCAAATTTATCGCGCATGCGAAGGAGCCCCGCGTTCTCAGCCTCAAGGTTGAGAAGTCTGGCGTGGTGACCGCTGGTGATATTCAAGACGACAATATCTACGAGGTTGTCAATAAAGACCAGGTCATCTGCACCCTCGATAAGAAGGTGAAATTTGATGCCGAGATTGAGGTCCAAGTGGGCCGTGGCTTCAAGACGGGTGATGAGAATAAGCGCGAGGGCGCACCGATCGGCGTCATCGCGATTGACTCCATTTTCTCACCAGTTTCCCGCGTGAAGTATTCGGTAGGTGCCACTCGGGTCGGTCAAATGACGGACTTCGATAAGGTCATCCTCGATATCTGGACTGATGGCCGGATCGAGCCGCACGATGCGCTTCTACAAGCCTCCGCGATTCTTCGTCACCACCTTGATGTCTTCGTCAACTATGACGATGATGCCGTCGGCTTCGAGGAAGCTCCTGCCGAGCAGTCCGAGGAAAATGCCGCCCTTAAGAAACTCCTTAACATGAGTGTTAACGAGATTGAGCTTTCCGTGCGTGCCGCAAACTGCCTGAACAACGCCAATATCACTTCCGTCGGCCAACTTGCCCTTAAAACGGAGGCTGAGATGCTCAAGTATCGTAACTTTGGTAAGAAGTCTCTGAACGAGATTAAGGACAAGCTTCAGGAGCTTGGTCTGGGCCTTGGTATGAATCTTGACCCATCATTGCTCACGGGACCTGCTCTCGGTGCTCCGGCTGCTCCACGTCTCGGAGTGGAAGAGGAAGCACCCGTCGGTCTTGCTGATCTCATCGCTCAAAACCTCGACCAATAAAAGGTCGCTCATAAACCTACACTTTAAGAAAGAAATAATCTGATGAGACATCGTCGTAAAACAGTTAGACTCCAGCGCAAAGACGGCCACCGCCGTTCTCTGCTTGCGAACCAGGCCTGTGCTCTGATCGAGCATGGTCGCATCCGCACCACCGTAGCTAAGGCCAAGGCTCTCCGCCCCATCGTAGAGAAGCTGATCACCTTAACCAAAAAAGAAGACGGAGTGCATGCTCGCCGTATGGCCTTCCGCTTCTTACGCCAAGCTTCCAGCGTGAAACGTCTCTTTGACATTGTCGCTCCTGAGGTTGCTGATCGCCCAGGTGGCTACTGCCGGATCACGAAGCTTGGACCACGGACGAGTGATGCCGCACCGATGGCATACATCGAGTGGGTTGACCTTGAGAACCTCGTCAGTGACGCGGACATCGAGGATACTGCTGAAGAGACTGCGGAATAATCTGCGGGCTCTCTAGAAAAAGAACTATCAAACGACCGATTCCTCTCCGGGGATCGGTCGTTTTTTTGCTGCGCCCGGCAGGGCCGTCAGTTACTCAGGGGTTCATGTTCCTTATGAGTCTATGGGCTCAGTAAAGGAGGGAAATTTCATTAGCGGGATGACCAGACGCGCATCCACGAGCTGTCGCGAAGCATAGAGATAGGCAAGCCTCCTGAGGCGGAAGCACCCCAGCGAGAGAATTTTCCCCCGAAGGAGCGAGGGTAATCGGGCGAGTGTCTCAAAGATCCGGGCCAGAGATCCTTGAACCGAGCTCGTTGAAATGAAGCCCCGTGCCCCGGAAGCGTCTGCTCGACGATGCTTGATGATGCTCGAGGTGAACTTGCCGTTTCCTCGATGCTTTGTTTCACTTTCTCAGAGGCAGGCTTGAGAGGGAAGTGAGGGAGGAATCGGGGACTTTAGAAAGGCACAAAGGAGCTTAAATTCGCACAGGACGGTCTGAATTCCCATTTTTTTTCCGCTCTAAGGGTTTTTCGACCAAGGCTTAAGGCTTTGAAGACTTTAAAAAGGGATTTTTTTTTCGAATTAGGGGAATTTTTTGAGAGGCTCGACCGTCTGATTGGTAGTCAATCGCGCATACATTGTGATTACGTTGAATGCACAAAGCGCTTTTGAAGAACTCTGAACCCCAGAAACACACCATGAACACTGCTCCCACACCCCCTAATCCTACCGTGTCGCGTTATGATGCGAATCATAGTTTACAACTTTACATGCGGGAAATTAGTGACTGCCCGCTCCTCACTCCAGAGGAAGAGACCGATCTAGCTCAAAAAATCCAGAGCGGTGATAAGGAAGCACGAATGACCATGATTAAGGCCAATCTCCGCCTCGTGGTGAAAATTGCACAAGACTACGCCCACTACGGACTCCCGTTAGCAGATTTAGTGTCTGAGGGAAATATCGGCCTGATGAAGGCGGTAGAACGCTTTGACCCAAGCAAGGGCGGTAAGCTTTCTACTTACGGTTCCTGGTGGATTAAGCAATCGATCAAGCGCGCTCTCGCTAACCAAAGTAAGACGATTCGCCTCCCGGTTCACATGGTAGATAAGATCGCGAAGTTACGGCGAATCACGAGTATTTTGGCCGAATCATACGGTCGTGAACCGACCAGTGAGGAAATTGCGGAAGAAACTGGGATTCCGGTTCGGAAGTTAAGGCTCCTGAAGCGGGCCTCGCTCCGTCCGACTTCACTGGATGCTCCGATTGGTGATGAGGATAGCTCAGATTTCTCTGAAATCATTGGTGACGAGCATGCCGTCAACCCCTTTGATGCGCTTTCAGAGAAGAATATGTACCATCAGTTAGACGATCTTATGGAAATTTTGGACGAGAGAGAGGCCAAAATCATCGGGGACCGTTTCGGTCTCGATGGGAAAACGCCAATGACTTTAGAGGAAGTCGGGGTGGAATTTGGCGTGACGCGCGAAAGAATTCGTCAATTACAGAACATTGCGCTTGATAAGATGCGTAAAACTTTGCGAAAAAGGGAGGAGCCAGCGGAGGACTTTCTCTCGAGAAAGGCATCCTAAGGTTAGATAACACAATCCATTGCGATTGGGATCGTAGGTGTGAAGAGCGGTAGGGGTGACCTTACCGCTCTTTTTCTGCCCCAAGACTAGAGATCATCAGAGCAGGTCATCAGAGCAAAAAAAACCACCATCTTTGAGTCGATGGTGGTGCAGGTGGCAGGGCCTTTTCTTGGCGGGCTGTTTTTTCTAGCTCACGTTAACGGCATCTGCGCCGGTCTCGCCCGTGCGGATGCGGATCGCCTGCTCCACTGGTGAGATGAAGACCTTACCGTCTCCGATCTTTCCAGTATTGGAGCTCTTGACAATGGCCTCTGAAACTTTGTCCGCATCGGCATCGTTGACAACGATCTCAATCTTGACCTTGGGGAGGAAATCAACGGTGTATTCTGAACCACGATAGATCTCAGTATGACCTTTTTGGCGACCAAAGCCTTTCACTTCAGTAACGGTCATTCCTTGCAGATTAACTTCAGCAAGAGCTTCTTTGACTTCCTCGAGTTTGAACGGCTTGATGATGGCTTCGATTTTTTTCATGGTCTGCGGTAATAAAGTTGTGGTGGAACGGAGGGTAGCAGGGCTTGTGCCACTTTCTAGGAGAAATGGAATTTTAAATTGCTCTCGTGAAATCATGTCGCGCTTCCCCGGGTGTGGGACAGCCGATAATGTGATTGAGGCTGGGATTTCGCATCGTTCTTGGGTTCTTTGGTTTGGTTCGCAAGTTCCTCTTCGATGACGGGTTGGCCTGACCCCCGGCTTCCAAGTGCGCCGGAAGCAAAAGAAAATGAAGCGAGTAAAGCCAGAGCAGAGCGAGCGTCTGATAGCGAGCAAAGCTGGTCAGGTCTGGAGCTGGGACTTTTGAGGTGCAAGGATTTTCTGGACCACTTGTTGGTTAGTTTTTGTAGTAGAGGTTTTCGAATTGGACCGGAGTTTTATAGCCAATTGAGGAGTGTTTCCGGTGATGATTGTAGTAGCTCTCGATGTAGTCGAAGAGTTCGGTATGGGCATCGATGAAGTCGGCAAATTTACCTCCTTGGAGGAC
>CALDZJ010000077.1 GCA_937944055.1 uncultured Verrucomicrobiales bacterium | reverse complement strand
ATCACTTAGGCCGAGGGTTTTTTTTAGAGGTTTTGCGACGAGGGTGCCGTTTTGGCCCTCAGCGGATGTGGACTTTAATGGGGCTCAATTCACCTTTAATGTGACTTCAGAGGGGGGATTTGGTGCTTTGAATTTGGTGTTTCCAAGGACTCAGGGAGGAGGCTTGGCTGGGGGGACTTACTCGCTTAATATGAACATTGAGCGGCGGGAATTAGGAGAGGAAACGGTGGTGGAATCAGCTTCTGGGAGCGGGGCCTTTTTTGCGACTTATGATTCCTCGCAGGGTCCTTACCGAGGGGTTTTGAAATTTAGCAATATCACGGGGCCCTTGAACATTGATGAGCTGACTTTGCATCTGGATGCGGATCGCTTTGTGGGGACTCCGGGCTCACGGGAGGATTTGGTGATTCGTCGTTTTGATGCTCGGCGAACGGACCCTGAGAAAAAGTTTTTGAGTTACGGTGGTCTTTACCGGAAATTACAATAGCGTTCGGAGGAGATGAGTTCACCTACGCTTTCAGTGAGGCCTGCGGAGCCGAATGAATTGGTCCCGCCGGATTATTTTTCAGAACTTGATGTGGCGAGTTTTTTTCCTACGGAGGGGCCATTAGAAATCGATCTGGGATGTGGTGATGGGAAGTTCACCTTAGAGATGGCGGGGGAGTATCCTGAACGTAATTTTTTGGCAATTGAGCGTCTGCTCGGGCGGGTGCGGAAGGTGTGTCGGGGGGCGGAGAAGCGGGGGTTGAAGAATGTGAGGGTCTTGCGTTTGGAGAGTCTCTACACATTAGAGTGGTTACTTCCGGGGGCTTCGGTAGATCGACTGCACCTCTTGTGTCCGGATCCTTGGCCCAAGGTGAAGCACCACCGGCGGAGGCTTTTCCAAGAGCCTTTTCTGAAGGCGATGCAGCGAGTTTTAAAACCGGGAGGAGAACTCTTGTTCAAGACTGACCATGACGAATACTTCGAGTGGTGTGAGGAGCATTTGGATGCTTTTCGGGGTTTGGAGCGCTTAGCTTGGGCGGAGGATGAGTTTTTTTACCCGAAGACTGATTTTCAAATTCAGTGGGAGGCTGAGGGAAAGCGCTTGCAGGGTTTAAGGGCGCGGAAACCCGTCTAATGGGGCGTCAACAACGTAGGAGGCCGGATCGACAAGGCCCGCGGAAAGAATCATTTTTCCAGCCTCCTCAAGGCTCATGCTGCTTTTGAAAACTTTCTCATCATCCATCAGAACGACGAAGCCTGTCATAGGATTTGGCGAGGTAGGAATGAAGATTGAGGTGGTGTCTTTGCCGGTTTGAGGATCGTGGAAATTTCCGGTGATGAAGCCGATGAGTCGGCAGCCGGGGCTGGGGTATTCCACATAGGCGACTCCTTTAAATTTTTGAGGTCCCCCGAGATTGCGGACGGCATCGACGAATTGTTTGATGGAGGCGTAGATGAAGCCGAAGAGAGGGATGCGAACCATGGTGTCATCGATCCAGCGCGTGATTTTTTTCCCGGGTCGATTTGTGACTGCGATGCCGACGAGAAAGAGGAGGGCGAGGGGAATGAGGAGCCAGAGGAAGTCATCGCCGGGGAAGCCATCGAGCGTCCAAGCCTCCGGTGAACCATTCGGGGTACTGCGGAGCGTGTTGAGGGCCTCTAAAAGGGAGTTGATGAGAGTGAGGCCAATTTTGTGAAGGAGTCGAAAGACGAGGACCACGATCCAGCCGGTGGCGAGAACTGGAATGACGGTGGCCATGCCGGCGAGGAAGGGCTTAATAATCTTGCGGACCCAGGGGTGTTTCACGGGTCGAGCTGGGCCGAGGGGATCTGCTGTGGTGTCAGGGTCATCGTTCATTCGCTTGCCAGAGAATGAGCATGAGCTGAGCTATCTGACAACTCTTGGATTTTTCTCAGAAGAGGCTAGGATTTTTGGATTATTAATTTAACGATGAGTTTCACTCCTCATTTTCTATGCCTCGCTTAATCATTCTCACTCTTCCATTAGTTTTACTATGGCTCGTCCTCCGCGGAGGAATGCAGTCCGCTTCCTTCGAGGCGGGGGACGCTCAAGTGAATGGTCAGCGTGTGCGCGGTGAGGTGAATCTTAGTGGGGTGGATGTGAGGGCCCGTGAGCGGGAGGAGCGAAGAAGGTTCTTTTCTAAGAGAGCGAGTTTTCAAAAACTTGAAGGTGAGAGTTTGGAAAATTTCGAGAAGCGAAAGGAGTCGATTTTTAAAGATGAGGAAGAGTTGAGAGAGCGTCTGGTCGAGAAGATCATGGGAGAAATTTCTCCTGATTTATTGGCACATCTTTCGGAAGAGGATCTGGAACTTCTCCGGTCTTACGTCTCTGGTTTTAGCTCTGCGAGTCCTCGGGAGCAGCCGTGGTTATGCTGGGGGCCAGGAGTCTCGGAAGAGAAAGTGGCTGCTTTTCATGAGGCTGAGAAATTGAGTGGGCTAGCGGGTCAAGGGGTCGCGCTTTTTGCGAAGCAATTTTTAGGGCCTGGAAATTGGAATCGGACCGCGACAAATGGAACGACGGGAGGAGTGCAGGGGACTCCGGTTACGGTGACTTGGAGTATCGTGGCGGATGGAACGAGTGTTCCCGGTTTGAGCATTCAGTCGACCGCGCCATCGGAGTTTCGGGCCTGGATGGCCTCGATCTATGGTGGTGAGACGTCAAGCCCGGCCGAGGATCAGGAGTGGTTTGAGATCTTTGAAGCCGCCTTTGAGGTGATGGCCGAGGCGAGTGGAATTACCTTAATTTATGAGCCAGCGGATGATGGAGTGGGGGTGAGAAGTTTTAATGTCGGGGTGCGTGGCGTGCGTGGCGATATCCGGATCGGGGCACGCCCTTTAGATGGCAATAGTAATACCTTGGCCTTCGCCTTTGCACCGGATGTTGGAGATATTATTTTTGATTCTTCTGATGATGTCTTTGATAATACTTCATCGAATTCGATCCGTCTTTTCAATGTGATCGCGCATGAACTTGGTCACAGTTTAGGCTTAGGGCATGTTTGTCCGATTAATCGAACCAAGTTGATGGAACCGATTTTGGGGACAAACTTTAGGGGGCCTAGATTTGATGAATATCAATCACTTCAGCGGCTTTATGGAGATCCTTTAGAACTTGGTGAGGGGGTCGTGAATAATGATACAATCTCGAATGCGACCTTGATGGAGTTGGAGTCAGATCAGACTTTTGAGATTTCACGATTGAGTATTGATGATGATCGTGATGTTGATGTGTTTCGGATCCCAGCCCTGGCGGGACAGAAACTCTCGGTGGCACTGAGACCTGGTGAGGGAAGGTATTTAGAAGGAGCAGAGACGGCGGATGGGTGTAGCGGGGGAACGGAATTTTCCTCAAATGACATTCATGATTTAGGGATCGAGCTCATTGCGCCGGATCAGACCTCGGTTTTGAATTTTGTCAATCGAGTTAGGGCCGGAGATGTTGAGGTGATGAATCAATTTGAGCTGCAAGAAGATGGTGATTACTTCGTGCGGGTTTTCGGTGGGGATACGAATGGAGCGCAGCTTTATCGCCTTACCTTGCGCTTGGGAGATCGGGATCCTGCGGCACGACTGCGCGTGGGTGAGGAGCGTGTCATTGCGGAGTCTGGCTCGGTCAAAAATGCGCGGCTTGATCCGAATGAGACGGTGAAGGTTGAGATTGAGTTGGAGAATATTGGGGAGTTACCGACGGGATCATTGTTCGTCTCAGCGAGTGGGTCTGAAAATGTGGTCCTTTTCTCGAGCGCGGTCAGTCCGCAACTGGCCGGAGGAGAGAGCGGAACGGTGGAGCTGACCTTTGCGGGACTAGGTGAGTGTGGTGATTTGGCGAATTTGCAAGTGGAAGTGGGGGATGAATTAGGGTCGCTGGCTTCCTTTGAGCGGGAGTTTAAAATGGGAGAGATTTTGACGGAGCGGAACCTAGATGAGAACTTTGATGCTTCCTCGAGCCTTCCCAGTGGTTGGGAGTCGATCGAAACGAGAAATGGCGAGGACTGGCGGCCTAGCTCTTCTCGTTTTGTCTCGGCACTGCGCTCGGCCTTCGCGCCGGGGGTCGGTTCGGTCTCGGAGTCTTTATTACTCACGCCGACCTTTGAGCTGACTTCGGGCGGTGGCATCTTGAGTTTTGAGCACTCCTACGCGATTGAAACCTCCTTCGATGGGGGCGTTTTGGAGGCTTCTCGGAATGGGGGAGAGTGGTTTGATCTCATTGAAAATCCTGAGGTGACGGTGACAGGAGGCTATGATTTACAAATTCGATCTGGTTTTTCTTCCGCGATTGCTGGGCGGAATGCTTGGACGGGTCGGCAGGGGGAATTTATGAGGACCACGGTTGATTTTCCGGTTGAGTGGGCTGGTGATTCAGTCCAGTTGCGTTGGCGCTTAGTGCATGATCAATCGAGTTCTGATGATGGCTGGTGGATTGATAACGTACAATTTGAGAGAATGGTGCTGGATTGTGAAGTGCACCGCCCTGTGGTGAATCTCATCAGGGTGGAAGGTGAGCTGGATGAAAATAGGCCAGAGGGTAATGTCATTCTCAATGTGACGAGCGAGCTGCCACTGGCGCAGCCTCTTGAGGTGGTTCTGGGATTTGAGGGATCGGCTGAACGGGCTGACTTTTTGGGTGATTTAGGGGCGACAATTCCGGCGGGCGAGCAGAGTGTGGCGGTCTCGCTTTCGGCCTTCGATGATGGTTTGACAGAAGGTGAGGAGAGCTTGCGGGTGATTGTTCCGAGCGATCAGTTGGGCTTTGCGGCGGGGGAGAATGCGAGCGAAGAGTTCACGATCACTGATCAATTGACCTTTGAGGTCTGGGCGGCGCAGTTCTTTGATGCCGAGGTGCCCTTGAACGGGGACTCAGATGGTGATGGACTGAGCGAGATTGCCGAATATCTGCTTGGGACGGATCCTTCATCACGTGCTTCGAATCGATTTTTTGATCTACGGAGGGTGGAAGATGGTTTCATGCTTCCCTTGCCGGATTTACCGGAGCGGATTGATGCGACGCTCGGCGCGGAGTCCTCGGATGATCTTGATGATTGGTCGCCGGTGAGCTTTGAGAGGCGCTTGGAGGGCTTATTTTTCGAGTCGACTGAGGGGCGGAGCTTCCTCCGCTTGACCTTCTCCTTAAATGAACCCTTAGAGGGTAGATAGGATCGAGGGGCTTGCGGAAGAGAGCGGTGGCTTGAGTTCCGGCTTTCTTTCTTGGTCTTTTTTGACAAGAAGCATCTGACATGACTGCTGCTGAACTTGCTCAATCGGCCGAATCTGATGCCGCGCCGCCTGCGGGACTTTCACTTGCTTTAAAAGCCCTTTGGCTTTGTAAGGCGGGGCGCTGGGATGCTTCTCATGATCTTTGCGAGGAGGTTCCAGAGCCTGCGGGGGCTTGGATTCACGCTTACCTTCATCGCGAGGAGGGCGACCTAGGGAATGCGGCCTACTGGTATCATCGGGCTGGCAAAGCGATGCCGTCCGCGCAGGTCACGCTGGATGAAGAGTGGGGGCAAATCGCGGCTGCGCTTTCCGGAAGCTAAGGCCCTTTAAAAAAGAAGATTTTATGGCAAAAGCAGGAAAAAACGTTCGTCGAGCCGCGGTTTCGGCTCTCCGAGCCTGGGCAAAAGGGCATGTCTATGCGGATTCGCTCATTGAGAGGCACGCGGAGAGAAATCATCTTTCTTCTCAAGATCGCGCGCTTTTCAAAGCGATCCTCACCGGAGTTCTCCGTCATCGTAGTCTGCTTGATCATTGGATCGGGCTTTTCCGAAAAGGGAAATTAGACCCTGAAACTCGCGACGTTTTGCGGGTGGGTTTTTTTCAATTGCTCATCTTAAGGATTCCGGATCATGCGGCGATTTATGAAACAGTCGAGTGTGCACGGAAGCCGGTGCAGGGGCTGATCAATGCTGTTCTGCGCAAGGCTGCGCATTGTCGGATGAGGCTCCTACGTGAGCTCCCTGAGGTGGAATTAGCGATCCAGTATTCTCATCCGCACTGGATGTGGAAGCGCTGGAAAAAGCTTTTTGGCAAAGACAATACAGTAGCGCTGATGGACTGGAATAATCAGCCGGCCGAGACTTACTATCGGCCGAATCTCCTAAATCCTCCTCCTGAAGGGGCTGCGGAGCCAGCGAATATCACGGAGGCGATGGCGACCGGGCACTACTATATTACTGATCCATCGACTTCCCACGCCCCAGAACTCCTAGCAGCGAAACCTGGTGAAACGGTGCTGGATGCTTGCGCGGCACCTGGGGGAAAGGCCATTCACCTTGCGGGACTCATGCAGAATGAGGGCCGTCTGCTGTGCATGGATTCAAACGAGAAACGCCTCCCGAGGCTGCGTGAAAATCTCATTCGCTGCGGAGTCGAAATTGCTGAGATCGCAGCACATGATTGGACGGAACCGGCCCCAGATGAGTTGAAAGATTCCTTCGATGCGATTTTGCTCGATGTCCCTTGCTCGAATACCGGAGTGCTGCGACGCCGGGTCGATGCCCGCTGGCGTCTCCAAAAGAACGACCTCCAAAATCTCGTCACGATCCAAAGCAAGATCCTGAGCGAGGCCGCCCGTTGTGTAAGGCCGGGTGGGCGCTTAGTCTACTCGACTTGCTCGATCGATCCGGAGGAGAACATTGACCTCGTCACGCGCTTCGTCGAGGGGCATCCCGATTTCGTGCTTGGCGAATCGAAGCAAATTCTGCCCTTTCAAGATCAGACAGACGGTGCCTTCGCGGCGCTTCTTCATCGTAATCCCGCCTCTTGACCCGAGGGGGATTTTTGCGATACTTTACTTAGCTGAACTAAGTCATGAAATCTCTTTTTCTCCTCCCCCTGTTCTTTCTGCTCCCATCGTGCTCTGATTCCTTCGCTCCGGTGAGCAAGAGTGGAGGGGGGTATCTTTCGGCTTTCCGTTCACAAGCGGCGGGCCCGCAAGCGCAGCCCATGGCGCATGAGCGGGGATACTGGGATGGTGACTCGGTGGCTGGTCCGGCCTCGATCCGGATCGTGCGAAGTGAGCAAAAAGCCTATTTTTATAAGGGATCTCAACTCGTAGGAATGAGCCCTATTTCCACTGGTAAATCGACCCATACGACTCCGGCCGGAGCCTTTAAGATCACCCAAAAAAGCCCGAATCATAAATCGTCACTCTACGGAGTGATTCGAGATACTGCTACGGGACAGGTCGTGAATGCGGATGCTGACACGCGGAAGCATCGCGCAAAAGCGGGGCAAGTTTTTGAAAATGCTCCCATGCCGTATTTCATGCGTTTTAATGGAGCGATTGGAATGCACGTGGGTCACCTGCCGGGTTATGCCGCCTCTCATGGATGTGTGCGCTTGCCGAAAAAAATGGCTCAGACTTTCTTTGAGAATGTCAAAATTGGAACCCCTGTCATTGTTCAATAAAGGTGAGGATCGATATTCTCACGCTCTTCCCAGAGATTGCGCTTGCGCCACTCGGCGAGAGCATGATGAAGCGGGCTCAGGAGGCGGGGATTGTGGAAATTAAGGCGCATAATCTGCGTGATTGGGCGAGCGGGAAGCATCTCAAAACTGACGATTATCTCTGTGGAGGTGGGCAAGGGATGTTGCTGAAACCGGAGCCTATTTTCGCGGCGATCGAGGAACTGCGTGAGGAAAAGACGAAGGTGATTTTGCTCACTCCTCAGGGGCAAGTTTTTAAGCAGTCTCTGGCGCGCGGGTTGTCAGAGTTAGAGCACATCATTTTTCTCTGTGGCCATTACGAAGGAGTGGATCATCGCGTGATCGATGAGTTGGTCGATCTGGAACTTTCGATTGGTGACTACGTGCTTACGAATGGAGCGATTGCGGCAGCGGTGGTGACCGATGCGATTGTGCGACTCCTTCCTGGTGCCTTGGGCGATGCGCGCTCGGCGGTCGATGAGTCTTTTTCGGATCCCAATTTGCTTGAAGCTCCGGCTTATACGAAGCCGATTGAGTATAGGGGGCTAAAGGTGCCTGAGGTTTTTCTCTCGGGTCATCATGCTAAGATTGAGGAGTGGAAAAAGGAGAAGGCAATTGAGCGGACGAAGGAGAATCGGCCGGATTTGTTAGGTTGAAAGAAAGGGACGGGCGGGACGCCCGCGCTCCTTGAGGCTAAGAAATGAGGACTTGGAGCGCTCCTTGGGGCTAAGAAATGAGGGCTTGGAGGCCTTCTTCATCGATGACGGGGACATTGAGGGATTCCGCTTTCGTTTTCTTTGAGCCGCCGCCCTCGCCGGAGAGGAGGTAGTCGGTTTTTGAGGAAACGGAGCCACTGACTTTTCCGCCATGGGCCTCGATGACTTTTTTGAACTCGGGGCGGGGTTGCGAGAGAGTGCCGGTAATGACGAAGGTTTTTCCGGCGAGAGGAAGGCCTTCGGAGGCGGCGACGGGATCGGGCGCGTAGTTGTCGGACTTCGGATCGATACCGAGTTCGGCGAGTTTGGAAAGGACGCTTTGGCCTGCCGGAGATTTGAAAAAGGCACGAAGGTTTTGGGCCGCTACGGGTCCGAGATTGTCATCGATTTGGTAATCTTTGAGACGCGGGTGGTTCTCTTTTTTGCGTTTTGATTTCGAGAGTTCCTCAAAGTCAGGGAGGTCGGCGAGATCGGAGACGATTTGAGAGTCGGCAAGGTCGCTGAGTGTTTCGTGAAGGCGGGCGAGCTCGCGGGCCGCGGATTCCCCGATTTGGGAGATGCCCATTGCGAAGAGCCAGCGGCTGAGAGGCATTTCGTGGCGGGCTTTTTCTAAGGAATTGATGAGCGTGGTGGCTCGTTTTTCGCCGAAGCGGCGTTCTTTTGATTTTGTGAGTCCGTCCGCTGATTTTGCGGGGTCGAGCATCAGTCCGCCAAGATCCTCGATCGATAATGAGAAGAGATCGAGCGGAGAGGAGGCTCGCTTTGACTCTACTAATTTGATCGCGACAGACTCGCCGAGCCCATCGAGATCCAACGCCTTCCGGCTCGCGAAGTGAGTGATCGCAGTCACGGCTTGAGCGGGGCACTCGAAGTTCACACAGCGCCAAGCGACGAAGCCCTCGGCCTTTTCGATAGGGGCCTGACAGGAGGGGCACTGGTGATTTAGAACCGTGGGGAGGTGATAGGGGAGTGCAGCGGCGGGGCGCTTTGCGAGGATCACTTGCACGACGGAAGGAATGATTTCGCCGGCTTTCTCGATGAGGACGGTATCGCCAATGCGCACATCCTTGCGCTCAATTTCCTCCTGATTGTGGAGGGTGGCGCGGGCCACGGTGCTGCCGGAGACTAGGACGGGCTCAAGCTCGGCCACGGGGGTGAGGACGCCGGTGCGGCCGACCTGAATGGTGATGTCTTTGAGGAGGGTTTCTTTTTGCTCAGGGGGGTATTTGAAGGCCGCGGCCCAGCGAGGAGCGCGGGAGGTGAAGCCGAGGGCCTCGCGCTGTGCGAAGTTGAGGACTTTGATGACGGCGCCATCGGTGCCGTGGCCGAGGTGGTGGCGTTTATGATCGAGCTCGCGGATCGCGGAGAGGACTTCCTCTAAGGTCGAAACGTGCCAGATTGGGGAATTACGGGGGATTTGAAATTGCTCGAGGAGTTGGCGGAAGTCGTCTTCTGTTTCCATGTGGCGGCCTTCGTGCGCGCCGATTCCGTGGGCGAGGAAAGCGAGAGGGCGGGTGGCGACGACTTTTGGGTCGAGAGATTTGAGGGTGCCTGCGGTGGCGTTGCGGGGATTAGCGAAGGTGTCGAGTCCGTTTTCTTCGCGTTGTTCGTTGAGTTCGGCAAAGCCAGCGGAGGGCATGAAGATCTCGCCACGGACTTCGAGTAGTCCCGGAGCGTTCTCGAGGGTGAGAGGGAGGCTTTGGATCGTGCGGACGTTTTGTGAGATGTCATCGCCACGGGAGCCATCGCCACGGGTGAGGGCGTAGTTGAGAGCGCCATCACGGTAGACGAGCGAGCAGGCGACGCCATCGATCTTTGGCTCCACGGTGAGTGGAATGCGTTCGAGCGAAAGTCCTTTTTGAAGGCGTGTGAAAAACTCGGCGACTTCTCCTTCCGTGAAGAGGTCATCGATCGAGAGCATGGGGAGGAGGTGAGAGCGCTGTTGGAAGGCTTTGAGCGGCGCTCCGCCCACGCGCTGGGTGGGTGAATTTGGATCGTGGAGATCAGGATTTGCTTTTTCAAGGTCCTCGAGCTCGCGGAAAAGACGGTCGTATTCAGCGTCCGAGATTTCGGGTGCGGCGTCTTGGTAGTAGAGTTGATTATGGCGCGAAAGTTCCGCGCGGAGTTCGGCGATACGCTGGTCGAAGAGCACGGCCAAGGCTAAGACATGAAGGGGGGCTGGAAAGATTTAGTTTTCCAATTTTCCTCCCTAGAAGGCTCCCGTGTTGAGTAGAACGAGGGTGCAGGCTTCTTGGCACTCGATGCCGGCTGCGCTGAGGCGCTCGACCGCTTCTGGGCTTTCCGTTCCGGGGTTGAAGATGACGCGGCGAGGAGCGGCGGCAATGAGTTCATCGAGCAGGGGGAGAAGCCTCTTGGGACTGAGATAGAGAGTGAGGGTATCGACCCCGGGTGGAACCTTGGTGCTGCCGGGGATGCCGAGAACCTCGTCTCCTCGCGGGCTGACGGGAATGACTTCGTGCTGCTGCTCCATGAGGAGCTTCTGAGCCCGGTGGGAGTATCGGTCAGTCTTGGTGCTGGCCCCTAGGATGGCAACTTTCATCAGTCCTTTTCTTCAAGCTGGATACGGGGAAAGACGGGCTTTGGTTTCCCGGTTTGGTGGCCTGCTTCGAGGAGTCCCCACTTGAGCTTATCGAGCTGCATTTCGCTGAGGTTTTCCTTCTTGAGTTGTGCGAGGATTTTTTCGGCGGCAGCGGGGAGAATGGGGCGGAGAAGAAGGGCGAGGTGAGCGCAGGACTCGGCGGTGTGCGAGAGAATTTCGCCGACCCGAGGGAGCTGGGCTTCGTCTTTTTTCATTTCCCAAGGCTTGTGGCGCTCTAGGTAGCCATTGCAGTGTGTGACATGGTCATTGATGGCTTGGAGGGCAACGCTGATTTCACATTGATCCATCGCCTCACGGTATGCGGCTGCTGTTTTGGCTAAAGATTCACGGAGGGCGATGTCCTCGTCCTCCTCGGTCTGGGTGGAGCTGATGGTGGAATTACAAAAGCCCTTGGTCATGTTGATGGAGCGGTTCAGGAGATTCCCGAGATCATTGGCGAGCTCGGTATTAAAGAGCATGACGAGGCGTTCGATATCGAAGTCGCTATCCTTACCGGAGCGGATGTCACGGCAGAGGTAGTAGCGGAGGGTCTCGGGGCCGAATTTCTCTGAGAGTTCATCTGGATCTACGATATTGCCGAGAGATTTTGACATTTTGTCCCCCCGGACATTCCAGAAGCCATGCACGAGGATGGTGGGCATGTCAGCGGCCTGGAAGCCCATCGCATGGAGCATGCAGGGCCAATAAATGGCGTGTGCTGGGACGAGGATGTCTTTACCGATGATTTGGAGATCGGCGGGCCAGAGTGAGTCGAAGTCCGGAAGTTCTGAGCCCTCAGGTTTCTGATATCCGGCAAAGGAGAGGTAGTTAATGAGGGCATCAAACCAGACGTAGGTGACGAAGTCTGGATCGAAGGGAAGGGGGATGCCCCAAGCGAGGCGGTCCTTGGGGCGTGAGATGCAAAGGTCGGTTTCACCGGCCCGCTCGGCGGCATTGAGAACCTCAGTCTTGCGAAATTCTGGGATGATTTTGAGGTCATCTGACTCGACGGTGGCCTTGAGCCATTCGGCATGGTCCGAGAGTTTGAAATACCAGTTCTCTTCTTCAATTTCCATCACTTCGCCCCATTCTGGGCCGAATTCTCCAGCCTCGTTGCGGTCGCGGTCGGTGAGGAATTGCTCTTGGCGGACGGAGTAGAAGCCAGCGTAGGATTTTTTATAGAGAGCCCCTGATTCTTTTAGCTTGGTGAGGATGGCCTGGACGCAGGTTTTATGCTGCTCGTCGGTGGTTTCAGCCCAGCCATCGTATTGGACGTTGAGTTTCTCCCAGAGCTTGATGAAGCCTTTCGTATTCCGCTTGGCAATGGTGGCGACATTGACGCCCTCGGCCTCGGCTGTCTTGACCATTTTCTGTCCGTGCTGATCGACCCCGGTGAGGTAGTAGACGGGCTGTCCCTTAAATCGCTGGTAGCGGGTGAGGACATCTGCGAGGACTTTCTCGTAGGCATGCCCGATGTGTGGTTTGCCATTTGGGTAATCGATGGCGGTGGTGATATAAAACATTGTAGGTAGAAAGTGAGTGCTGGGTGGAAATCCTAATTTCTAAAACTTGAAACTCAAAACGGAGAGGAGGGTGGGACTTCTAGAGCTTGCCTCTGGATTTGGTGACGATGGCACCTAGGATTTTCATGAGTTGGGTGGCTTTGTCGCGGAGGCTAGTTCGGTTTCTGATTTGTTGAGAGTTTCAGAACTTAGGAATTAGGATTTCAACCGTGTGACCTTGCCTCCCATGGAGAGGATGCGGGCATTGCCTTTGGCGTGCTCGGCTTCCGCGATTTGTCCATCGCGAACGTACATTTGCGAGAGTCCGGTCCAAGCGAGGAGATCATCTGGTTCTAGGAGGGTGGCCTTGATGCCGCAGCCGATCGCTTCCTTGACTTTTTCAAGCTTCAAGAGGGTCATGCCGAGGGCCTGCCAGCCATCGAAGAAGCCATCGTCGAGCGTGATGGCTTGGCGGTAGGCTGCTTCAGCCTTGTCAAGTTCGCCTAGGGCGAGGTGAGTGTTCCCCAGATCGAATGCGGCATCGCGAGATGAGGAATCAGTCGAGGGATCAGCCATGTCTTTTATTGAACCTGATCGTTGTCACTCAGGACTGGGGGGACGACGTTGCTCTCCTGATAGCGGTCGTTAAGCCAGTTTTCAAAGGCGACGAGGCGTGAGGCTTGGCTGAGATTGCTGAAGGAGTTTTCGAGCTGCGTGGCGTATTGCTCATCTTTTTCGATTTCGCGTTTAGCGACGTAGATGATGAGGGCTTGCTCGGGCTCTTCCTCGGATGGGGTGAGTTCAAGGGGGGCAATTTCACCGGGGTTGGTTGAGCGAGCAGGCTCGAAGGCTGGGTCACCGAAGAAGCGGCCTTGGAAGCTCTGACCAGCGACGAGTTTTGGTTTTTTCTCAACGGTCAGATCAGAGGCCTTAGCGGCTTGCTCGAAGGTCTGCCCTTCCTTGAGGGCGGCGGCGAGCTGATCGCGCAGAGTTTTTGCGTCTTCGACCATCATTTCGCGGGCGAGCTTTTTCTTAAGATCAACCGTGACACGGACCTTTGCTTCCTCGTAGCTAAGGGGGACGGATTCCTGCGCTTCATCAAGGCGGATGATGAACCAGCCGTTATTTGTTTTATGAGGGTCGCTCAGTTTCTCGTCCGAGTCTCCGCTGGCGGGGAGGAGGAAGATGGCATTGGCGAGTGAGCCCACGGGGCTATCTTGAATGCCCTTCGTGAGCTCGCTGGGCGGATTCTCCTTAGAGAAAAACTCGGTAGTGGTGAGGGAGTAGCCAGCTTCTTTGCTGATTCCTTCTAAGTCTTCACCGAGATTGTCGGCCAGCTTTTGGAAGAAGGTATTGACCTGTGGGGCTAGGGCATCGACCGCTTGGTTTCTCAGAACCGTGTTGAGCTGATCGAAGGCCGAGCTCGGTGGAGTGGGAGTGGGAGCTTTGGGAGCTTGGGGGGTGGGTGGAGTTGTGGGCTCTTCGACCACCTCTACTGGGGTCTCGTTCGGGTCGGGGGCTTGCTCGCCCTTCTCGCCTTCTTCGCCTTCTTCACCTTCGAGTGGCTCGGGCTCGGGCTTAGTGAGAGAGATTTCGACTCGTCGGCTTTTCCAAAGGTCTTCTTTGGCGCTTTTCGAAGTGTCTTCTCCGAAGTGATTGACGGTGAGGCGAGAGGCAGGGACGCCTTTTTCGATGAGGCGATCTCGCACGGCCTTAGCGCGCTTTAGGGAGAGTTCGCGGTTAAAGTCTGCGTTCCCTTGGAGGTCAGCATATCCTCCGACGGTGAGTCCTTGCATGACGTCTTTTGACTCGAGAATGACTTGCGCAGCTTCGGTGATTTTTTCTTCCTCGCTTGCTTTGACCGCGGCGGAGGAGCTATCGAAGTAAACGGCCATGGTTTTGAGTTTTGTCACGAGGGCAAGGGCCTCTGGGCTAACTGGGGCGGTGACTGGAGGGGCGGCTTCTTGGGCCTGTGCGCTGTCGGTCGCGGTTTCTCTATCGGTGGTTGCGGCCATTTTATCATCAGCTTGCGGAGTGCCTGTCTGAGGGTCTGTCTGAGGGTCTGTCTGAGGGTCTGTCTGAGGGTCTTGGGCTGCGGTGCTTTCAGCGTTTTCAGCGTTGGCCTTTTGGGCTTCGGCTTCGGCCTTCATTTTGGCCTCTTCACGTTTTTTGCGGGCTTCTTCAGCGAGTTGATCGGCTTTGGCTTTTTCAGCTTTTGCTTTTTCGAGAGTTTCTTCCCAATTGGGCTGAATGTGAACGTAAGAAACGCGGCGCAGCTCGTCCGAGTTATAGTTGGCCTTGTTCTCTTCGTAGAAGGCTTTGATTTCTTCTTCGCTGGGGTTGACCTTGGACTCATAGCTGCCGGGCTCGATGATGATCTGCTCGGCGGTGATGACTTGTTTCTGGTTTTCGTAGAGAGATTTTACGGTTTCCATCTCGGGGGCAATGCCACCTCCGAGGAGTTTGGAGAGATTTTGAGCGGTGAGGAGGTCTTTGATGTATAGGTTGAAGCCTTTCGTGCCGCCGAGGTTTGTGACGCGGTTT
The DNA here is from genome assembly GCA_937944055.1 of uncultured Verrucomicrobiales bacterium. Lineage (GTDB taxonomy): Bacteria > Verrucomicrobiota > Verrucomicrobiia > Verrucomicrobiales > Akkermansiaceae > SW10. The sequence goes on along the minus strand of CALDZJ010000077.1, from coordinate 24,393 downwards.
TTGATGAAGTCGTTATAGGCTTCGACATCGTAGTTGCCTTCGTTATCAGCAAAGAGGACATTTTCGACGAAGCTTTCTACTTCCTCATTGCTTGGCGTGACGCCGTATTCGATGCCCGCTTTACGGACGTTGAGGCGGTTGGTGACGAAGCGATCTGGGGAGGAGCTGGATTGGAGGAATTGTCCCATTTGGGCCACGATGGCTCCGGGGCTGACGCGATCGAAATCGATCACGGAATCGCCAAGGTAGTGACTGGCGAGAACGCGTGATTCCCGTGGAAGTGGGCTAAAGGAGAGAGATGAGGGGAGATCGAGAACTGCTCGATTCCGGTCGAACTCTTTTTGGGAGATGGATTGGCCAGCAACTTTCATGACGGGCTTGCTGCTGAAGGAGTTACTAACTCCATCACCGAGGAAGACGAGCCCAACGAAGAGGAGGACGAGAACGACGATCATAAGACCGGTGTATTTGCGGATATTTTCAATCATGGCTGAAGGATCGGTAGGACAAAATGAGGAGCATTGTCCGAGACGCGAGGAGTTAAGAAGGAATGAGGACTGGGGGCAAGTCTGATGGCGTAATTTTCGCACGATCTGGGAGGAAAATTCCAGAAAGGGGGACTTGCAGCGGGAAGCGGCCTTAGAGCTTAGAAAAAGTGCCGCGTGGCGAAAAGACCACAGGGGATCCGAAGATCCCCTGTGGCTGAGTCGATCAACCTCAAAAGTAATTGAAGCTGACAACTGCTGTTCACCCTTACATGAAAACTGCGACTAGGTTGCGGCTTTCACGGATGGTAGACCTCAGACTTCGAGATTTGTTCAAAGAAAAAGGTGAATTTATTCGATTTGAATTTAATCGACTGATTATAAGAGTGTTATTGATTGGGTGATTGGGTGATTGGGGGTTTAGCGAGAGGAACGGAGTGTGAGAATGGCGAGTTCTGGACTGCAAGCAAAACGAACGCGGGGTCCTACGGTGCCGAGACCACGACTGACGAAGAGTTGAGAACGATTCATTTCAAAATGGCCGTAGATGAATTTCCGACCAAAGTTCACTTGGGCTGGGGAGTAATGAGTGAAGGGAACACGGCATTGACCGCCGTGGGTGTGTCCGGAAAGCTGGAGGTCGAGAGGCTGGGAAAGATGCAGCTCGGCAAAGGGATCCGGTTCATGGACGAGGGCGATGACGGGTTCACCTTTCAGGCGACTTTGCCAAGCTTTGCGGGGATCAGGGCGGCCGGCCCAGATTGAGTCTAGTCCGTTGATGAAGATGTTTTCCCCCTTGATGTGAATTTTGCTCCCTTGATTTTGGAGGTAGGTGAATCCCGCGCCCTCGATTTCTTTTCTGAGTTGACTGGTCGAGCAGTGCCAGCGGTCGTGATTGCCGGGGCTGGCAATGACTCCGTGCTGTGCTGAGATGCCTTTGAGTGCACGAAAGAGTTCTGGAAGTGAGGAGGGGTCTCGGATGACGAAGTCTCCGGTGAGGGTGATGAGGTCTGGTTTTTCGTCCGCGAGTTTTTTGCACGCTTTGGCGATCAAGGCGTCGTCATATCCAGGGCGGAAATGAAGATCGGTGAGTTGCGCGACGCGGAATCCATCGAGCGCCTGTGGCCAATGAGGGAGAGTGAGTTCCTTTCGGGTGATGGAGAGAAGATTGGGCTCGATGCCGGTCGCCCAGATCGCGCTGGGCACCGCGATGCCAAGGATCCCAAAAGCGGAGCGGCGGGTGATCCGCTTGAGGTTGATTGTATTTCGCTGGCTGGACATGACGGGGAGGGGTCTGCATGATGAAACGCGTGAGCGAATCGAGATTGTCTATCCCGGAGTATGCGATGGCCTTGGCGGAGGTGGCGAGTCTACGCTCAGAGGACCCTTTTCGTAAGGTGGGGGCGGCTGCTCTGGACTGGGATAATCGGGTGATCGCGACGGCGTATAATGGGCTGGCGCCTGGTTTTGATGCGCCTGGGGGCTTTTGGGATGATCGGGACGGGCGCCAGAAGTTTATGCTGCATGCGGAGGTGAATTTATGCAGCCTTTTTAAGCGTGGGGAGGCGAAGTTGGTGGCGACGACGACGATGCCTTGCACGCCATGTATGCAGACTCTGTGTGCTTATGGCATCGAGGAGATTTATTATCGCGATGCTTACCAAGACTCTGAGGCCCCTGAAATTGCGAAGATTTATGGGATCAAGCTTGAGCAGGTGGGTGGGTGACGGCCCTCGGCCTGAATGAAGAGGCCCTTACTCACCGATGGGCGAGCTGTCTACTTCGAGGTCTCCGCCGTAGAAGCTCTCGATGTAGCCAAACTCGATAAGGGTATCTTGCCAGGCGGCGGTTCCGCCATTTTCGCCGAAGATCCGATCCGCTCTGGCTAGCCAGATTTCAGCTTCAGGGCGGCGGTTTTCAAAGTATTCGAGAGCGGCGTTCCCGTAGTAGAAGAGGGGGGAGTCGTCTAAGAAGTCGATGCCGTCGAGGATGCTTTTGGCGGCGTCGACCTTGTTTAACTTCAAGTTGCAAAGCAGAAGCTTGAAGTCGACCAGAGGGCCCATTTTGTTATACTTTGGGCTAGATTGTGCGTCATTTTTGAGCGAGAGAAATTGGGTCCGTGCTTTCTTAAAGTCTTGAGTCACGAAGCTGACCTCGGCGAGGTTGAAGCGGACGTTAAAATTTCCGGGGCTTTCCTTAAGTGCCTTGGCGAAAGCTGAGCGAGCTTTGTTAAAGTTACGAAATTCGACATAGCAGGCACCGAGGAGGTTAAGAGAGGCGGGATTGGTATCTACGATCTTATGAAGCTCGTAGAGCTCGTTCAGGCATTCAAAGATGCGCTTCTGCTGGAATAGGCGGTCTGACTCGAAGTAGTGGATGAAGTACTTCTCTTTTTGCGGTTCAGTGAGGGCTTCTAGCTCGATTTGGTATCTAGGCTTTTGGGCCTCTTCCTCATTTGCTTGAGGCTGGCTGGAGCTTTCTTGGGCGGAGGATAGAATGGTGAGAGCGAGGAAGGTTAAGAGAATTTTTTTCATCACGGTGGAGAGCTTGATGGGAGAGCTTGATGAGTGAGCTTATGGAAAATGAGAGCGGGAAGCAAGTCAGGGAGTTGGGGAATAGAGGGCATTTTTTGAAATGTAACGGAGGACGTCTTCGCTTAGCCAGCGAGGGGTCTTTTTTTCACCAAGGTGGGCTCTGATTTGGCTCGCAGAAGCGGGGTGATTTCCCTCGATGAAGTGGGCCCGATATCCTGGGCGGGGGGTGGCTTGTTGCTCTCGCCCGACGACGATGAATTCGAGGTCTTGTGCGAGGGTTTCGATGTTTTTCCACCGGGGGAGTGAAGCCCATTGATCATATCCGATGAGGAGGAAGAGGCGAGGAGTCCCCTTGAGGTGTTTTTTGAAATGCTTGACGCTTTCCCAAGTGTAGGAGGGCGGTGGTTTTTTGAGTTCGTAGTCATCGACTTTAGCCCAGGGGAAGGGCGCGGTGGCGAGTTTGAGCATTTCGAGGCGCTGCTGGTCGCTGGCGCCCGGTTCCTCAGTCTTGTGTGGAGATCTCCGACACGGGATGAAGATGACTTGGTCAAGTTGGAGCGCGTGGACTGCTTTTTGAGCGACTTCAAGATGCCCCTGATGGATGGGGTCAAAGGTCCCCCCAAAGAAGGCGATTTTTTGGAGCTCGGACATCGGTTTTAAGAAGGGAAGCTGATGCTAATCAGTGGCGGAGCGTTCGATGTGGATTTCACCGAGCATGCCACTTTGCTTGGCCCGGAATTGGTTCATTTTCATGAGCTCGAGGAGGGCAAGGAAGGTTACGATGACTTCGACCTTGGAGGCTGCTTGTTGGAAGATGGCTTGGAGTGACATGGAGTCTCCGGGTTCAAGCTTAGTCATGAGGAATTCAATCTTATCGTTAACGGTGAAGCGATCATCGACGATGTCTCCGAAGTCTCGTGCTTCATCAAAGCGCTTTAGGACGTTCTGGAAGGCGCGGATGAGATCGAAGATTGAGGCTTCCGCGAGGGGCACGGGCTCCTCATCGATTGGTTTATTTTCCTTGAGAGGGGCGTGAGCGAAGATCTGCTCTTGCTCGGCTTCCCGGCGGTGCAGGAATCCCGCAGCGTCCTTAAATTTTTTGTATTCGATGAGCTGCCGGATGAGCTCCCAGCGTGGATCGTCTTCCTCGGCGTCCTCCTCAGGAGGTTGCTCGCGCTTAGGGAGAAGGGTGCGGCTTTTGATATACATCAAATTAGCGGCCATGGAGATGAACTCTGATGCGAGGTCGATGTTCAAGAGCTTGAAGGTCTCGATGTAGTCGAAGTATTGGGTGGTGACCCTTTCGAGCGAAATATCATAGATGTCGACTTCGTCTTTCTTGATCAAGTAAAGAAGCAGATCGAGAGGTCCCTCGAAGATTTCTAAACTGACCTTGTAATCGCTTGATTCCACGGGAGAAAACATATCGGGTCGCCGGGTTCTCTGCGAGTGAAATACGAGAAGGAAAGAGAATTATTTGGGGTGGCAAATTCCATGAAGGGAGGGTAGTTTCCCGCCCGTGGAAGAACTTGCCGAAAAGGAAAAGTTGAAACATTATGAGAATCGCTTTGCGGACTGGATCGGTCGTCAGGGGATCTTGTTTCAATTGAGATACGCTAGCACCATTGGGGCCACTTCCCTGATTGGTCATTTAGGGAGTGTCTTTGCAAAATCCGTGATCGCTTTGGCGCTGTTCGCTGGACTGGGTTACTTCGTGCTAGGTTCTCACTTCAAGAGTGATTCCTATGAAGAAAAAATGAGCGCGCAGCTCCAATCGGCGCTGGGGCTTGAAGAAATAGAGGCGAAGGGCTTCGTCCGTTCTCGCGGAACAGGGGGCTACCGTGGGCTGGTATTGACTGGGGGAGAAAAGAGCTTTTTTTATGAGGCGAAAATCACTGGTTATACTGCGCCTCTTTCCTACTTCACGGGCCTGACTCAGAAGTGGTCTCCCGAGTCGGTTGACATTGCTGAAGTGGCTCTCAGCGTAAAGTCGGGTGGTTTTAAAGAGGAGGTGGAGGAGGCCTATGCCGGCTTTTTAACGAGCCTTGAAGGTGGTGGCGTGACTGCGGTGGTCATCGATGATTTTAGCTGCGAGTGGGGCTATTCAAAGTTGACTTACGGGCGTATCCAAAATGCAAAATTACGAGCCGATCTGAAAGGCGGTCAATGGATCGTCTCTCTGACAGGGGGCAAATTTCAACAAAACTGGCTTCGTGATTGTGAGGTCGTCAAAGGATCGTTGCTGATTGATGCCTCTGGGATTGAGATCGTCTCTCTCGATCTGAAACATGGATCAGGCAGTGTCAGTCTCTCCGGCACGATTGGGGCTCCGCTAGAAAAGCCGACCTTTGCGCTAGAAGGCGAGTTCACGCAGCTTGCTCTCCATAAGCTGCTTCAGCTGCCTGACGTGACAGCGCGGGACTTTATGGAGGGCTATATTTCGGGAGATCTAAAGATCAGTGGATCTACCAATAGCTTCATCAAGATGGCAGGCTCAGCCAAGGTAAGTCCCGGGACAAGCTTGACGATCCGAGAAAAATGGCCCGTGCTTAAGGCGATTTCGATCATAGACAACCAGAGGAGCTTCCGACGGGTCAATTTCAGCGAAGGATCTTTTGATTTTTCGACCGAGGAGGGGGGAATGGTGATTCAAAATCTCGACCTGAGAGCGGGTGAAACGGCAAAACTTGTGGGGGAATTTAAAACCCAGCTTCCGACTCAAGCGGAGGCGGCCAGTTATCTGGGCATCACTCTCACGGACAATTTTACGAACGATTTAACAGACACGTCTGCGGCTCAAAAATTAGAGGACGATCGGATGAGCCTTGATTTCTTTAAAAATGAAGCTGCCGGACCAGATGATCTCGATCTGAGGATCCTCTCCGAAGAGGAACAAAGATTCTCCAGGCCAGCTCGGGGCGAGCAAACGAGCGAGACCGATTTAGAAGAAGTTCGCCTCCGTGAGGAGATGGAGATTCATCGGATTTCAGGCCGCTTGAGCTTAGCCGTCCCAGCAAGTTCTTTCGATGAAAACGAAAACCTCGCCAAATTATACCCAGCTGATGAAGAGGGCTGGAGATGGATTCAGATTCCGCTGAGAAATCATCAATTCTCTAAGATCAGCATCGAGTCCCATCAGAGACTCCTAGACCAAGCTATGGCAAAGTCGGCGACTGGAGGGTAATAAATTCTTTCCATCAGACTGCGCGCTTCAGCGGAGATTTCAGCGAGTCAAAATGGGCCCGCTTTTGAGCGAACAGGCTGTGGTGAAAAGAGAAGTGGTCTTGTGGAAAGCGGATCTGCTATTTAGAGGTCGAGCGCTCGGGCGATTTCCTGAGTCGCGCTGCTCTTGTTCAGGGTGTAAAGGTGGAGTCCGGAGACAGCACCATCGATCAGCTCTTGGCATTGGTGAATCGCGTAATCGATTCCAGCTTGGCGGATGCTCTGGGGATCATCGCCCGCTTGGTCGAGGGCCCGCAGTAGTCTAGCGGGGAAGCGGCTGCCCGCCGCTAAGTCGGCCATGCGCTTCATTCCGGTAAGGGTGGTGATGGGCATGATGCCCGCCACAATGGGAAGGTCGATCCCGTGGAGCGAGCAACGATCCCGATAGTCAAAAAAATCGTGATTATCGAAAAAGAGCTGGGTGCAGATGTAATCTGCGCCGTGATCCACCTTGGCTTTAAAGTAGTCCATCTCCATAAGGCGATTTTGGGTCGTAGGATGTCCCTCGGGAAAGCCAGCAACCCCGATTTCAAATGAATGAGGGTGATTTGAAATGAAGGAAACGAGCTCGCTCGCAAACTGGAAATCATCCTGTCCTCGGTCGTAATCACCTTGATTTTGCGGAGGATCTCCACGCAGAGCGAGAAGAGTGCCCACTTGGTCCTCGGCATATTGGTCGAGAATTTCCCCCATTTCCTCTCGTGAATGCCCGATGCAGGTGAGATGAGGAATGGTAGGGACTGCGGTTTCCTTAAGGATGCGCTGGACCAGCTCGCGCGTTCTTTCGCGTGTTGCACCGCCCGCGCCATAAGTCACGCTTACGAAGGCAGGGTCGAGTTTTCCGAGTTGATGGACCGTTTTTAAAAGTTCTTCAGCCCCTTTATCGCTTTTCGGTGGGAAAAATTCGAAGGAGAGAGTGGGCCTTTCCGCCCGGAGTGATGAGAGAATTTCCATCGTGCACGATCTTATGAGAATCCGCTGGAGGGTCTATCGGAAATATACATTTTTTTATGCAACTCTCTGCCCCTACCGTGGTTCTATCTGGCAGTTCCTCTGAGCGATTCAGCTCCTGCCTAACTTAGCCAACCCAAGCCGCTGTGAAAAATTTGACGATCTTCGCGATTCCCTACGCTCTCCTTTCAGCCGTCTGCGCGCAAGATGAGGATCGGGAGCGCCCCTTGCGCCATGCTTTGCGGGCCACTGCTTTTTTAGAAAGATACGATCAAAACGAGGATCGTAAGATCTCGAAAGAAGAATTCAGCGCGTCTGAGCGCACGGGCCGACTCAGCCCAGAAGCCCGTGGGAAAATTTTTAAGCGCCTCGATAAAGATGCTGACGGTTTCATTTCTCTGAAGGAATTGAAGAAACTGGCTCCGAATGGGGGACGCCGCCATCCTCTCGCGAAGGCGGACCGCGATCAAGACGGACGTATCAGCAAAGATGAATTCTCGGCCCATCCGCCCTTCGCGAAAATGCCGATGAAGAAACGGGAGGAAGTTTTCGCACGCTTAGATCAAAATGCTGATGGCTTTTTAGATCAAGATGAGGGACGCTTCCGCGGAGGGAAAAAGCGGCGGCGTGAGGGGAGGATCCCATCACGAAGGAAAATTAAAGAAGCAGATCTGGATGGAAATGGCTCTCTCTCGTGGGAGGAATTTAGCAAGGCCTCGTCGCTTCACGACCGAGCGGAGGAAGCGGAGGAAGCAGCTCAAGAAGGGGAGCTTGAAGCGAGAAAGAAGGCAATGTTCCAAGAGATGGATCGTAATAAAAATAGCGAGTTAAGCGTCGCAGAAATCCGTGCCCATGCAGCCCACCGAGCAGCGGGAAGACGAGCAAATCCTAAAAAATAACCTCAAACCAGAGGCCCGCATAGGCTACATCACTAGCCTCACGATCCTCGATCTGGAAGCTCGCCCCGAGAAAAGGAGTGATCGCAACTCGCTCTGAAAGCGCGTAAGTGAAGGCGATGCGAGTGTGGAAATCATTTAAGCCATCCCGATCAAGGTAATCTGAAACGAAGCTAAAACCGCCCTCGATCGTGATAAAGGAGTCTTCTGAAATGACCTGACTCCACTCCAGCTCGCTTGCGAAGTAGAGCCCGCCTTCGCCGAAGTCTGCGTTGAGCTCATTACGCCAGCGCCAGTCATCATTCAGGGAATAAGAGCTAAAAATTCCTAGATCAATCCCGCTCTCCAGCAGGCTAGCGTGGCGATCTCGATAGGTCAGGGAGCTACCGAGGAGGAGCTTCTTACTCACTTGATGGGTGAACTCCGCATAGAGTGAGCTTTCAGAAAAGTCACCGCTGCTCTCGGCGAGATGAGAAAAGCCAAAGTGAAGAGAAGATGAGTCAGAGAGAGAAAGCTCCGCCTCGAGTTGGAAGTCGAGAGAAGTCTCGGCTAGCTCAAACCCACGGTGAATGTAGTGAGTGCGCAGGCCGGTCACCGCCTCGATCCCGAGGGGAATCTCCTCTTCCGATTCGGCGTGGAGGCTGCTTGCGAGGGTTAAAAAAATCCCACCAAGTCTGGCTAAAATCTTCATGAAAAGACTGTGTGGGATGGCAGGAAGCTGGTCAAACTTTACTCCGATTTTGGCTTCTCGAGGTAGGTTGATTTGATGCGAAGATCTCGCAGTGCGGTAGGCGTCGCGGTGCCTGGGCTGGAGGTCATGATTTCGCCACCTTTATTGTTCTTAGGGAAGGCGATGACTTCACGGATCGACTCTTCTTGGCAAGCCAACATCACCACCCGGTCCAAGCCCAAGGCGATGCCTCCGTGTGGAGGTGCCCCGAATTTAAAGGCCTCGAGAATGTGCGCGAACTCGGTGTTGGCCTCTTCATCGCTGATTCCGAGAGCCTTAAACATGGAGCTTTGGAGCTCCGATTCGTGAATCCGGATTGATCCGCCACCCAGCTCATAACCATTTAGGACGACGTCATAAGCTTGCGCGCGGAGCCCATCCAGCTCGCCTTTGCGCAGCTTCTCTTCGTCCTCTTTGAGCGGGCGAGTGAAGGGATGGTGGACCGCGACGTAGCGGCCTTCCTCTTCATCATAAGCGAGGAGTGGGAACTCAGTGACCCAGAGGAAATCGAGCTCGGTATTCTCCTGAAGAAGATTTTGGAGAGAGGCGACTTCAAGACGAATTCGGCCGAGGACCTCACAAGCGGGTTGCCATTGGTCCGCTGCGAAGAGGATGAGGTCACCGGGCTCGATATTTAGCCTCGTGCGGAGTGCTTCAATCTCTTCATCCGTCATGCGCTTTACGAAGGGGGAGCGCCAAGTGGAGCGGTCAAGATCGCGTGCTTGAATGTAAGCGAGGCCCTTCGCTCCTGCTTCTTGGGCGAGCTTCGTGAGCTTATCGATCTGTCCGGTGGAAATGTCGGCGAAGCCCTTCGCATTGATCGCCTTTACCACTCCACCGTTGCCGATCACGCCGGAGAAAACGCGGAATTCGCAGTCCTTTAACTCCTCGCTGAGGTCAATCATCTCCATGCCAATGCGGCGTTCGGGCTTATCCGAGCCGAAGCGGTTCATGGCATCATGCCAAGTGAGACGCTCGAAGGGTGTGGGCACCTTCACTCCGCGTGCCTCCTCGAACATGGAGGAGAGCATTCCCTCCACGAGACCAATGATGTCTTCTTGATCCACGAAGGAGGCCTCGATATCAATTTGAGAAAATTCAGGTTGGCGATCTGCGCGCAGGTCTTCATCTCGGAAGCAGCGTGCGATTTGGAAATACTTCTCTACTCCCGCCACCATGAGCATTTGTTTATATTGCTGGGGAGCCTGTGGGAGGGCGTAGAATTTTCCGGGATTAATGCGGCTGGGAACGAGGAAGTCCCGCGCTCCCTCTGGAGTCGCCTTAGAGAGGATCGGCGTTTCTACCTCGATAAAGCCCTGCTCTGAAAGATGATCGCGGGCCGCCTTCGTGATGAGGTGGCGCTGGCGTAAATTGCGAGCGAGGCGCGGACGGCGGAGGTCGAGGTAGCGGTGCTTTAAGCGGAGGTCTTCATTTGAGAGCTCCTTATCAAGTTGGAAGGGGAGAACCTCTGCCTTGTTGATGATCACTAACTCCTTGGCAATGATTTCAATTTCCCCGGTGAGAAGATCGGCATTCGTGCTATCGATCTCATCCGTTTGGAAGCGAGCGGCCACTAATCCGCTGACTTGGATCACGTCTTCTTCTCGCAGGCTGTGTGAGAGTTGAGCTGCTTCTTTTGAATCATCTGGGCGGAAAACAACCTGTGTGAGGCCTTCCCGATCGCGGAGGTCGATAAAGATCACGCCACCGTGGTCGCGGGTGGAATTCACCCAGCCCGTCAAGCTTACGGTTTCATCGATGTTTCCGGCGCGGAGTTCGTTACAATGGTGCGTTCTCATTTTTTCAGGTATTTAGAAAGGGTTTCAGGGAGGGATTGATCGGCGGTCACTTTAATCTCCTCCCGAGTGGCGATCATTTTCAGTGAGGTTTCTGGGAATTCCTCACCGATCACGAGGGCGAGAGGGGCTCCCGCCTGCTCAGCGGCTTTGAACTGCTTGGCAAACTTCGCGGGAGAAAGAGAGTAGGAAATGGCGAGCCCGGCAGCGCGTAATTGGCTGGCGAGGGCGAGCGCTTCTTCCTGCTTTTCTTGATCAGCGAGGACTAAAAAGACATCACAAGCACTCTCATTTTGAAGGGCGGTCTGCATCTTTTCGAGTGCGTGCGGCGTCTTTTCGATGAGATCGCGAATGACGACATCACCAATCGCGAAGCCCACTGCGGGGAGGTCGACTTTGCCGTCGGAGAGAGCGGAGACGAGGGAATCATAGCGTCCACCACCGGCTACCGCGCGCATCGATTTCTTAGCATCGAAGACCTCAAAGACGAGCCCCGTGTAGTAGGCGAGGCCGCGCACGATGGAGAGGTCAACTTCGACATCTTCTCGCATGCCGCGCGCAGTGAGATTCGCCAACACGCTGTTAAGATTCTCGCTCAGCTGCTGAGGGGATTTGATGGCGTCTTGAACCTCCTCGATCTTCAGGCCGAGGGCTTCTAACTTCTCTGCAAGCGCGCCTTCTTTATCACGTTCGAGCTTGTCGACGATTTGCAGAAGCTCAGCGGCTTGTTTTTTTGACAAGTTTTTAGAGTCCGCAAAGGTCTGCCAGTAGGCGCGGTCGGAAAGCCGAATGACAAAGTCCCCTTTTTGGAAGCCCAACTCCCGCATCAGGTCGATGCTTAGGGCGATCAATTCTGCATCGGCAGTGGCTGAGGGCTCGCCAAGTAGATCGACATTAAATTGGTAAAACTCACGGGTCCGTCCCGCTTGCGGTTTCTCGTAGCGGAAGCATTGGCCGATTTCAAACCATCGGAGCGGCTTTGGGTAGTCACGTTGGCAGGCGGTGAGAAGTCTCCCAAGTGAAGCGGTCACCTCAGGGCGGAGGGTGACGTCGCGCCCGCCTTGGTCCTCAAAGCGGAAGAGCTGGGTTCCAAGCTCGCCGCCAGATTTTTTAAGGTAAAGCTCAGTCGCTTCCACGAGGGGCGTTTCGTATTCTACGAAGCCGTAGCGCCGCGCGACCTCGCGGAAATTCCGGAAGAGGTAGTTACGCACGGCGCAGTCCTCGGGACGGAAGTCTCGGAAGCCGGGGAGCGATTGGAAGACTGGTTTGGCCATAGTGATGCAGGAATCTCCTGCGATTTTTCGCGGGCGCGTGAGAATAGGGGGCGATTCTCGCTTGTCGAGGCGGATTGTTGCTTGAACTGCTAGGTTTCCCTCGCTCAAGGAAGGGAATGAGCCAAATGATGCCCCGGAGCTGATCCCAGAGATTAATCGCAAATTCCCCCTTCATTCTGCTTCATTTTGTGTTCCTCTTATGAGTGCTTAAAATTGCGCTGAGGGGAATTGCAGGTTAGTGAAAACGGAGTGCTTAAAAAAATGACACCAGAAGCAGCGGTGGCCCAGTTGGCGGCTTCGCTCTTAGCTCACGAGATCGACGCCTCGATTCTCGCATCGCTGCAGCAGCCTGAAACGGCCGCGCTTTTAAAGCAAATCGAGCCCTTCGCCGCGGATTTGCTGGAGCGTGATTGGGCGCCGCGCGACTTCGAGGAAGCAGCGTTCGAGTTTTGCCGCCTCTTTAGTCTGAATCCAGCCGTTCCGCCACGGGCCGCTGCTTATGATGCTGAGAGATCCAATCAGATCGCGGGGCGGATCCAGTTCATGCTGGATTCTGGCCTCCTTGAACTTCCGGCCACTTATCAGAGCTTAGCGGTCGATCACATTGCGCTCTTACTCCTCGTTTATAGCTCGCTGGGAGCTGAGGATGCGCTCCAGTTTAAGATGGATAATTTAGCTTGGCTGCCTCAGTTTTCAGAGCGCTTGGAGCAGGAAAGTGAGCACGCTTTCTATCTGTTGGCATCAAAGATCTTGCAGATCGTTTAGGCGCTTTCCCATGTGCTGCTCGGCTACGTCTCGCAGCCTAGCCTAGCCTAGCCGAGGTCGTAGGCGTCTAGGTCTGCGGTGACGATGACGTCCTCAGGCGTGGGCGTGGCGCGCAGGATTTTGTTCAAGTGCTGGGAGAGGGCGCGGGGATTTGGTCCTCGTAGGAGGAGTTGGAAGCGGAATTGTGAGTGGGATTTCGTGAGGGGGCTGGGGATGGGGTCACCTAAGATCACGCCTTCTGGGAGTTGCTCGGCCAATTTTCGGTGCAGGGTCTGGAGGGTGAATTCGGCGCGGCGTTCATGACTGGAGCGGGCGAGGAGGAGGGCGAGGTGCGTGAAGGGAGGGTAGCCAAATTGCTCGCGCATCTCGAGCTCCTGCGCGAGGAAGCCCTCGAAGTCGTGATGGCGAGCGAACTGGATGGAGGGAGAATGGGGAGTGGAAGTTTGGATGATGACTTCTCCGGCGAGATCACCACGGCCTGCTCGGCCCGCTACTTGGGTGAGGAGTTGGAAAGTGCGCTCCCCGGCACGGAAATCTGGAGCGTAGAGTGAGAGGTCTGCATTCAGGACTCCTACGAGAGTGACATTTGGGAAATCGAGCCCTTTGGCAATCATTTGCGTGCCGAGGAGGATGTTGATTTTTTTAGCGCGGAAGTCGCGCAGAGTATCGCGCAGTGTGTTTTTACGGCGAGTCGTGTCAGTGTCCAAACGTGCGATCTTGGCGCTCGGGAAAATTTTCCGTAAAATGATCTCGGCCTTTTCGGTGCCGTATCCTTGCTGGCGAATCGCGGGGTCATGACAGTTCGGGCAGGTCCGAGGGACTACTGCTTGGTGGCCGCAGATGTGGCAAATGAGGCGCTCTTCAGAACGGTGGTAAGTGAGGGGGATGGCGCAGTGCTTGCACTCGATGACGTGACCGCAGGGCGGGCACTGAAGGGAACGGGCGAAGCCACGGCGATTCAGGAAGACGATCACTTGCTCGTTCGCTTCGAGCCGTTTCTCGATGGAAGTACGAAGAATGTCAGAGATGATGGCGTCACGGCCTTTCTGCTTTTTAGCTTCGATGCGCATATCGACCACGCGGGTCAGGGGCAGGGAGGCTCCATCGGCCCGCTCGGTGAGTTTGACGAGCTGATATTTACCGAGTTGGGTGTTGCGGTATGTCTCGAGTGAGGGGGTGGCGGAGCCCAGAAGAACGGAGCATTTTTCGAGATGGCAGCGGACTACGGCGAGGTCACGGGCGTGATACTTGGGTGGGTTTTCTTGTTTATAGGCGGGTTCGTGCTCTTCATCCACGATGATGAGGCCGGGGTTCTTTACGGGGGCGAATATGGCGGAGCGTGCGCCAATGACGATGCGGGCCTTGCCGGCTCGGATGCGGTGCCATTCATCAAAGCGTTCGCCTTGGGAGAGGTTCGAGTGGAGGACCGCGATTTGATCGACGAGATCATGGAAGCGGGCTTTAAAGCGCTGCACCGTTTGCGGGGCGAGGGCGATTTCTGGGACGAGGACGATGACTTGCTTGCCGAGATCGAGGGCGGCTTTGGTGGCTTGAAGGTAGACTTCGGTTTTACCAGATCCGGTGATGCCGTGGAGGAGGATGGGAGATTGGTGATTGGTTACTGGGTGATTGGGGTTTGGTTGAGGGGAGGTTGAGGGGAGGTTGAGTGAGGCTTGGACCACTTTTAGGCATTCGGCTTGTTCGTGGTTGAGGGTGAGAGGTTCTGTGGGGACGAAGGTCTCGTGCGCATCGGGGTCGCGCCGGACCTCGAGATCGAGGAGTTTCACCCAGCCTTTTGTGGCGAGTGCTTTTAAAGAAGGAGCGGCTGAGGGGCCACCGAGTTCTGTGAGGGGGATGGCTTGATCTGTGAGGGAGAGGAGCGTGATGATTTGGTGTTGGCGTTTTGCGCGCTTGGCGAGGGTGGCGAGCTCTTCTTCGCTGGGGGCCTTGATGAGAGTGGCGGCGCGGCGAGTTTTCGCGGAGTTTTTTTCTCCTCGGATTGAGGAGGGGATGATGGAGCGGATGACTTGCTCTAGGGGGGTGCCGTAGTAAGCGGTGATCCATTCGGCGAGCTTGAGGAGGGGGGCTGTGACGAGGGGCTCTGGGTCAACGAGGTCGGTGAGGAAGCGGAGGGCGAAGTCGCCTGCTGGCTTATCAGCAATACGCAGGACGGTGCCGGTGGCGGGGCGATTGCGCAGGGGGATGCGGACGCGGCAGCCGGGGAGAACTTTGAGATTTTCTGGGATGGCGTAGTCGAAGACGAGCTCTGAGGGGCCATCGATGAGAACGCTTGCGGAGAGAGGCACGGGAGGATGGTGGCTGGAGCTGAGGCTTGAGTGAAGGCTTATTGGAGGGTGGAAGGAGGGGCTGTCAAGAGGCGTGAGTGATCTTGATGCCGAGTTTCATGCCGAGGCTCACCGCAATCAGGCCGAGGGTGATGGAGAGAAAAATCTGGAGAAGGGCGTGGGTGCTAAGACTCGTGGTCCAGAGGGAGTGAGTGTCTTTCGCGAAGGTGGAAAAGGTGGTGAAGCCGCCGAGGAAGCCGCTCGCTAAGAGAGGGAAGACCCAGGGCGGAGCCGACTTATGAGTGAAGTAGCCGAAGAGGCAGCCGATGAGAAAGCAGCCGAGGAGATTACAGCTGAGGATGCCAAGAGGGAAGCGGTGTAGCGCGGTTTTGGTGGCGAGATTCTGAATGCCGGAGGAAAGAGCGTAGCGGGCAAGGGAGCCGAGTCCGCCTCCTAAGAAAATGAGGACTGGGATCATGACGGGCTGGAAGGGGCTGAGGCCTTAGCAAGAGAAGCGAGGAGGGCGTTCACTTTTGCGAAGTCTTTAATGCCGGGAGAGAGTTCGGCTCCGGAGGCGATGTCTAGGGCGCAGGGGTGAACCTGCTGGAGGGCTTGAGAGGCGTTCTCAGGGCTGAGGCCGCCAGCGAGAATGACCGGACACTGGGGGTTTTTTTCAATAAAATCAGAGGCGAGTGACCAGTCGAAGGTTTTTCCGGTGCCGCCGTAATCTGAACCTGCTGGGGTATCGATCAGGAGGGCGAAATTTTTGGTGGGGAGCTGGTAGTCGGGGAGTTTGGTGGCGGAAACGGCGCGGATCACGGGGATGGAGCGCTCTAGGAAGTAGGTGATGTCATCAGGGGTTTCGTCGCCATGCAACTGCACGAGATCGATGAGGTTTCGCGCAATGAGCTCAGAAGCGAGAGGGCGGGAGTTGTTGACGAAGACCCCGACGCGGAGAATACGGCCGGCTAGTTGAGGGGAGAAGGAGGAGGCTGCTTCAGGGGAGCAGTAGCGCTTGGAATGAGGCCAGAAATTGAGCCCGAGGGCTGTGACTTGAAGTTCAGCGAGGCGGAGGGCATCGTGCTCCGTGGTGATGCCACAGATTTTTAAAGAAGGGGTCTTTTGCGAGAGAAATTCGGCGAGCATCGGGTGGAATTTGAACCTTCGAGCTAGAAGGGCCAATCCTTAACTTGGAAGTTTTAGAGCTGAGGCCGGTTCAGGATAGGGGGGAGGGCCGGAGATGGTGGCGTAAGAGAATTCTTGATGCTTTGGAAAAGTTAAATACTCTTTGGGCATGGCCGCTGCCCCCAGCTACACTGAAGACGATATCAAGAGCCTCGATTGGAGGGAGCACATTCGTTTGCGCCCGGGGATGTATATTGGAAAACTCGGTGATGGATCCTCGGCAGATGATGGGATTTATATTTTGCTCAAGGAGGCCTTAGATAACTCGGTGGATGAGTTTGTGATGGGGCACGGTAAGGAGATTACAATTGAGATTGCGGAGGATGGGCATGTGGAGGTGAGGGACTTTGGGCGGGGGATTCCGCTGGGGAAGCTGATGGATTGTGCGGCAAAAATTAATACAGGGGCGAAGTACGATAGTGAGGCTTTCAAGAAGTCGGTCGGTTTAAATGGGGTGGGGATTAAGGCGGTGAATGCGCTGAGTGAATTTTTTGAAATCCAAGCCTGGCGGGAGGGGAAGACGAAGGCGATTGAGTTCTCCAAGGGCGAGGTGGTAGAGGAGATGAAGAAGCCGCGCGCGGATAAGGCGAAAGAGGGGACGAGGCTGGCCTTCGACGTGGATCGCTCTGTCTTCCCAAAGCGCACCAGCTTCAGAGCTCCCTTTGTGGAGAAGATGTGCCGATATTATTCCTATCTGAATCCGGGGCTCGCCCTGATTTATAATGGGACGAAATTTAAGTCGAAGAATGGGCTTTTAGATCTTCTGACGGAGGAAATGGAGGAGGCTCCGCTTTACGATCCGATCCATTTGACAGGGAGTGATATCGATGTCGCTTTCACTCACGGGCCGGGCAGTAGTGAGGATTATTACTCCTTTGTGAATGGCCAAAATACCACACAAGGCGGAACGCATTTAGCGGCTTTTCGGGAGGCTTTGGTGAAGGTGGTCCGGGAATTTTATAAGAAAAATTATGACCCTTCGGACATTCGGGCAGGCATCACGGGCGCCATTGCCGTGAAGATAGAGGAGCCTGTTTTCGAAAGTCAGACGAAGACGAAGCTCGGCTCGGCGACGGTTTCTCCCGAGGGGGAGACGGTGCGAACTTTTATCGGGAATTTTCTGAAGGAGGAGTTGGATAATTACCTGCACAAGCATCCGCCAGTTGCGGAGGCGATCCAAAAGCGGATTCTCTCGGCAGAGAAGGAACGGAAGGAGTTAAGTGGAGTGAAGAAGCTGGCGCGGGATAGGGCGCGGCAGACGAAGGTCCATAATAAGAAGCTACGTGATTGCCGGGCGCATCTGAATACGAAGCATAAGCGCCGTGAGGATACCACGGTCTTTTTGACCGAGGGGGACTCAGCCAGTGGCTCGATCACGAAGTGCCGCGATGTGGAGACGCAGGCGGTGTTTTCACTGCGTGGAAAGCCACTGAATACCTTCTCGCTGACGAAGAAGGTGGTTTATGAAAATGAGGAATTTGCTCTCTTGCAGGCGGCTTTAGGAATTGAAGATGACATTGAGGGTTTAAGGTTTAACCGGGTCGTGATTGCGACGGATGCAGACGTTGACGGGATGCATATTCGCCTGCTCTTGCTGACTTTTTTCTTACAGTTCTTCCCCGAGTTGATTCGGGAGGGGCACCTCTATATTTTGCAAACTCCCCTTTTCCGGGTCCGCAATAAAAAGAAGACGATTTACTGTTATGATGAGGGTGAGCGCGAGGCTGCGATGACAGAGTTAGGCCGTAATCCTGAAATTACGCGCTTTAAGGGACTGGGTGAAATTTCTCCTGATGAGTTCAAGTTCATGATCGGAAAAGAGATGCGACTTGATCCGGTGCAAATGGAAGAAGGCAAGGGTCTTAAAGAGATGCTGACCTTTTATATGGGGAAAAACACGCCTGATCGTCAGGGCTTTATCATCGAAAATCTCCGTGATGACGTTGACTCGGCCGAGGTTTAGGCGAGGTGACAGGGCTGTCACACAGAAGAGAGTTTGCTCGGTGTAGGTTTTGGGATAGAGATGGCACGAATTATGTTATGCATAATTCTGTAATCCCTCTTTGATCTCATGAAGCAATTTTTCCTTTCTCTGATATTTTGTAGCTTATTCTCGGCTCGTCTTTCGGCGCAGCTTGTCATTAATGAGATTCTAGCTGATCCACCTCCGGGGGATTTAGGCGATGCGAATGGCGATGGTTTTCGAGATGGTTCGAGTGCGCAGGATGAATTCATCGAGCTTGTGAATACGAGTGGGGGGGCACTCGATCTGGATGGCTGGGCCATTAGCGACAGAGTGGGGGTCAGGCATGCTTTTACCGGCTCTACGGTGCTGGCTGACGGTCAAGCATTGGTCGTTTTTGGAGGAGGGACGCCGAGCGGGAACTTCGGGGGCGCGATCGTGATGCTTGCGTCTTCAGGCACGCTGGGGCTGAACAACTCGGGCGACACGATCACGATTTTGAACGCGGGTAACGAGGCCGTAGTGACTCTCGAGTATGGAGGAGAGGGGGGCAATAACACCTCGCTGAACTTAGATCCTGAACTGACGGGAACGAGCTATGTGGAGCACCTTGCGCTCGGTGATGGAACCCGAGCGTTTTCTCCAGGAACGCGGAGTGATGGAAGTCCTTTTGCGGGTGAAGTTCTCACTGTGAGCGTTGATCCTGCCACCTTCTCAGAGGGTGCGGGAGCTGGAGCCGCGATTGGAACTGTAACCCGGACGGGGGATCTTTCTGAGGCGATCACGGTGGATCTTGTCAGTAGTGACACCACGGAGGTGGAGGTCCCAGCGAGTGTTACGATTGCGGCGGGCCAAGATTCTGCGAATTTTTCGGTGACTGCGGTGGATGATACGGAACAAGACTCGGTGCAAAGCGCCACTCTTACGGCCTCGGCTAGGGGTATTTTTTCAGGGACTTTTGTGCTGCTTGTTGAAGATGATGAAGAGCCAATTCCTACGATCATGATGGCCGCTGAGCCGGTTCGTATTTCTGAAGACAGCGGAAGTGCAGTGGTGACGATCGAGGTCAGCGCGCCGAGTGATGCAGGTTATGTCTTCGATCTTAGCGGTGATGATGCGTCGGAATTGAGTGTGCCGGCGAGTGTGATGATTCCGGCCGGTGCGACGATGGCGAGCTTCGTGGTGAACGCGATCAATGATGAGGAGAGCGATGGAGCGCAATCAGTCACCGTAAGGGCGAGTGATCCAGCTGCCATCATCTCAAGCGCAGAAGTGAACATGATCGTGACGGATGATGAAGCCTTCACCGCACCGGCTATCGTGATTAACGAGCTGAGAACTGATAATGTGGGAGCTGATACGGAGGAATATTTGGAGATTTATGGGGCCACTGCTGATTTTTCGCTTGATCGGGTTTGGTTGATTGTGATTGGGGACCGCGGGGGAACTGATAGCTCAGGGAATATCGACCGAGCCTATGAACTCACGGGCCTCAATGCGACGGGGAACTACTTCTTAATTGCCAATGACAACATCCTGGGAGGGACTCCGGATTTCACCGCAGGGATTAACATTTTCGAGAATGGTGATTCTTCGACTTTCCTCTTGGTGACCGATTTTACCGGATCCACTAATGAGGACCTTGACGTGGACAATGATGGCGTCTTGGACAACCAGCCATGGAGTGATGTGCTCGATGCGGTCTCGATCGTCGAACCGGGAGATGCCCCTGCGGTGGTGGGGCTGGGATACGCCGTTTCGCTCGGGTTTCCCGGAGCGGATGTCACTTCTGAGACTGACTTTGTCCCAGCTCACGTGTTCCGTTCTCCCGACGGCACTGGTGCATGGTTTGCTGGGCCCTTTGGCTCAGAAGAGGAGCCCGCGACTGACTCGCCGGGGGCCGAGAACGGAGGAGAAGGCGAGCCTCCGGTGGAGTATGACGAAGTGAGAATCGTGAATTTCTTTGTTGAGGCAGATGGGGTCACTGCGGTCATCGTGGCCACGGGTTTGGGATCGAAGCTTTGGAAAATCGAGACCTCGGATGCTCTCGGGGATAATGAATCTTGGCTCGATCTTACGGGGGGCTTCGTGGAGTCTGATAATCCTGATGGATCCACGAATTTCACTTTCTCGACCTCTCTTCCGCAGGGGGATGAAAAGCATTTTTATCGCTTGTCGGAGCAATAATCAACTCGCTGATATTGAGTCTCTAATCAAGGAATAGGTCAATTCCTGCCCTTTTTTATTGGGCTGGCGTGTTCAGGTGCTTAAGATTCCTTAACAAACGATGGACGAGAGCGAAGAAGCGGAAGAAAACATCAAGGACTTAGTGGTTCCGAGCGACTTGTCCCTTGGTGGCATGTACAAGGATTATTTCCTAGATTACGCGAGTTACGTGATCATGGAGCGCGCGGTGCCACACTTGGGGGATGGTCTGAAGCCAGTGCAGCGGAGGATTCTGCACTCGATGAAGGAGCTGGAAGATGGCCGGTATAATAAGGTCGCTAACGTGGTGGGAAACACCATGAAGTATCATCCGCACGGTGACGCCTCGATCGGAGATGCCATGGTGCAGCTCGGTCAGAAGGATTTGCTAATCGATACCCAAGGAAACTGGGGAAATGTTCTCACCGGAGACCGAGCCGCTGCGCCTCGTTACATTGAGGCGCGCCTCACGCCTTTCGCACTCGAGGTGGCTTTTAACGCGAAGACGACGAACTGGACCCGGAGTTATGATGGCCGCAATAAAGAGCCTGTGACTCTCCCGATGAAGTTCCCGCTTCTCTTGGCTCAAGGAGTGGAGGGGATCGCCGTCGGCTTAGCGTGCAAAATTCTCCCGCACAATTTTATCGAGCTCATCGAAGCCTGCATTTGCGCGCTTCGCAAACAGGCCTTCGAGCTCTTTCCGGATTTCCACACGGGGGGCTTGATCGATGTCAGTGACTATCGAGATGGGCTGCGGGGAGGCAAGGTTAGGGTGCGCTCAAATATCGAGGTGGTGAAAGCAAAGCTGATCCGCATCAGCTCCATCCCCTTCGGGACGACCACTGGTGGAGTGATGGATTCCATCGTGAGTGCGAACGAGAAAGGGAAGATTAAGATTTCAAAAATCGAGGATAACACGGCGGAAAATGTCGAAATTCTCGTCCATCTCCCAGCCGGAGCTGATGCTGAGATGACGCGTGAAGCGCTCTATGCCTTTACCGATTGCGAAGTGAGTATTTCGCCGAATTCCTGTGTGATTCATGACGGGCGTCCGCACTTCATGCCGGTGACGGAGATCTTAAAAAATTGCGCTTTCATGACGAAAGATCTTCTTCTCCTAGAGTTGCAGATTTTACTCGGAGAGCTCAACGATAAGTGGCACTACAGCTCGCTGGAGCGCATCTTTATTGAGAATCGCATCTACCGAGATATCGAGGAATGCGAGACTTGGGAAGCGGTCCTCGAGGCGATTGATCAAGGCTTGGAGCCGTTTAAAAAATCGCTCAAACGCGAGGTGACTCGCGATGATATTATCCGCCTCACTGAGATTCGAATTAAGCGAATCTCCAAGTATGATAGCTTCCGTGCGGATGAGGAGATTAAGGGGCTAGAAGAGAGGATCGAAGAGACGGAAAAGAACATTAAAAACATCACCCGCTACTCGATCGCTTATTTTAAATCACTGATCAAAAAATATGGGAAGGGTAAGGAGCGCCGGACTGAGATCGCCGAATTTGGCGTGGTGAAGCGTTCCGCAGTGGTGGTAGCGAGTGAGACTCTCTATCTGGACCGCAAGAATGGTTTCGCTGGTATTTCTCTAAAGAAAGAAGAGGCGCTGGAAAAATGCTCTACCCTTGATGACATCATCATTTTTTCTCTCGATGGGGAGATGCGGGTGACGAAGGTGGCGGATAAGATCTTTGTTGGGAAGCGGCCGGTGCACGTCTCAGTGCTGCGAAAAGAGGAGCCTAAAATTTACTCTATGATTTACCGAGAGGGGCGTGATGGGCCCTACTTCGCTAAGCGTTTCAAAGCAGGCGGAGTGACGCGTGATAAAATCTATCCAATGGGGAAGGGCACGAAGGGGACCCGCGTGATTTACTTTGCGGTCCATGACAGCGAGGAGGAGAGCGCGGCGAATGCGGTGGTGGTCCACTTGAAGCCAGCACTGCGACTTCGGAATGTTTCTCGTCCTTTTGTCTTTGGTGAAATCGGCGTTAAGAGCCGAGGCTCCAAGGGGAATATCGTCACGAAACTCCCGGTAGATCGAGTCGTCAGAGCAAGTTCGAGCGATCTTAGTGAAAGTTAAGCTTGCTAAATAGTGTTCAAAAGTTAAGTTGTTCTCGTGAACAGTAAAACTTATTGGAAGATCCGCCTTGGGTGGGCCCGTTGGAGAGTCAGAGTGAGCCGCAGTCGGGTCTGGGGCTTACGTCGTAAACTACGCCTTTGTCGTGGCAGAGTGCATGCGAAGCAGCTGGAGCTCCCATTCAATTAGTCCTTCGCTTCGCTCTCCTCTGGCTCAAGGGGCTCAAGCGGATCAAGGGGCTCAAGCGGCTTGATCTCGATCTTGCGGAACCAAATCGGCTGGCCCTCAGCTTGGAGGGCAATATGGCCATGCGAGAGTTGGAGTCCTTGCCCGGCCTTGAGCAGATCTTTCGTGGAGACAATGCGGCCTGCGGGATCGATTTGTGGTTTTTGGTAACGCAAAACTTCTTTTCCATTCACGCGGTGGATGACCTCTTGGTTTCCTCGTACTTCGATCTCGATTGGGACCCACTGATCAGCATCTAAGGTCTGGGCCGCGGAAGTGACAATGTGTTGGGTGATGAGCTTTCCTTTGATTTCGACATTTGTGCCGGGGGTGCAGAGATTTCCGGTCGGGCGTTTTCCTTTTCCCTCGTCCGCTAAGAATTGGAATTCGAGGCTTACGGGGAAGCCTTGCTGAAGCGTCATGGACTGCGGAGGTTGAGCATGGATCATGATCCCGCTATTGAGATTCACGTAATGAGGAGCATCAGGAAGGGCCTTCCCGGTGAATTTATACTCGAGCCGGAAGAGGTAGTGCGAGTAAGAGAAATTGGTAAAGAGGTGGCCAAATTGCCCGTCAAAGGCGGGGTAAGCATCGTATTCACATTTCAAAATACCATCCTCTACGCGGAAGGTGCGGTAAGGATCTTCACCGAGTGCCTGCTTTGCGATTTTAGGAGTCCAGCCTTTCAGGTCTTTCCCGTTAAAGAGGGGAATCCACTCAGAAGCATTGCTAGGGAGGATGAGCGCGGCGAGGAGAAGGGTGCGAATCATGCTGGAAGTTTAGACGATTCGTGGATTTTGGAAATTCCCTTTTCGCAACTTGCGTGGAAGTGCTGGGGCGCTGGATCCTTAATTAAGAAGCATGAGGAGAGCCATCGCGCTCATGCTTAAATTTTCGGTAAGGGTAACGGTGGAGACAGGAACTTTTAGTAATTGGCCCATGCAGGCGCAGTCGATTTGTTTCTTTTTACGGATCGTATCGAGCACTCCAAGGGTGCCGAAGCTGAGAATAAGGATGGTGGCGAGGTAGGTAAGTTTGGCGGGCCACTCTTGATGAAAGGCGAGGTAGGAAAGGCCGAGACTGAGCTCGAGAAAGGGGTAGAAACGAGCGTAGCTGGAAGAGCGGGCTGCGAGCAGATCATACTTTGCAAAGCCGGCTGCGAAGGCGCGGAGATTGAAGAGTTTCACGATCGCGAAGATGACGAGAAAGAGCCCCATGAAGTGGTGCATCCAACGGTGAAAGGAGGAGGCAGGGCTGGAGAGTTCGAGGGCGCTCGCTGAGAGGAGGGTGGCGATAATGATGACGATGAGCGGAGTGTAGGCGGAGAGAGGTAGGGAGTGCGCTTGGGCTGGCTGGGTCGTCTGAGATGCTTCAGAGACTTCGGAGCTGCTACAGCAGGATTTCTGTGACATAAATCGTGATTTTTTTGAGCCTTGGTTTTTTGAAGATTTGATGAGTGATTGGCCAGTGTTGAGCAGGCTATCCCCAGTTCGCGTTTCGTCCACGGGTGTCGATGTGGATGAAGGTCTTGTAGAGGCCTAGGCCGCCCTTGAAGAGTCCTTCGTCACGCATCTTTCGGGCCTCGGTCATGGCGACGCTGGCTGGGCAATCGTAGACGAGATCCAGCGCAATGTTTTTGGTGTGGTAGGAGCGGGGTGAGGCTCCGGGGCACTGCGCGTTATACTCGGGCGAGCGGTACGCGGAGGTGATGTAGCGGAGTATTACTCCGAGGCGGTGGCGGAGTTCATCGGCCACTTTTAAAGTGGGGACCATGCCATTCCAGTATTCGCG
>CALDZJ010000076.1 GCA_937944055.1 uncultured Verrucomicrobiales bacterium | reverse complement strand
CCCCTCATCCTAGACCGCGTCACACTCCCCCAAGGCTCCATCTCCACCCCCCTCTTCGTCGGCGATAAAATCATCATCGGATACGACAATGGCATGGACCTCTACCAAGTCACCCCAGCCGGGAAAATGATCCGCCTTGATCGCCTTAGCGGACCCATGTTCGACGCCACCCCCGTCGTCTGGAATGGCCGTGTCTACGCCGGATCAAAAGATGGCTTCCTCTACTGCCTCGGTGACTAAGCCCACCAGCCTCCTCTCATAGCTTCCCAGTAACTGTTAAAAATCGAAAAAATCTATAAATTTCAACAGTTGACATTTTATAGCTTTTTGAGAAAAAATTGAGAGTGAAACTTTCACTTTTCATCTTAGTTGTCTGCAGCATTTTTACCTCCTGCCAAGGAGAAAAAGAAAATCAAACCCTAGTCACCAGGCACCGTGAACAAGGAGATGAAATAGAACGACTAGAAGACGAACGTCGGAAAATCAGAAATCAGATCGAAAGAATCGAAATCCCTGACGACCTCCCAGACCTAGAACCCCTCAAAGCTAAAATCAAAGAAGCCACCGCCAAAAAAGAGGAACTAGAAAAAGAAATTCAGATGCTGGAAGAAAAAAAGAAAAATGCCGCCGCAGACTTTGAGAAATACCAGAAAGATTACCCGATCCGTTAAAAATTAAAAAACACCTCAGCCCTCATCAATAAAATGTTTAATGACTTTCATGAAAACCCACGCAGCGTTGGCATTGCTGGGCTACTCCTTGCGCTCCTCGTCCTCGCCGGATTTTGTGGTCTTGGAATGGCCGTAATGAGCGGAGACGTTGACAGCTCCGACCCCTCCATGGCCTCCAAGATTATCGATCGGGACCGGATGATCGAGCAACTCTCCTCCGACATCCAACGCGGTGAAGAGAAACTCGCGAAAGGGAAAAAAAACACCGAACTCACCAAAGCCCTAAACAGCCTGACACAAAACCTTAACCAAGAAGAAAAAGAAAACACCCAGCTCCAAAGCTCTCTCCAGCAGCTAAACCATCAACTGAGTGAAATGCAGCAAAAACATGAACTCTATCGTGAACGCTATCGGCGAAACGAACGAGGCCTCGCGATTGGTGAAATCATCGACCTCTCAGAGACACTTGGCGACGACTACAAGAAAAGTAAAATCCGTGAAATCAGCCCCCTTCACCTCCGCGTCATGAAAGCCTCCGGCCCAATCGGCATCCCCTACGAGCAACTCCCCAGCTCAGTCCAAGATCGCTTCCAATTCAGCGAACAAGAAGCCACCGCCTTCCGTGAAAAAATGAAAATCGCCAGCGAGAAACGAGGAATCATCGAGGCCAATCACAAAAAGAAAAGAGACAAAAAAAGAAGCGCTGACCAAGTGACCTTCCTCGAACAAGAAATCCAGAAAAAGAGAGAAGAAATCAGAGAAAAATTAACCTACGCCAGCAAAATGAAAAACACCTCCGCCGACTTCGAGCGCAAAGCGAGGGAGATCGAACGAGAAGTAAGAAGAGCCAAAGCAAACGGGCGCATCTCCTCCGGTCAAGGAAAGGTCCGCCAAGCCCGCAGCAAGGCCAGCCTCTACTCCAAACGCTCCATGCAAGCCAAGCTAGAAATCGTAGAACTTCAGAGGGAACTCTCCCAGCTTAAGACCGACCTCAAAGCCGTCAAAAGATGAGAACCCTGATCAGCGAAGCAGCCGGCTTAGGAGGCTTCATCATCGGAGGCATCCTCACCATCCTCCTCGTCGCCGGTGGCTTCTCCGTCGCCAACAAGGCCGTCCACCAGTCCATCTCCACCTCCGCGCTCAATCAAGAGCGAGCCAAGAGAGTTCAAGACCAAAGCCGCCTCCTCGCATCCCTCGAACATGACCTGATTCTCCAAAAAGAAGAACTAAACGCCCAGCAGGACCTCATCGTAAGGCCAGTCGCCCAAGCAAAAGAAATGAACTCTCAAATCGCGACCCTCAACGCCACAGTTACTGAACTACAACAACAAGCCGCCGCCGCCCGAAAAGACATTGAGCAAATCATCGCCAAAAAATCCCATCACCGCAACAGCGTCAGAAACAAGATTTGGCCCCTCTACCTTGAAAAAGAACTCAAAGCCGCACACCTCATCCACCCACTAAACTATCAAGACGCCAAAATTTCTAAAATTGATCCCGCTGGCATCATCATCATGCACAGCAGCGGAGCCGCCCGCCTTCAAGTTTCCGAACTGAGCCCAGAATTTCGCAAAGCACTCGCCCTCGACCTCACCGAAGCGCAGCAAAGCATGGCCACCATCATCCAGCAAGATGCCCGCCAGAAAAAACGCCATCTCCAAGGCAGCTCAGCCAATAAAAACCTCAGCTCATCAGAACCAGCAGCTCAAATTGACGCCGCCTTGAATCAGCAACTGACCCAAGAAATTGCCAACGCAGAAAAATACCTCGTGCTCATCCGCTACGCCGAAGAAACCGCTCGCACCGCTCACCAAAACCATCGCTTCTCCTCCAGCCGTTCCGTCCCCGGAAAACTCGAAAGCTGGGCAGAACGAGCCCGAAAATTCGACAAAAGCGCCCTCAGATATCGGCAAAAATTCCGCGCCACCGTCGCCAAGATCAAAGCGATCGATCCCGACTACAAAGAGCCAAGACTCTGACCTCCCCAGTGCCAGCAACACCCTCACACGGAACTATGATGAGATTCTAAGACCTAAGTTTTGCAGGATCACCCCTCAGCCGGATGCCGCCCCCTTATACGGAAGCAGCTACACCTATGACCACGCAGGCCGCCTCGAGACAGTCACCAATGACCGCAACGCCCAGGTCTACACCTACCAATACCTTGATCAAAGCTACCAACTCATCGAAAGCATCACCGGGCCCGTCCATCGCGTCAAAAATTCATGGGAAGGATCA